>NZ_WVUG01000129.1 GCF_017614965.1 Streptomyces griseorubiginosus | reverse complement strand
CCTCCGCCCCCGGCACCCTCCCGGACGGCGGCCACTGCGACCCGGACCAGCGCCGCCGCCGTTGCCCCGTCCGTACCCTCGCCGACGGAGTCATCGCCGCCGGCCGGTATCCCCCGCTCCGTCGCCAGCCTGCCGATCGCAGCAGCCCCCGCCAGCGAATGGAAACCGCCCTCGCAGTCCGTCGCCGACGGCAGTCCCGTCGTTCCCGGGACCGGCAGGAAGCCGATCTCGCCCGTGCCTCCGGAGGCGCCCCGGCGCAGCTTCCCGTCCAGGACCACGGCGGCGCCCGTTCCATGGCTGAGCCAGAGCAGGACGAAGGTGTCGCGGTCCCGGGCGGCGCCGTCGCGCTGTTCGGCCAGCGCCGCCAGGTTGGTCTCGTTCTCGATGCTGACGCGGGCCTCGGGGAGCCGTTCCTGAAGGGCGGCGACCAGGCGGCGGTGCCATTCCGGCAGGCCTGTCGAGTCACGCAGTTCCCCCGTGGCGGGGTCGATCAGGCCCGGCGCGCCGATGCCGACGGTGTGCAGCCGGTCCGCCCCCGCCTCCTTGGCCACCCGCTCCACCAGCGCGACCGTCTGCTCCACCGCCGGCCCCGTCCCCGTGTCACCCCCGATCGGCACCGACGCCTCCGCGAGCACCCGCCCCACCAGGTCGGACACGACCACGGAGACGCCCTCCGTGCGGACGTCCAGGGCCGCGAGGTGCGCGCGGTCGGCGACGATGCCGTACAGCTTCGCGTTCGGCCCGCGCCGCACCTCGCCCGCCTCGCCGACCACGGTGATCAGCCCGGACGCGGTGAGGCGCTCGACGAGGTCGGCGACCGTCGGCCGGGAGAGTCCGGTCAGCTGCTTCAACCGCCCCGCCGTCAGCGGGCCTTCCTGCTGGAGCAGACGCAGGGCGAGCCGGTCGTTGATGGCCCGGGCGGTGCTCGGGGATGCGGGCATGCCGGGATCCTTCCAGATCGCGGGACGGCCGGGCGCGAGGCCCGGGGTCCCGTACGGCCAGTAATCCCCTATTTATCAGGCAGGGTTCCTGATAGTTTATCCGCCGCGAGCGGGACCGGAGCGGCGACGGGAGGGCCGAGAATGAGTGACGTGGTCTACGACCGGCACGAGGTGAGGCGGGCCCGGTACGCCGTGGCCGCTGTGTTCACCGTGCACGGCGCCGTCACCGGTTCGTTCGCCACCCGCGTTCCCTGGGTCCAGGAGCACGCCCACCTCAGCGCGGGCGAGCTGGGCTTCGCGCTCGCCTTCACCGCGTTCGGCGCGTCCTGCGCCATGCCGCTGGCCGGGCGCATCAGCCACCGCTTCGGCAGCCGTACGGCCCTGCGCGGGCTGATCGCGATGTGGACCCTGTCCCTGATCCTGCCGGCGCTGGCCCCGAACCTGCTCACGCTGTGCCTGGCGATGTTCGTCTACGGCGCGAGCGCGGGCATGGCCGACGTCGCCATGAACGCGCTGGGCGTCGAGATCGAGCACCGTCTCGACAAGTCGATCATGTCCGGTCTGCACGGCATGTGGAGTGCGGGCGCCCTGATCGGCTCGGCGGGCGGCACGCTCGCCGCGCACCTCGGCGCGGACGCCCGTGTCCACTTCGCGCTCGCTGCGGCGACCCTCACCGCACTCGGGCTGCTGTCCTGCACCTGGGTGCTCGACCTGCAGCCCGCCGAGGACGAGGAGCCCCCGCCGAGGTTCGCGCTGCCGCCCAGGTCCGCCCTGCTCATCGGCGCCGTCGGTTTCTGCGCGGTGTTCGCGGAGGGCGCGAGCCTGGACTGGTCGGCGGTGTTCCTGCGCGACCAGCTGGACACCTCGGCGGCGCTCGCGGCGGCGTGCACGACCGGATTCATGCTCACCATGGCGGTGGCGCGACTGGTGGGCGACGCGGTGGTCAACCGTTTCGGCGCGGTGCGCACCGTGCGGGCCGGCGGTGTCCTTGCCGTCCTCGGCGGCCTGCTGATCGTCGTCGCGGGCGAACCGGTCGTGGCGATGGGCGGCTTCGCGCTGCTCGGGCTCGGCATCGCCGTCGTCGTACCGCTGTGCTTCGCGGCGGCCGGGCACAGCGGCCCGAATCCGAGTCAGGCGATCGCGGGCGTCGCGACCATCACCTACACCTCGGGCCTGATCGCGCCCGGCCTGATCGGCGGGGTGGCGCAGGCGACGAGCCTGGTGGTGTCGTTCGTGCTGGTGACCGTGCTGGCCGGCGGTCTCGCGGCCTTCGCCGGGGTGCTCAGGACCGGCGAGCGCAACCGGCCGAAGGTCAGTCCGCCGAGTGCAGCAGTTCCCGACCCGCGGCCCTGAAGGCGTCGCTCCACGGCGCGGGGCGCATCGTCCCGGGGTCCAGCCGGACCAGGACCCGGGTGCCCTGTGCGTAGGTGACCGCGCCGTCCTCGGAGCAGAACCGGAAGCCGTAGGTCAGGCCGGTGGTGCCGAGCCGCTCCAGCCAGAGGTGGACGGCGTAGGTGCCGGGCCGGGTGACCGGGGCCTCGTAACTGACGCGGAGTTCCTTGACGGCGTTGCAGGCGTCGCCGGCCGCCGCCCAGTCGCCGGCGAAGTGGATGCCGTGCTCCTGCCACAGCTCGGCCCAGGCGCGCTCCACCATCAGCGGGTAGCGGGCGTTGTGGAGGAGGCCGAGCGCGTCGAGGTCGTCGAAGTGGACGGTGACGGGGATCAGCCGGCCGTGGGACAGGGCGGGCGCGATCGGGGCTTCGGCGGTCACGGGTGGGGCTCCTGAGCGTCAAGGGTGAAGCGGTGGGGACACTCCATCCTAAGCGGACGCTCAGGAGCCCCGGTCGGGACGGGCCTGGTCAGCCCGCTATGGAGTCCAGTTGCTCGGCTGCCGGACGCAGCTCCCAGAGGTCACCGCCGGGGGGCGCCTCCAGTTTCGCGACGGCCCTTTGAGCAGCCTTGTCCCCCGCGTCCGCCGCCGCGTGCACGACGTCGCTCGCCGCGTAGCGGTGGAACTCCAGCTCCGGGTACGGCCAGGTGGCGGACCCGGTCGCGGTGGGCAGCAGGAAGTCCACGGCCTTCAGGACACCCTGACCGTCTGGCCCGTGATAAGCCCACAGATTCACGCCGACGTGCCGGCCGATCGCCGCGAGCCGGGTGTAGGCGACCAGGTCGAAGGTCGAGTAGTGCCAGCTGCGGGTGCGGGCCAGCTCCTGCGGCTGGCTGCCGTCGGCGGCGATCTGCGGATCGATGCGTCTGGCGCGCGCGTCCAGAACGGTCTTCCGGGCCAGCGCCCGGTCGCCGGTGGCGTACGCGAGGGCGGCGAGCTGCATGTCGTAGAAGGTGCCGTGGTTGTTGGCGGCGGCGCCCTCGTCCTTGCCGAAGGCGCTGTTCTTCAGCCAGCCGAGGAAGTCGGCGTTCCACTTGCCCATCGCGGCGCGGTCCTTGGCGCTCCAGCCCGGCGCCCCGGTGGCGAGGAGAGCCTGGGCGTCCAGGACGCTGGTGTACGACTGCGAGAAGTCGATGATGCCGATGGCGCGTCCGTCGTACTTGCACGGGATGAACTGGGCGTGGTTCAGGTTCGGGTTCATCCGGGTGGCCGGGTCCAGGAACCAGGTGCGCAGGACCTGCGCGGCCTTCTCGGCGTACACCCGCCTGCCGGTGTAGTACCAGGCGAGCGAGAGGTCGTACGTCGAGTCGAAGACCTTCTCGACGTCCTGGCGGTCGGTGCCGCTGTCGACCTCGGGGTTGCGCTGTCCGTCCCGCTGAACGTACGGGCAGCCCCAGGGATTGTCGGCGGTCGGGGTCGTGGTGGGCCACCAGTAGGGGGCCTGGCTGAGGTAGTCGTGGACGTCGCCGCCGGGGGCGGGCTTGGGTTTGTCGACGACCGTCCACGGACCCTGGTTCAGCCAGGTGTCGGCGCGGGCCGTCAAGGTCCGCAGTTCCCGGCGCAGTTGGGGATCACCGCGGTCGAGGCGGGCTTTCGTCTGCTGCAGTCGGCCGCCGTCGAGGACGGCGGTGTCGGGGGCCTTGGGGCTCGCGTGTGCGGAGGGGACGAGGGCGGCTCCGATGGTCACCACGGCGGCGAGCAGCACGGCCGCGCGGGATCTTCCACTCATCAAGCACTCCGATCCATCGAACGGACGATCAGGAATGTGAACGTGGTTCATGAGTAGGACCGTGCGAGCGTAGAACCCTGAGGTAGCCGTGACAATGGTCCGGACAGGACTTCATGTACAGAGAAAGCGAATCCGCCCCATGGACCTCGGCGTGCGCTGGAAACTGCACGGAGACGGGCGGACGCCCGCGCCCGGAGCGGTGGTACGGCCCGACGAGCGGCTCTCCTGGCCACGCACCGTCGGGCTCGGCGCCCAGCACGTGGTCGCGATGTTCGGCGCGTCCTTCGTGGCGCCGGTGCTGATGGGCCTGGACCCCAACCTCGCGATCATGATGTCGGGCGTCGCCACCGTGATCTTCCTGCTGGCGACGCGGGGCCGGGTGCCGACCTACCTGGGCTGCTCGCTGTCACCGGCGCGCTCCTCGTCGCCGGCTTCGCCCGCCTGTTCGGCCTCTGTTCCCAAGTTCGGCGCGGTCGTGGCCGCGATCCCGGGCATCACCGGCCACCACCCGCTGCGCGCCTTCGCCCCGCCCCACCTCACGTCGCAGGAGCCGCTCTTGGACGAGGGCACGTCCTCCTACGACGAGGCCAAGTCGTAGGCGTACGACGGACTGAACGTCCCCGGCGCCCCCTTGCACCCGTCCGACTCCCCCGGCAGCTTCACCCACAGATAGGCGTCGATGCGCGCCTCGCCGGTGCTGAGCGTCGGCGCCCGCCCGATCCCGCGGCCCGCCGGATCGCACCACTGTCCGTCGGGCGGTGCGCCGTTGCCGTTGCGGCTGGTGTCGATGACGGCGCCGAGGCCGGCGGGGCCGCCCAGGTCGGCGAGGACCGTACGGTCGTAGGCGATCTCGTCGGCCGTGGTGCGGAAGTTGGAGACGTTGCTGAAGATTCCGTCGGAGGAGTCGGGGGAGGCGGCTCCCGCCTGTCTCAGCAGGTCGGCCTGTTTGTCGGCCGGGTTCCAGCCGGAGTGCCCGGCGTCGTAGTACACGCGGGCCTTCGGGTCGGCGTCCTTCAGGACGCGGCCTGCGCGGGCCAGGGAGGCGAAGCGGGCGGTGCGTTCGCTTCCGGAGAGGCAGTCGGACTGGGCGATCGAGTCGGGCTCCAGGACGACGATGACCTCGCCCCGGCCGAGACCGGTCGCGAAGGAGTCGATCCACGCGTCGTAGGCGGCGAGGTCCGGCGCCCCGCCCTGGGAGGCGCCGCCGCAGTCGCGGTCGGGTATCGCGTACGCCACGAGGACCGGCACCCGGTCCTGCGCGGCGGCTCCCGAGGTGACCGCGCGGACGCGGGAGGCGATGGTCGCGGGTGTGGGGTCGGTGAACCACACGGCCGCCGGTTCGTCGGCGATCCGGGAGTCGATGAGCGGGGTGCGCGGGTCGCCGGGGTGGGCGCGGACCCACTCGAGGACCTCGGAGCCGGGGTACAGGTAGAGACGGGCGGACACCGTCGGCGGTCGCGGGCTCTCCTTCGTCCTGGTGGGCGCCGGGCTGCTTGTCCTCGATGAACTCCGGACGGGCGACGGGGACTTGGTGATCCTCGGTGTCGCGGACACCTGGTCCGGCGTAGGCGATCCGGTCACCTCCGGTTTCGCCGCCTCGGTGCCCGCGCCCCGCCCGTCGTCGAGGGCGGACACGATGCCGGTCGTGGTACCGACGGCGACCACGACGGCTGCGAGGGTGACCATGGCACCCCGCCGGGCGGCACGCCGGCGCTCGGCCCTGCGGGCCGCCAGACGCCGGGCACGCAAGCCTGACACGGCCTCGCTCCTCCCTCCCCCCGCCGCGAGCGCGTTCCCCCGTTCCGGGGAAGCACCGGGCCCGGCGGCGCTCACGTCAGCCTAGGACTGGGACCCTTCCCCCATGGCGCAATTGGAACACTTCACCACATCCGTAGACACGGTCGTCTCCCGTATGCGCGCCCTGGACGCGAGCCTGCCCGAGCGGGACGGCCTGGCCGTCTTCAACCGCGTCTACCTCGCCGTCACGGAGTCCGTCGACCGGCACATCGACCGGGGCGTGTTCTCCGACCCACGGGCGGCGATCACGCTGGACGTGCGGTTCGCGGAGCGCTACCTCGCGGCCGTGGAGGCCGTGGCGGACGACCGCCGCCCGCCCGCCTGCTGGCGCCCCCTGTTCCAGTTCCGCCGTCATCCCGGCGTACGTCCCCTGCAGTTCGCGCTGGCGGGCATCAACGCGCACATCGGCCACGACCTGGCGCTGGCCGTCGTGGACACCTGTCGTAGCCTCGGCTGCGAACCGGCCGATCTGGAGGATGAGTTCGACCGCGTGGGCGACCTCCTCGTCTCGCTGGAGGAGCGCATCCGCGAGGATCTGATGCCGGGCCCCGACCTGCTCCAGATCGCCGACCCGCTGACCCACCTGCTCGGCTCCTGGAGCCTGGAGCGCGCCCGCGACGCCACCTGGACCACCGCGCGGGCCCTGTGGGCGCTGCGCCGACTCCCGGACGTGGCCGAGGAATTCACCGAACGGCTGGATACGGCCGTCGGATTCGCGTGCCGCATACTGCTCACCCCGCTGCCGGATTAGGTTGCCCGTTGAACCGACGCGAAGGAGCGCACGCATGGCCGTCCGGCTGGGACTGAGCCTCCCGCAAGCACAGCAGTACGACATCGGACGCGACGTGCCCGACGTGGCCCGCACCGCCGAGCGGATCGGCTACGAGAGCCTGTGGGTCTACGAGCGGGCCCTGTTCCCCGAACCCGCGACCCAGGGTCTGTACGGCATCGACGGGCTGGCGTGGCCCGACCTGTACCGCGGGGTTCCGGACCCTCTGGTGACGCTGACCCTGGCCGCCGCGGCGACCGAGCGGGCCGGACTGGGCACCAGCATCCTGGTCGCCCCGCTGCACAACCCCTTCCAGCTGGCCAAGTCGCTGGCCACCCTGGACGCCGCGAGCGGCGGCCGGGTGCTGGCGGGGTTCGGCACGGGCTGGTCACTGGACGAGTACGCGGCCGCCGGCGTGGCGCCCTTCGAGGAGCGGGGCCGGGTCCTGAACGAGATCATCGACGTGTGCCGGGCCGTGTGGGGTCCGGACCCGGTGACCTACGAGGGCCGGATCACCCGGATCGCCTCGGCGGTGGTGGGCCCCAAGCCCGCCCGTCCGATCCCGGTCCTGCTGCCCACCAACAGCAGGAAGGCGATGACCCGGCTCGTCGACCGCGCCGACGGCTGGATGCCCATCGCCATGGGCGCGGACCGACTGGCCGCGCAGTGGCGGCAGGTGCAGGACCTGGCGGCCGAGCGCGGCCGCAGCGCACCGATCGAGACCTGGGTGCGGATCAACGCCTCGCACGACCCCAAGGGCCACGACGGCGCGGACCGCTCCCCGTTCCAGGGCAGCACCGCGCAGATCGTCGACGATCTGGCGGTGCACGCCGAGCGCAGTGGCCTGGACGCGTTCTTCTTCGACTTCCAGGGCACCGCCCGGGACGCCGAGGAGCTCAAGGACCTGGCCGCCGAGGTGTACGAGGCGGTCCGCGCGGCCGGTGTCTAGTCCTCCGGCAGTTCGACCGGCGCGATCTCGTCGTACACGTCGCCCGGGCCCGGGTTGGCCGCGTCGGTCTCGCCGCCCAGATGGTGCATGACGCCCCAGACCGCGTTCAGCGCGGTCTGGATGGCGCCCTCCGCCCAGCCCGCCGTCCACGAGATGTCGTCTCCGGCGAGGAAGATGCCCCGCTTGTCCTCGGGCAGCCGGTCCTGCATGAAGTGCGTGAACAGGCGCCGCTGATAGCGGTAGTGGCCAGGCAGGTTGGCCTTGAACGCGCCCATGAAATAGGGCTCGTTCTCCCAGGACACGGTCACCGGGTTGCCGATGATGTGCCCCCGGATGTCGACCTTCGGATAGATCTCCGACAACGACTTCAGCATGACCTCCATCCGCTCGTTCGCGGACAGCGGCAGCCACTTCAGACTGTCGTCGCACCAGGTGTACGACAGGCAGATGACCGCCGGCCGGTCCGGACCGTCGTCCAGGAGGTAGGTCCCGCGCGTCATGCGGTCGGTGAGCGTCATCGACATGACGTCCCGGCCGGTCTCCTCGTCCTTGTCCAGCCAGAACGGCCGGTCCACGGGCACGAAGAGCTTGCTGGACTCCATGTAGTGGGTGCGCTCGATGGCGGTCCAGTGGTCGATCGGGAAGAGCGAGTCGTCGCAGGCGATCTTCGACAGCAGCATCCAGGACTGGGCGGTGAAGATCGCCGCCTTGTAGGTGCGGATGTCGCCGCCCGCGTCGGTCACGGTGATCCGGTTGCCGGCCGCCCGGTGCAGCCGGGTCACGGCGGGGCGGGGCTCGCCGTTGACGTGCAGGGACTTGAGCGAGGTGCCGTAGGGCCAGTGGACGATCTTCTCCGGCTCGCGCTCCCACAGGCGCAGCGGCAGCTGCTGGGAGCCGCCGACGATGCCCCGGTGGTGGTCGTCGGCCTCGGTGTAGACGACCCGCAGGATCTCCAGGATGGAGTTGGGGAAGTCGGTGTCCCAGCCGCCGGTGCCGAAGCCGACCTGGCCGAAGATCTCCCGGTGCCGGAACGACCTGAACGCCTCGGAGTCGCAGAGGAAGCCGTAGAAGGTCTGGTTGTCGAGCTTCTCGACGAGCCGCGCCCAGATCTCGCGGATGCGCGGCACGTCGCGCTCGCGCATCGCCCGGTTCATGTCGGAGAAGTCGGCGCCCTCTTCGAGGCACTTGTTCCAGGCGGCGGCGACATCGCGGTAGACCTGCGGCAGGTCGTCGATCGTCTCGGCGTAGTGGGACTCGCCCTTGAGGTCGACGACGGTCGAAGGGGTCGCCTCGGCAAGGGGGTTGGGGAAGGGCCGGGTCTCCAGGCCCACCAGGTCGATGTAGTGCTGGAGGGCGGTGGAGGAGGGCGGGAAGCGCATCGCGCCCATCTCGGCGGTCAGGCCCTCGGTGCCCTGGCCGTCGAAGCCGACGGTCCGCAGCCGTCCGCCGATCCGGTCGGCCTCGTACACGACCGGCTTCAGGCCCATCTTCATCAGCTCGTAAGCGGCCACGATGCCCGACAGTCCGCCGCCGATGACCGCGACCTCGGTGCCGTGGGCGGTCGCCGGTATCTGGCCGAGGCCCGCCGGGTGGGCGAGGAAGTCGTCGTAGGCGTACGGGAAGTCCGGGCCGAACATGGTGATCGGCGGCAGCTGCTGCTCGTCCGCATGCTCGACGGCGTTGGGCACGGTGGACGTCATGGGGTACGGACTCCTTGCACAGACAGGGCGTTGGGGGTGCTTCAGACCAGGGACCCGTACAGACCGGGGCGGCGGTCCTTCAGGTACGGGTTGGCCTCGCGGGAGGCGGCGAGGAAGGCGGGGTCGACGTCGGCGACGACCAGTTCCTCGCCGCGGCCGGCGCGGGTGCGGGCGATGCCGTCGGGGCCGGCGAGGGCGGACAGTCCGAAGAACTCGAACTCGCCCTCCGGGCCGACCCGGTTGACGTAGGCGACGTACATCTGGTTCTCCCAGGCGCGCACCGGGACCATGGCCTCTGCGACGAACTGGAAGGGGTGCATGTTCGCCGTCGGCACGACGAGCAGGTCGGTGCCGGCCAGGGCGTGGGCGCGGGCGTTCTCCGGGAACTCGACGTCGTAGCAGATCATCAGGCCCACGGTCAGGCCGCCGAGCCGGGCCTGGACGAGCGACTGCTCGCCGGGGGTGAAGTGCTCGCGCTCGGCGGGGCCGAAGAGGTGGGTCTTGCGGTAGTTCGCGAGCCGGGTGCCGTCGGCGGAGATCAGCTGCGCGGAGTTGTGGACGGTCTCGCCGTCCCGCTCCGGGTAGCCGTAGACGAGGGAGATGCCGTGCCGGGCGGCCATCTCGGCGACCGCGTCGGCGGACTCGCCGTCGGCCGGCTCGGCGAGGCGCGCGATGTCGTCGCCGATCGCGTAGCCGGTCAGGAACATCTCCGGCGCGGCCAGCAGCGCGGCCCCCGCGGCGGCGGCACGGCCCGCGGCCGCGTCGAGGACCTTGAGGTTCTCGGCGACGGATCCGGGACGTCCGGAGCTCTGGAGCAGGGCGGTGCGCATGCGGGTTCCTCACCGGTGCGGATGCTTTTGAGGGTCACCTAGAAGGTACGGTCGCGGCGCCACGACCAGCAAGAAGAAGCCGTTGCGCGCCGGTGAGCGGTTCATTGCGTACGACAGCCGTCCGACGACGATTCGTTGCGCGCCCGGTGCGCGGGCCTGTCGCCCCAGCAGGGTCGTCGACCGATGGGCGACCGCGCGACGTCACGTTCGAGCGTGCTCTGGACGCGCCGCCCGGAAGCGCTCGTACGACGATTCGTTGCGCGCCGGGCGCTACCGCTCGCGGGCGCGGATCGTCAGGACGAGTGCCGTCAGCAGGTAGGGCAGGGCGAACAGGGCGAAGGTGGTGGCGTGGTCGGTACGCGTGGCCGTTGCCGCGTATCCGGCGTACACGGCGACGGTGAGCAGTTCCGTGCCGAGGCCGGCGACCGAGGTGAGGGTGGCCCGTCCGGTGTCGTCGATGCGCTGCTGGAGGCGGACGTCGGCGAGGACCGTCGCCAGCTGGAAGCCGCCGAAGGCGAGGGCCACCAGGCCGAGGGCGACCGGCGTCCCGGCCGCGGCGCCCGCCGCGAGGGCGACGGCCGCTCCCCCGAGCAGCAGGGCGAGGCCTCTCCTCCCCAGCCGTTCGCAGCGCCCCGCGAGCAGGCTGCCGGCCGTGGCGCCCGCCCAGACCAGCAGGAGCAGACAGGGCACGCGCGCCTCGGACACACCGGTCTCGCGCACCAGCAGAGGCGTGTACTCGTCCAGCGCTCCCCACACGGCGGTCACGACGGGGACGAGGAGGATCGCCCCGCGCAGCGAGCGCTCGCGCCGGACCTCCGAGAAGCCGCTCCTGAGGGTCGCGACCCAGCCCTCGGCCTCGCCCTCCGCGGCCGCCCGGTGTTCCGGGAACCGGCTCCCCACGACGGCGCTCGCCAGGCAGGCCAGCACGCTCGCCGCGCCCACGGCCGCGAAGCCGCCCCAGGCGAGGACCGGCCCGGCCAGACCCATCGCGGCCATCACCGCGACCAGCCCCGCCGCACGGGACCGGCCCATCACACGCGCGTACCGCTCGCCCTCACCGAGCCGCTCCAGCTCCTCGTAGACGAGCGCCTCCAGCGCGCCGGAGACCAGGGCTCCCCGGGCGCCCCACAGCACGAAGCCGAGGGCGAACGCCCAGTAAGAGGGCAGGAGCACCCACAGGGCGAAGCCGACGGCGGTCAGCAGCGGACCGAGGACCAGCAGCAGGCGCCGGGAGACCGCGTCGGCCCAGGCACCGGAGGGCACCTCCAGGACGACTCCGGTCACCGACCAGATGACGAAGAGCGAGGAGATCTGCCAGACGGACAGGCCGGTGTCGCTGAACAGCAGCGCGTACACCGGGTAGAGCAGGACGAAGTCGTCCAGGAACGCGTAGCCGTACAGCGTCGTGGTGATCCGGCGGGCGCCGGCGGTGGAGGATCAATGTCGCCAGGTCATGCCACCGATGGTAGGCGGGCCGGGCGGCTTGGTCCCCCGTATTACCCGGGCGAGCCCGACGAGAAGCGGCGCAGCAGCGGCGACAGCACCAGGACGGACTTGGTGCGCTCCACGAACGGCTCCCCGGCGATCCGCTCCAGCACACGCTCGAAGTGCCGCATGTCGGAGGCGAAGACCTGCACGATGGCGTCCGCGTCGCCGGTGACGGTGGAGGCGGCGACGACCTCCTGGTACCGCTCCAGACCTCGCCGGATGGTCTCCGGCGAGGTGTTGTGCCGGCAGTAGATCTCGACGAACCCCTCGGTCTCCCAGCCCAGGGCCGAGGGGTCCACCCGGACGGTGAAACCGGTGATGGCGCCCGTGGCCCGCAGCCGGTCCACCCGCCGCTTCACGGCGGGGGCGGAGAGGCCCACGATCTGCCCGATGTCCGCGTAGGAGCGGCGGGCGTCCTCGGCGAGGGCGTGCACGATGCGTTCGTCGAGATCGTTCAGCACGGTGAGTGGATCAGCTTTCCGGTGTTGCCAGACGGGAGCGGCGATGGCCGTACCCGAAGTAGACCACGAGCCCGACGGCCATCCAGACACCGAAGACGACCCAGGTGACGGTGGACAGACTGCCCATCATCCAGACGCAGAACGCGAAGCCGAGCGCGGGCAGCACCGGCGAGAGCGGGACGCGGAAGGTGCGGTGCATCCCCGGGCGGGTCCGGCGCAGTACGACGACGGCTATGTTGACCAGCGCGAAGGCGAACAGCGTGCCGATGCTGGTGGCGTCGGCGAGCTGGCCGAGCGGGATCGCGGCCGCGAGGACGCCGCAGAACAGCGACACGATCACCGTGTTGGCGCGGGGGGCGCCGGTCTTCGGGTGGACCTTGGCGAAGACCTTGGGCACGAGTCCGTCGCGGGACATCGCGAAGAGGATGCGGGTCTGGCCGTAGAGGACGGTCAGCACCACGCTGGCGATGGCGATGACCGCGCAGGCGGCGAGCAGGGTGCCCCAGAAGGTCTGACCGGTGACCTCGCGCATGATCTGGGCGAGCGCGGCCTCGGAGTCGTTGAACCGCCGCCAGGGCTTGGCACCGACGGCGACGGCCGCGACGAGCACGTACAGCGCGGTGACGACGACCAGCGACAGCATGATGGCGCGAGGCAGGTCGCGCTGGGCGTCCTTGGCCTCCTCGCCGGCGGTGGAGGCGGCGTCGAAGCCGATGTAGGAGAAGAACAGCGTGGCTCCGGCGGCGCTCACGCCCGCCATGCCCAGCGGCATGAAGTGCGCGTAGTTCCCGGACCGGAAGCCCTGGATGCCGATGGCGCAGAACAGCACCAGCGCGGCGATCTTCACACACACCATGACGGTGTTGGCGCGGGCCGACTCACGGGCACCGCCCAGCAGGAACGCCATGGCCAGCAGGACGACGATCAGTGCGGGCAGATTGAAGACGCCGCCGTCTCCGGGCGGGGCCGACAGGGCGTCCGGGATCGTGACGCCGATCGTCCCGTCGAGCAGTTCGTTGAGGTACTCGCCCCAGCCGACGGCGACGGCGGCCACGGACACGCCGTACTCGAGGACCAGGCACCAGCCGCAGATCCAGGCGATCAGCTCGCCCATCGTTGCGTATGCGTACGAGTACGAGGAGCCGGAGACCGGGATGGTGCCGGCCAGCTCGGCGTAGGAGAGGGCCGAGAAGAGGGCGGTGAGCCCGGCGATCACGAAGGACAGGGTGACGGCCGGACCGGCCTTGGGGACGGCCTCGCCCAGCACCACGAAGATGCCGGTGCCGAGGGTGGCACCGATGCTGATCATGGTCAGCTGCCACAGTCCGAGGGAGCGCCTCAGGCTCCCTCCCTCACCCTGGCCGCCCTCCGCGACGAGGCGTTCCACCGGCTTGCGCCGCATGAGACGCGCACCGAGGCCCGGGGACGGTGAGGCCGACGGGGTGCGCTTTCGCGGGGGTGCGCCTTGGTCCAGCACGCGCTGACTCCTTCGTCACGGCGGTTCGGGCGGCGGGGACCGGCGGCACCCCCGCGCCTGCGGGGACCCACCGAGCGGGGTCCCCGCCACGCCACGTACAGCGCATGACCCTACGGGCAGCCCCTTCGCAGACGAAATGCAGCAACCTTGCGCACTCGCGCAAGTTCCTTGCGTTCATCGCGGTCGCATGCCCATTCGTTGCGCCACGGGACGGGGCAGCTGCTCTCGCCCACCCCTGTCGTGCGAAGCGGGCGGCATGCCCGATTTTCAACGGGGGCCCAGGACAACGGACTTGGCTCAGTTCCAGCTGGCGTGCAGGGGCTTGCCCTCGGCGTAGCCGGCGGCGCTCTGGATTCCGACGACCGCCTTCTCGGCGAACTCCTCCAGGGAGCCGGCGCCGGCGTAGGTGCAGGAGGAGCGGACGCCCGCGATGATCGAGTCGATCAGGTCCTCGACGCCGGGGCGGGCCGGGTCGAGGAACATCCGGGAGGTGGAGATGCCCTCCTCGAACAGCGCCTTGCGGGCCCGGTCGTAGGCCGACTCCTCGGAGGTGCGGTTGCGGACGGCGCGGGCCGATGCCATGCCGAACGACTCCTTGTAGAGGCGCCCGTTCGCGTCCTGCTGCAGGTCGCCCGGGGACTCGTAGGTGCCCGCGAACCACGAACCGATCATGACGTTCGACGCACCGGCGGCCAGCGCCATCGCCACGTCACGCGGGTGCCGGACCCCGCCGTCGGCCCACACGTGCTTGCCGTACTTCCGCGCCTCGGCGGCGCACTCCAGGACGGCGGAGAACTGCGGCCGGCCGACGCCGGTCATCATGCGGGTGGTGCACATGGCGCCGGGCCCGACACCGACCTTGATGATGTCGGCGCCGGCTTCGATGAGATCCCTGACGCCCTCCGCGGCGACGATGTTGCCGGCCACGATCGGGACCTGCGGGTCCAGGGCCCGTACCACCTTGATCGCGCCGATCATCGACTCCTGGTGGCCGTGCGCGGTGTCGATGACGAGCGTGTCGACGCCCGCGTCCAGCAACTGCTTGGCCTTGCCCGCGACATCACCGTTGATGCCGACGGCGGCGGCGATGCGCAGCCTGCCGTTCGCGTCGACGGCCGGCGTGTACAGCGTGGCGCGCAGGGCGCCCTTGCGGGTGAGGATGCCGGCGAGGCGGCCCTCCTTGTCGACGGCGGGCGCGTAGCGGCGGTTGGCCCCGTCGAGGCGGTTGAAGGCCTCGCGCGGGTCGATGTCGGCGTCGAGCAGCACCAGGTCCTTGGACATCACGACCTCGAGCTGCGTGAAGCGGTCCACCCCGGTCAGGTCCCGGTCGGTGACCACACCGACCGGACGGTGCTCCTCGTCGACGACGACCCCGGCGTTGTGCGCCCGCTTGGGCAGCAGGGAGAGGGCGTCGGCGACCGTCTGGTGCGGGGTGAGGACGATCGGGGTGTCCAGGACGAGGTGCCGGCTCTTCACCCAGGAGACGACCTCGGTGACGACCTCGATCGGAATGTCCTGCGGGATGACCACCAGTCCGCCGCGCCGGGCCACCGTCTCGGCCATCCGGCGGCCGGCGATGGCGGTCATGTTGGCGACGACCAGCGGGATCGTGGTGCCCGTGCCGTCCGGGGAGCTGAGGTCCACACCCTGCCGTGAGCCGACGGCGCTGCGACTCGGGACCATGAAGACGTCGTCGTACGTCAGGTCGTACGGGGGCTGGATGTCGTTGAGGAAACGCACGTGCTGCACATCCCAGTCGATCAGAGGTGGCCCCCGGACAGGTCAGCCAGGGGGAAGAGCACGTACTTCATTGTCCCATGCCGACCTGAATGCACTGCCCGGGCGAATCATCCAGGCAGGTCAGAGGCGCCTTCGGAGGAACCTCCAAGGGCCAGGGCCACTGTGGCGGCCGAGGCGTGCGCGAACACGTCGAGCGCGGTGTCCCACTCGTCGGGACGGGCCTCGGCGTACGGGCGCCAGTTGTGCACGACGACCAGCAGCCCCTTTCCGGCCGCCTCCTCGGGCCACGCACCCGGGTCGGAGAGGACGTCGGCCAGCGCGTCCCAGTTGCGGCCGAAGTACTCCGGCAGCCGCAGGTCCCGGGCGCACCGGTCCATCAGGCCCGCCTTGTCCGTGACCCCGTCGAGGTCCAGCGTGACCGTCAGCTGTGTCATCTGCGTACCGCCCTGAACGACTTGTAGTGATCGTCGGTGTAGTAGATGTCGCCGCCCCGCCCGGTGACGAGGCGCCGGGCGCCGCGGTCGCGCGAGCCGGGCGTCGGCACCGTGTACTCGTGGTAGTAGCCGCGCTCGTGCCGGGGCAGCAGCCCCTCGAAGTTGCCGAAGACGACACCGTCACGGGCGTACGGGAAGGGGCCGCCCCGGTCGATGAGGGCGAGCGTCTGCCGTGCCTCGGCGGGGAGTCGGGCGACCCCGACGGTCGCCGTGCCGTCGGACCGCCCCGGCCCGGAACCGGTGGCGGAGCACCCGGCCACGAGGACCAGCAGGCACAGAAGCAAGCGGGGGACGGACCGGAGCAGCATGAGCTGATGCTGCCACGGGCCGTCCCCTCGACCGTCCGTCAGGGGCCGTCCGGGTCCGCCCGGTTGAGCGCCGAGCGCGGTGTCGGGCCGGCCGTCATCAGGACGTCCGCCGCCGACGTGTCCGTCACCAGGCTGGTGACCAGCCCCGACCTCAGCACCGCGTCGATCGCGGCGGCCTTGCGCGCCCCGCCCGCGATCGCGACGACCTCGGGGATACGGCGCAGCTGGTCCGTCTTGACGGTGATGCACCGCTCCCCCAGGTCCCGTCCGACCCGGCGCCCCTCGGCGTCGAAGAGGTGCGCGGACATCTCCGCGGCGACACCGAGGGAGGCGTAGTGCGCGCGCTCCTCGTCGCTGAGCATGTCGTGCACCGTGGAGATCCCGGGCTCCCAGGAGCCGATGGAGACACAGGCGACGGTGACCTTGTCGAAGTACTCGAAGGCGCGCGCGATCCCGGTCTGGTTGCGCAGCGCGGCCGCGGTGGCCGCGTCCGGCAGCAGCATCGGCGCGTAGATCGGGTGGGCGTCGCCGCCGGAGACCTGGGCAGCCCGGCGCACGGCCTCCACCGAGCCGCGCTCGGCGGTCCCGGCGTCGTACACGCCCGTCAGCTGCACCACGGTGCACGGCGGCAGCTTGTCCAGGGCCGCGGCCATGTGGATGGTGGAGCGGCCCCAGGCGAGGCCGAGCACATCGCCCTCGTTGACGAGCTCGCCGAGCAGGTCGGCGGCCACCTCACCGAGGTTCTCCGGGTCGGGTGAGTCCTCGGCCTCGGCCGGGGACTCGACGACGACGGCGTGCCTGAGGCCGTAGCGGGCGCGCAGCGCGTCCGAGCGCTCAGCGTCCAGCTCGGCCGGGACGCGGATCTCGATGCGCACGAGGTCCCGTTCGAGGGCCGTCTCCAGTACCCGGGCCACCTTGAAGCGGCTGACGCCGAACTCCTCCGCGATCTGGATCTTGGACTTGCCCTCGAGGTAGAAGCGGCGGGCCATGGCCGCCGCCTGCACCAGCTCAGCGGGTCCCATCCGCACTGCTGACCGGCCCGCCGACATACCCGACACGGCGATCTCCTCACTGCTGTTCACACTCTGGACTCGCCGTTCATCCTTGCAGATTCGGCGTACTTGATCCGCCCTGATGGGCGCCGTTCACGTCTGTTCACCGACCTGTGGCTCAGTGGTTGCATGCCCAGGACGCCTTGGCCGTGGCCGCCTGCGCCTGCGCGCGCAGGGCACGGACCGCCTCGGCAGGGTCCTCGGCCCCGTACACCGCGGAACCGGCCACGAAGACGTCCGCGCCGGCGTCCGCGCAGCGCTCGATGGTGGACTCCGAGACCCCGCCGTCGACCTGCAGCCACAGCTCGAGGCCGTGCTTGCTGATCAACTCGCGGGTGCGCCGGATCTTCGGGAGCATGATGTCGAGGAACGCCTGCCCGCCGAAGCCCGGCTCGACCGTCATGATCAGCAGCATGTCCAGCTCCGGCAGCAGGTCCTCGTACGGCTCGATGGGCGTCGCGGGCCGCAGCGCCATGGAGGCACGGGCGCCCTTGGCCCGGATCTCCCGGGCCAGCCGCACCGGAGCGGTGGCCGCCTCGACGTGGAAGGTGACGGAACCGGCACCCGCTTCGACGTACTGGGGCGCCCACCGATCGGGGGCCTCGATCATCAGATGGCAGTCCAGCGGGGTGTCCGTCGCACGGGCCAGGGACTCTACGACCGGCACACCGAGCGTGAGGTTCGGGACGAAATGGTTGTCCATGACGTCTACGTGGAGCCAGTCGGCTCCGTCGACCGCCTTCGCCTCGTCGGCGAGGCGGGCGAAGTCGGCGGACAGGATGCTGGGGTTGATCTGCGCGGCCATGACCCAAGCCTGCCATGTCCGGGCACGTTTGTTCGCGCCGGTCCGGACCTAAGCCGTTCATCGGATGTTGTGCGCGGGCGCAGCGTGCCATGCTGGGCCGCTCACCGGCACCGCGTACGTCCACGGGGGTCGCCATGAGGCATCTGGACGCATGGAAGCGGAACACCATCCGGTTCGTCTGCGGACGGCGTTCCAAGTGGCTGATCGTGATCCTGTGGCTGGTGGTCCTGGTGATCGCGGCGCCGTTCGGCTCCAAGCTCAACAGCGCCCAGGACAACGACGCCCAGTCCTGGCTGCCCGGCACCGCCGAGTCCACCCAGGTCCTGAACGCTTCCGAGCACTTCAGGCCGGAGCAGATCCCCGCGGTCGTCGTCTACGCGCGCGCGAGCGGACTGACGGTCCAGGACCGGCGGCAGATCGCCGAGGACGCCCGGCAGCTCAGGACCCTGCACGACCACGGCATCCGCGGCGCCGAGACGCGCGGTCCCGTCTACGACCGTACGACGGCCCCGCGTGCCGCCCAGATCTACGTGCCGATCACGATGGACGCGCAGGGCTGGCAGCGCATCGCGCCCGCGGTCGACTCGATCCGCGACCAGGTCGGCAGGGGCGGCGACGGGCTGGCGGTGCACATCACCGGACCCGGCGGCACGTCCGCCGACTTCTCCAAGGCCTTCGAGGGCATCGACTCGACGCTGCTGTTCTCCGCGATGGCGATCGTGATCGTGATCCTGCTGTTCACGTACCGCAGCCCGACCCTGTTGTTCGTGCCCCTGGTCGGGGTGGTGGTGGCCCTGTTCACGGCGCAGGCGCTGATCTACGTGCTGGCCAAACACGCCGGCCTGACCGTCAACGGCCAGAGCGCCGGCATCCTGACGGTCCTCGTCTTCGGCGCGGGCACCGACTACGCGCTGCTGCTGGTCGCCCGCTACCGGGAGGAGCTGCGCCGGCACACGGACCGGCACGAGGCGATGGAGCTCGCCATGAACCGGGCGGGCCCGGCGGTGCTCGCCTCCGGGGCGACGGTGGTGCTCAGCATGCTGGTCCTTCTGGTCGCCGAGATGAACTCGACCCGGGGCCTGGGGCCGGTGGCGGCCATCGGCGTGATGGTCGCCCTGCTGGCCATGCTGACGCTCTTCCCCGCCCTGCTGCTGGTCTTCGGCCGCTGGATCTTCTGGCCGGCCATCCCGCACGAGGGCTCGGCCGATCCGGTCGAGCGCGGCGTCTGGGCCCGCATGGGCCGCCGTTTCGCCCGCCGTCCCCGCATGGTCTGGGGCATCACGGCCGGGGTACTGGTCGTCCTGTCCCTGGGGCTGTTCCAGCTGCGCGCGGCGGGTATCGCCAACGCGGACGCATTCACCAACACGCCCGACTCGATCGTGGGGCAGAAGGTGTCGGCGCGGTACTTCCCGGCGGGCACCGGCGACCCGCTCGTGATCGTCTCCGACAAGGCCCAGGCCGTCGCGGTGGGCCGTGCCGTCGCCGCGGACCGCGGGGTGGTGCCGCAGAGCATCGGCGTACCGCCGGGCACCGCGCCCGAGCACGACGGGCAGGTGCTGTTCGAGGCGACCATGCGCGCCCCCTCCGACAGCGACGCGGCCAAGGCGACCGTGCAGCGGGTACGGGACGCGGTGCACGCCGTGCCCGGCGCCGACGCGAAGGTTGGCGGCGGTACGGCCGCCCTGCTGGACATGGAGAACGCCCAGACCCACGACAACTATCTGGTCATCCCGCTCGTCCTGGCCGTCGTGCTGCTGGTGCTCGGCGTGCTGCTGCGCGCCCTCGTGGCCCCGCTCCTGCTGGTCGCGACGGTGTGCCTGTCGCTGGCGAGCGCGCTGGGCCTGAGCGCCCTCGCCTTCCGTCACGTCTTCGACTACGCGGGCGAGGACGTGTCCTTCCCTCTGTTCGTCTTCGTGTTCCTGGTGGCCCTCGGCATCGACTACAACATCTTCCTGACCACCCGTATCCGCGAGGAGGCCATCCGCCAGGGCACCCGCCCCGGCGTGGTCACGGGCCTGGCCGCGACCGGCGCGGTGATCACGTCCGCGGGACTGGTGCTCGCCGGCACCTTCGCCGCGCTGGGCACCCTGCCGATGGTCGGCTTCGCGGAGATCGGCTTCGCGGTCGCCCTCGGCGTCCTGCTGGACACGTTCGTGGTGCGCTCCGTGCTGGTGACGTCGCTCTTCCTGGACGTGGGCAAGAAGGTGTGGTGGCCGCACCACCTGGCGCACGAGGACGGCGGGACACCGGCTCCGGAGGCGGTCGGCGCGAAGGTCAGCCAATCCTCCGAATGAGCGCCAGATACATGGCGTCGGTCCCGTGCAGATGCGGCCACAGCTGTACGTCCGGACCCTCGCCGAGGTCCGGCACGCCCGGCAACAGGGGCCGGGCGTCGAGGAGTTCGGTCTCCGGGTGCTGCTTGAGCAGGTCGTCGACGACGGCCCGGGTCTCGGCGAGGTGGGGAGAGCAGGTGGCGTAGCCGACGACTCCCCCGACCCTTACGGCCTCCAGCGCGCTCTTCAGCAGGCCGCGCTGGAGCGGGCCGAATCCGTCCAGGTCCTCGGGGCGGCGCCGCCACCGCGCCTCGGGCCGCCGGCGCAGGGCGCCGAGTCCGGTGCAGGGCACGTCGACCAGGACCCGGTCGAAGGAGCCGGGCCGCCACGGCGGTCGGGTGCCGTCGGCGGCGATGACCTGGTAGGGACCGGGGTTGCCGTGCAACGCCCTGGCCACCAGGCCCGCCCGGTGCGGCTGCTTCTCGGAGGCGAGCAGCACGGCCCCGCGTTCGGCGGCGAGCGCGGCGAGCAGCGCGGCCTTGCCGCCGGGTCCGGCACACCCGTCGAGCCACTTCTCGTCCGGCCCGTCGAGGGGCGCGCCCGCGAGCGCGAGCGCGACGAGCTGGCTGCCCTCGTCCTGCACGCCGGCCCGCCCGTCCCGTACGGCCTGGATGGCCCCGGGCTCCCCGCCCTCGGCCAGCCGCACGGCGAACGGCGACCAGCGTCCCGGGACGGCGGACTCCTCGGCGAGCAGTTCATCGGTGGTGGCGCGCCCTGGACGGGCCACGAGCGTCACCTCGGGCCGTTCGTTGTCGGCGGCCAGCAACTCCTCGATGCCGGCGCGCCCGCCGCCGAGGGAGTCCCACAGCGCCGAGACGACCCAGCGGGGGTGCGAGTGCACCACGGCCAGATGGTCCTCGGGGTCCTCGTCGTAGGGCGGCGCGATCTTCGCCAGCCATCCGTCGAGATCGTCCTGAGCAACCTTGCGGAGAACGGCGTTGACGAACTTGGCCCGCCCGTCGCCGAGGACGACACGGGCGAGCTCGACGGAGGCGGACACCGCCGCGTGACTCGGGATGCGCGTCCCGAGCAGCTGGTGCGCACCGAGGCTCAGCACGTCCAGGACCGGCGGGTCGACCTCACGCAGCGGCCGGTCGACACAGGAGGCGATGATCGCGTCGTACGTCCCCTGCCGGCGCAGTGTCCCGTACACCAGCTCGGTCGCCAGCGCCGCGTCGCGCCCGTCGAAGTCGCCCTTCTCCCGCGCCTTCCGCAGCAGCGGCGGCAGTACGAGGTTGGCGTAGGCGTCCCGCTCGTCCACGGCCCTCAGCGCCTCGAAGGCGAGGATGCGGACGGGGTCCTTCTTGGGCCTGCGGTAGGGCTTGCCGGGTCGACGGTGCTGGTCGCTCACGAAAAAGGTGCTCCGGATGCGGGATCGGGCGATGCGCCTGCGGGATCAGGGGGATACGCCCGTGGGATCAGGCGATATGCCCCAAGGGTACGTCGGCCTCAGCGGCCGAGACTCTCCCTGTCACCGATCCGCACACCACGCGCCCAGTCAGCCGCCCGCATCGGCTTCTTCCCCTGCGCCTGCACCCACAGCAGCTCCACGCCGTACGAACCGGTGCCCACGTGGACGCTGTTCTTGCCGACGGCGAGCTGCCCCGGCGCCAGGTCGGTCCGCTCGGGGACGGGCGTGACCTGGATCAGCTTCAGCCGCTCACCGCGGAAGGTCGTCCAGGCGCCGGGGGCGGGGGTGCAGCCGCGCACGACCCGGTCGACCCGGAGCGCCGGTGCGGCCCAGTCCACCCGGGCGTCCTCGACGGTGATCTTCGGTGCGAGGGTGACGCCCTCGGAGGGCTGCGGCACGGCCTTGAGGGCGCCGTCCTCGATGCCGTCCATGGTCGCCGCGAGCAGCCCGGCGCCCGCGAAGGCGAGGCGGGTGAGCAGGTCGCCGCTGGTGTCGGTGGGCCGGATCTCCTCGGTCACGGTGCCGTAGACGGGCCCGGAGTCGAGCCCCTCCTCGATGAGGAAGGTCGACGCTCCCGTGATCTCGTCGCCCGCCATGATGGAGTGCTGCACCGGCGCGGCCCCCCGCCAGGCGGGCAGCAGCGAGAAGTGCAGGTTGACCCAGCCGTGCGCCGGGACGTCCAGGGCGACGCGCGGCAGCAGCGCCCCGTACGCGACGACGGGACAGCAGTCCGGCGCGATCTCCCGCAGCCGCTCCAGGAACTCCGGGTCCCTCGGCTTGAGCGGCTTCAGCACCTCGATGCCGGCCTCCTCCGCCCGCTGCGCCACGGGGGACGCGACGAGCCGACGCCCGCGCCCCGCCGGGGCGTCCGGCCGCGTGACGACGGCGGCCACCTCGTGCCGCCCGGAGGCGATCAGAGCGTCCAGAGCGGGTACGGCGACCTCGGGGGTCCCGGCGAAGACGAGCTTCATGGGTGGCTACGGGCCTCTCGGACGGCGACGGTTGCGGGCGACGCACAAGTCTATGACCTCGACGGGAGCGACGGGTAAGCCGCCGACGGCGTCTGCCGACGGACCGTCGGCCGTCACGGGAACACGCCCGACGCGTCCACCGCACACCGTCCCCACCGCGTGCCCTCCCTCCACAGGGCGCGCGCATATGCCCTCACGCCCCCTGTGCGTGACCAGCGGAGCGAATCCGCGTTGGTCAAGAAAGAGTTGACCACAAGGGCCGCATTCGCGCTGCCCGATCCCTTTCACGCCGGTTCGAGAGGCTTGTTCATGGCCGACCACGCAACCCACGACGCCCAGGCTCGGGCCAGCCTGCACTTGCTGGTGCGGGACATCGAGCGGGTCCGCCGGCAGGTGGACGCACTGCGCACGCTCACCGCCCAGTTGGGCAACGTCTACCGCCCGCGCCGCTCCGGCCCGTCCACGGGCTTCGTCGTCTACGGACGCGCGCCCGCGCCGACGGTCCGTCTCGCCCAGGAGCTGCGGGACAGTGTCGAGACCCTGGTCACGGCGGCGGTCGACTTCGACCGCTCCCTCGGCTTCTCGTGGGACGCGGTGGGTTCCGCGCTGGGCGTCACCAAGCAGGCGGTGCACCGGCGTTACGGCGCGCGCCGGGCCGCGGCCCAGGCGGCCGCCGAGGCGGAGCGCGCGACCGAGCCGTCGGGCACCCGGACGGTCAACGTCGGCACCGGCATCCCCTCGGTGCCGACGGTCCCCGCGGCCCGCTCGATGCCGACCCAGCCGACGGCGGGCAGCCCCGTCCTCCGCGAGGAGACCAGGCCAACCGCTTTCCCCGGCCCCCGCAACGGCTGAGCCC
>NZ_WVUG01000128.1 GCF_017614965.1 Streptomyces griseorubiginosus | reverse complement strand
CCCCCGCGAAACCCGTTCATGAACACCCCGAAGGAGCTGGTAGGGTTCTACCCGTCGCCGCCCCGCAAGGCGCCCGACACGCCCCCGTAGCTCAGGGGATAGAGCAACGGCCTCCGGAGCCGTGTGCGCAGGTTCGAATCCTGCCGGGGGCACTTCGCAGGAAGTGCCCAAAGACCCCGCCACCAGCACGTTCGCTGATTGCGGGGTCTTCGCGTATGTGCAGGCGGATGCCGCCGAAAGCAGCTGTTTGCCAGTGATCACGTTGTAATAGCGTGTTGATCTTGAGGGGCTTCACGGCAGGTCAGTGGGCATTCGACGACCGCCTGAGCGTAGTCCTGCAGACCTACATCGCCGACGCGTTGATCTCATCCGGAGACTCCCGTGATCAACCATGCTGCATAGCCACTGCGGCGAACAGAACAGCGGCCGCGCCAAGAACAAGCAGGTGCAGAGATCCTGCGATCCACAGTCGCAGCCCCATCAGCCCGCCGCCCACCACCACCGCTACGCAGCCGTTGATCCATGCCCCACGGCGCGCAGCATGAGCAGTGCGGATGCCGGGGGATCCGAAGTCATCACCCGAGAACATCACATGCATTCCGAGCCAGACGATGAGCATCGCCGACACCGGAAGAAGGGCGACCGCGAGCCCAAGATCCAACCACACCGAACGCCGCTGCATGCCCGTCAGCGTGCCGCCAGCGCAGCAGATGCACCTGAGTACAGGTACTCATCCTGGCCCCCGACTGACACACCCTCTCGACCAGCCGGTGATCACACCCGATCGTCCGCACGTCAGCGAACATACGACAGCCCCGGACCAGACGGCCCAGGGCTCCCGTTCGTCGGTCATGTGGTTGTGTCAGTCCGTGAGGTCGTCCCCCTCCCCCAGCCCCTGCATGATCCGGTCGTTCATCTCCTGCTCCTGGCCGTCGATGCACTTGGCGTAGATCTTCAGAAGAACGTCCACCGAGTGGCCAGCGCGAGCGGCGACCTCCGGGGCCGGAACACCGGAGTTGAGCCACTCGGACACGCCGGCATGACGGAGGTCGTACGGGCGGAAGGCCAGGACCGAAGAGACCTGGTCGGGGACGAGCGCCAGTTCCCGAGCCTGCTTCCACGCGCGCGAGTAGGACGAGGCGGCGATCACGTTGCCCCGCTCGCTGGAAAACAGCCGGCCGTCCTTCGCCGTGCCGAACTCCTTCAGGTGCTCCCGGAGCAGCCGCACCAGGGGAGGCGGTATCGGCACGATGCGTACCTCGCCATGGGCCCGCTGTTTCAGGCCGCGCCGGTCGTGAGCCTCGCCGGAGTCCGTCCAGGCTTTCCCCGCCGTGGGACGGGTCTCCGCCAACTCGATGCGGCCCCACCCCGATGCCGGAAGCGTGCAGTCGGAACGCCGAAGCCCCAGGGCCTCCCCCGGTCGCATGGCCGCGTAATACAGGCACCCGAAGAACGCCCGCAGCCGCCGACCACTCGCCCGGTCGTAGCCGCCCACGTAAGTGAGCGCAGTCAGCAACTCCCGACCCTGCCGAGGGTTGACCACCACCCGACGGTCAACCTCCTGCACCGCCCGCTTCCCGCGCTTGCGCCGGACCCGGGTCAGCGGATTCGATGGAAGGTGCTCCAACTCCACCGCGTATTCCAGGGCGTTGAAGACGACAGCGCGCCGCCGGCGGTACGTCTGAGTCGCAGCGGGTTTCCCGTCCAGCTTCCGGCCGAGCGCATCGATCAGCTCATGTACCCGGGTGATCTCTTGGAGTTCTCCCACCGGAAGCGACGCTTTCTCGATCCACCGCACGGCGGCAGTGATCTCCTCAGGCCGCTCCCGCTCCCTTCGCGGAACCGGCAGAACGTACGAGCGCAACGCCGTCCGAAGCACCTCCGGAGCAGGCCGCCCTCGTGCCGGTTTGACCACGACGGGAACGACCGTCGCCAGTGCATCGGTCATGCTGTCCCGTTGCTTGGCCGACGCCTCCGACCAACGCGCGTCCAGGTACTTCACCGCCAAGTCGAGGAACGACAAGGCAGCCTTGCCCCCGCGTAGCGAGTCGGGCAGACCGGTGACCGTGTCGAAGGGCTCGCCCTTGTCGAGCGCCCGCACCAGCTTGGCCCGGAAGCGGTCGGCAAGCGCCATAGTCTTGTGCGACTCGCTGAACGGCTGCCCATCGACCACCCAGCGCACGAGGTACGTCGGTTTCTTGGTCGTCTTGTTGACCGAGATCTTCCAGACAGAGACCTTGTACGACTTCATGACGCGGCCCCCTCCGCCCGCTCCTCCAACCAGTCGTTGAGCACGTCCCGCCGAACCCGGAGCTCCCCGTTCGGGAGCCGTATGCAGGGCGGAGCGAGGCGCAGTTCCCGCCAGCGGTAGAAGGTGCGCCGGGAGATGCCGCCCAGTTCGTCGAGCACCTGGCGGACGGTGAGCAATTCGGCCGACTTCGCACGGCTGTCACGCGCCATGCAGACCACCGCCCTCCCGCACGGAAGCGGCCAGGAGCGCCGCCGCCGGCGAGTAGCCGCGACCCGCATAACGCCACTGACCGACCGTGACCGTCGGACCGTCGACCAGGCCGAGGGAAGCCCGTTGCTGCTCCGCACGGTGATCGGCACGCGCCTGACGGAGCGCGGTCAGGGTCGTCGAGTAGCGGCGTGACTTGGTGGAGAAGTGCCCGCCGTACCCGAGCATGTGAGCCCACCGACGCAGCCCGAGCGGCTCGAACTCCGGCGACCGCCGAGCCACCAGCACGTACCGATCATGCGCAGCACATGTGCACGCACCGGCAGCATGACCATGTCCCGCGCGCGGTAGATCCGGCCGTCCACCGCGCCGGCGGACTCGGCTCCCTTCGTGGCGTACTTGGCGATATAGCCCGCCACGGCCGCCGCGGAGGCAGGCCGCTCCCCCGCGTTCCGCCCGTACGAGGTGACCGGCCGTACGTCGACCTGCGTACCGAAGCGGAGCTCCCGCGGTCCGACGACGGCCGCCCCCGGAGCGGCCAGCCGCACCCGACCGGCCACCTCCCGAACAGCGTCGATCAACAGCGGCACGGTCGCCCACCCCGGCGGGGGCGAGTCGGGCCCCTCCGGTCCGTCGAGGCGGATCACGCCATGGAAGTGGACCAGGCCGCGCCGTTGGTACTCGGCGACCTTGGCGTAGGAGAGCCGGGCAACTTCCCCGAACTCCCTCCGCGACAGCCCGGCACGCCGAGCAACCTCCCGCCGCAGCTCCAGCCCGAACCGATGCCAGAGCCGACCGGCGAACGCATGCCAGATGACAGCGCCCGCGTAGTCGTAGCAGCGCGGACAGAGCGGCTCGCCGAGACGGAGATCGTCCGTCGAGTGACGCTCCAGGCATCCGGTCGGCCGACCATGGGGACAGGGCTCCCCCGCCCGGCGGGGACGACAGGCCCGTACGCGCCCGTCGCGTTACCGCCGCGTGTGAACAGGGCCGAAGCTGGGAGCGGTGAGCGTGACGAACACGCGCGGGTAGCCGCTCACCGCCTCCGTGACGTTCTTGCCGCCGACGAGTCCGGCCCGAACGAGGTGGTACGTGTCCGCCCGGTACAGGGCCGAGCAGGCCGGGCAGACCGTCGCGCGCCGGTTGCCGCACGCGACGAGCAGTCGACCGCCGTAGACGTCCGACCCATACGAAAGCAGGGCCACGCCAGTGGTCGTGTCGTACACGGTCGCCGCGCCGACGAGGTGAATCGGGTTGGTGCAGCCGCCGAGGCGGACGATGTTCCGCCTCCAGGCCGCGAAGTCCGCCTCAGTTGCCCTGGCGACCAGGGCAGCAGCGTTCGTCGTGAGGGTCATGGTCATCGGCGACCACCCCCACCGCCGAACGCATGCGCCATCGCGGCCGAGATGCCCTCGGGCCGAGTCTTGGCGCTGAAGCGGAACGTCGGATCCGTGAGCCAGAGTGCCGCCGCGTGCGCGGGGCACAGGCGTTGCTCGGTGTCGTCGAGCCCGACGAGGACGACTTGTTCCCGTCCGGCGCAGGTCGAGACCTCCGAGTCGCGCTGCCTGAGTTCGCAGTCGGGCAGCTGGGATTTGCGCGAATGATGCGCGCTGGTCAAAGTGTGAGTGCTCCTTTCACTGCTCACGTGGCGGATGGAGTGGGTTCCTGACGGGGTCGGGTTTGGCGACTTCGCGCCCCGTCGGGAGCCCGTCATACGGGCGATCACTGCCGCTCCCCAGGCGGGATCGCGAGCACGACGTACGCGACAGGTCCGAACTCGCGGCGAGCGTCGAAGTAGCCGCGGCCGAGGTCTTCCGTCGGCGCACCGAGCGGAGTAGCGATGGACGCCACTCCCTCTCGCCGGCCGTCGGAGTCGGACGCGTCGACCAGGGCGGCGACCGATGCACGACGCGGTACGACGACCGCGGGGTTGGCTGTCAGGAAGTCGATCAGCTCCCGCAGACCGGCCAGGAACGCGGCACGGTCACCGGAGCGGATGACGTAGTCGGACACGGGATGTACCTCTCTCGGGTCAATGGGTCGTCTCAGAAGCGGAGTTGGCCGAGGAAGCCGTTCACGCCGTCGAGGAAGGCCTGAGCGAACGGCGCGGCCACGGTCTTGGAGAGCAGGAAGCCGAAGGCTCCACAGAGCAGCGCGTCGATCCACCGCAGATACCGGATGCGCAGGAGGAACCAGATCAGCAGGCCGAGCAGCAGAACGGCGGACATGGACACGAGCACGGCAGGCCCCTTTCACGGCGCTTCGACGTGCAGTTCGGACAGGACGGGAGTCAGGTGCGCGTACTCGGCGGCGACGGTTTCCGCCTCTGCCTCCGTGATCAGGTGCGACCGGGCCCGCTCCCAGCCGTCACCGGAGGCGAGGACGGCCGTACCGGCCTGCTCCGGGGTGATGGCCTGAGCCGCCTTGAGCGCATCGGGGTTGAGATCACCGAGCGCCATTTCGGCCGTCCCGGGGTCGGCCACGCGATGGCAGACCCGGCCGCCAAGCTGGGCCCGCAGGGCGGTGACACCTGGCCCCAGGTCCGAGCCGACCCGTTGGCCGGCGACGACGAGGAACACCCCGAGAGCCGCGCCGAGTTGGGCCAGCCGGATGAGCGCCGTACCGGCTGCCTGAGCTTCGTCCTTCTCGTTCCGGCTCGCGATGAGGAAGAGTTCCGCGAGTTCATCGACGATCACGACGACGGGGACCGGACGTTCCTTGTCCGGCAGACCCCAGATGTTGCGGACCCGAGCCGCCCGGCAGACGGTCATGCGGTCGAGGGTCAGGTCCACGAGCGCGGCCAGCAGTCGAACTGCCTGCCCACGGTTGTCGCGAGAGCGGACAACCGCGGTTCGTAGAGGGACAGTTCCAAGCCGCCCTTGCAGTCGATCCCGACGAGGGCGACGGGTTGCGGAGCCAGCCCCGCGACGAGGGCGTTGATCAGCGTCGACTTGCCGGACCGGGTGGCCCCCACGATCAGCCAGTGCGGCACGCGCCGCAGGTCGAGCACCCACGCGGCCCCGGTCTCCAGCGCGCCCACGGTCACCCGGAGCAGATGGCCAGGGCCCCGCTGCTTCGGCACCCGAGGCGCGGCCAACGGATCAGCCGCCGAAGCGACAATCCGTACGACTCCCGGCTTCCAGGAGGTCACCCGCACCGCGTGAACCTGCCAGTCCTCCGCCATGGCAGGCGCAGCCTTGACGAAGTCCTCGGGCACCTGGCCGGGTAACAGCCGTACCAGCAGCACGAACCCGCCGGAGGTCGGGCGTATGAGCCCGCGACGCGGTACCCGCGGCTGAGGCGGAGGTGCCCCGTTGCCGACGAGCCCGGACACGACGGTCAGTGCCGGTCGCCGACTCACGGCGAGCCCGCATCCGGCACCGGAAGGCGGCGACCGGAAAGCCGAGTAACAGCCACCAGGCAACGGGGTAGGGGCGGCGCAGGGCCGGGCCCGCGAGAAGCAGGCCCGACACCAGCACTGCGGCCACCACCAGAACCCAACTCGGCCCGGACGAACCGGCCGAAGCGGTGGAGGAGGCCAGGTTCATCACTGCGCGGCCCCCTTGCCCGCCGACGCGGGAGCGTTCAGGGGCCGGATCTCCGCCGCGCGGAACGCGATCCCGTGCCGCCCCTCGTTCTCCCACGGGGTGGCGACCAAGTCCCGCACGGCCACCGGCATGCCGAGCTGCACACCACTCGGCTCCCCGGCCACGCTCACGTTCACGACGTCCGCCGACGCCCCCGCCATCAGGCAGAGCCCGATCTGATACATGGTCTTGCCGGTCTCGCGGTCAACGCGGAGCTGACCGGTCTCTCGGTTGGCGACCCGCGGAGCCGGGGGAACGGCGCAGATGATCCCCGTGTACTTCGCGGTGTCGATCGGAAGGCTTGCCACTTCTTGGATCTCCTCTTCTCTGGCACCCGAAGGCCGATCCTCCGGGCTGCTAGACCACCCGTAGTACGGGTGACACAGGCAAGAGTGCAACCCGTACTACGGGTTGTCAACCGACCTAGCGATGAGAGAAGCTGTGCACGCCTGTAGACAAGCCGTCTACGCCGACGCACAGCCGCAGAAGCCACGGTCACGGAGGGCCCGCATGCCGCCGAAGAACACGCAGCCGAAGTATCGGCAGATCGCCGACTACCTGCGCGATGGCATCTTGGACGGCACCTTCCCGGGCGGCCAACCGCTCCCGTCCGAGGAGGCGTTGGCGAAGCAGTTCGGCGTGACGCGTCCCACAGTCCGTCAGGGTCTGTCCGAGCTACGGGCATCCGGTCTCGTCGAGGCCATCATGGGTCGCGGCACCTTCGCCCGCTCCCCTCACAGCCGCCCCAGCCACACACGCCCGCGCGGCGTACGCCGAGCCCCAGACGGCCGCTACATCGAGGCCGACGGCATCCGTTGGACCGACGCCGAGCCACCCGTAGCCACCCGCACCGACGCCCCGTTGGCCCTGGCGGACCTACTCCGCATCCCTCCGGGCGAGCCGATGTTCACGTACGACGCCCTACAAACGGCAGACCACGGCCGCCTCCGCCAACTCCACAGGACGTACGTACCGTTCTCCGTGCTGATCGACACCAAGTACGAGGAGGAGGCACCGCCGCCAGCACCGGAGCTCTACAGCGCACTCACCGACCTGGGCCACGAACTCCACTTCACGGAGTACGTCCGCACCCGCATGCCCCTACCGGACCAAGCCCAGGCCCTCCGACTCGCGGACGGGGTCCCCCTCCTGCACGTCATCCGCGTAACGCTCACGGAGTCGGACAAGCCGTTGGCTCTGGAGGAGTTCCACCTGCCGGGCGACGAGTTGGAACTGTCGTTCAGGCTGTAGCAGAACCCGAGTTGGCTCAGACTTTCCTCACGTGATCAAGGCGGCTCGCTCCGCTCCCCGCGCGCGGCCCGGCCCCCGGCCGGGCCTGCGCTCCTGTCTCCGCCCCGCTCCAGCCCGGCCGACGCCCGGGCCGCGCTCAAAGCATGCAGCCGCCTGATGCCAGAGAAGGGGTACGTCGTGGCTGGGGCGGTCGGCTCCCCGGCTTTACGGAGCCACTTTGGCGCGAGCCTCGAAGATCATGGCCCCAACGTCGTGCTTACCGGGCAGGTCCACAGACTGCCCGACGCGCCGGAAGCTTACGGGCCATGATCACTCGCGCCAAAGCAGCGCCACCCCAAAGCCGCTCCGCCGACCTCATCGCTCCTCCTATCGGGCAACGAGACTCTGCCCCCAGGCATGGGCTCTCAACTTGTACCATCGCGCCCACACACCGGGCAGTAAGGACGGGGCGGCAATGCGAATCGTTCGACTCAAGATCGAAAATATCGGCGGACTGCAAGACTGTGAGATCACTCTTCCCGATCACGAAGTCCTCGCACTAGCTGGGGCCAACGGGACTGGCAAGAGCAAAATGCTTGCTTGTCTTCTGTCACCTTGGACGCGCAACATCCCGACTCCAGGAGACCCAAGCCAAAAAAGATCGGTGTCAGTCACTATTCAATTTGAAGATGTCGAGATTAAGGCCCTTGAAGAACTTAGTCGACAATCGGAATGGGGTGATATCGAAATCCCAGCCGAAGTAATTTACGAAACCTCAGTTCAGCCCATGACGGGAAATTTGCATTATGTTACCAATCCACGCTCAACTGCGGCCATGAACTGCTTTGGGCATCCCAATTTCCTAAAGACGCACCCAACGTTCAATCTGATTTACCTCCCCGCCGACAGGAGGCTGGTCTCCAACAGAAATGCAGCAGTTGACTTGGCGCAGCTGGCGGAGGATGTGGCCCTACAGAAAACAACAGAAGCCCGATCCACGGCATTTAGCGGTCGTCTCGATGATGGTGAATTCGAAACTTACGCCAAGGCCCTGTGCGTTTCTGGATCCCTGCCCAGTGAAAACCCTGGAAGCGAGAACAGGGAAGTCTCCAAGTGGCAGGCATTCAAGGCTGCCGTCGATCTCCTCTTGTATCCGAAAACTCTCAAGCCTCTAACCCGGGAGAACCCCGATCAACTACGCATCGAGCTCCCAGGAAGTGGCTTCCATTCCGTCGAGGATCTATCGAGTGGCGAGCGGCAAGCTCTTGTAATTATCAGCCGAGTGTTTCGAGCGGGAGAGGGACACAGCATTATCGCAATCGATGAGCCTGATGCTTACCTTCATCCCGCTTTGAGTACAAAATTGCTTACCGCCCTCCAGATCGGCCTTAGGGAAGGAGGCAGACTCCTCATTGCCACCCATAGCCCGTCAATCCTGGATAGCTTGCCGCCACAGGCAATCTACAGGCTCTCTCACGAAAATCCTCCGACTATCGTCGAGTCGGAGGGAGAAAGGATTGACCTATATCGAGAAGCAGGATTCAAGGCAAGCTCACTGACACAGGCAAGCCTCCTAGTTGCCACAGAAGGCGAGTTTGACGAGGGAATCCTTCCCCAGCTTGTACCGATCCTAGGTGGTTCGAGCATTCGCGGCAGAGGAGGGAGAGCACAGGTTCTCAAAGCCCTTGAGTCTCTAGTCGAATACGATGTACCCATCGTTGGTGTAGTTGATGCCGACGTAATGGCCCCGCCGCCGGACCCTTCGATCTTTTCGCGATGCTTTATGTGGCCAGCCGCAGACATCGAGGGTGTACTACTAAGTGACGAAAATTTCCTGCAAGCAGCGATTAGCGCGGCGCTTGTAAAACCTGAATACCGCTCTATCGCAGCCCTAAATCATCTACTTAAAAACCTCCTGTTCGAGTCGAAGAATCAGGCGATTGCTGAAATTGCTCAGCGGATCCTAAGGTCGGAGAATTCATTCAATTGGCCCTCACCTCGCGGTAACGACGCCATTGCTAGACTCCGTCAAGCTGCCGATCTGGCGCCGCGCCTTGCACCAGCAGACATTGAAGCAGCGATCACTCGAGCGGAACGGGAGTGGAATGATGCGCTTCCTACTCCTTGGAAAATTGTTCGTGGAAAGTGGATTCTGGGGCCATTCGTAAGTGCTGCGACTGATTTCAAGCGTGGGGCTGCATTCTTGGAGGCGGTAGCGGCTACGAATCCGAAAATTCCGACTCTCGAAGAATTTGGAAAATTTGCAAAAGAAGTATTGGATGGAAATCGGTAGGTATCGATTGCGCAAGCGGGACCAAAGCCGCTGTTGGTGCCCTCGTCTCCTGGCTACCCGCGCACGCGTGGCCGGCCGGGGATTACCCGGCCCCGCGTCCGACGAGGACGTTACCAAGGTCGAGCGAATCGTGGGCCACCAGATGCCCGAACTACTGAAGCGGACATACCTCGAAGTCACCAACGGCGGCTTCGGCCCGTCGAAGGTGCTGTCCCTCAACCGACACAGGCGAGTGGTTCGGCGACCGCGCAGACATCGCCATGGCCTACGGCGACTTCGCCGCCGACCCCGATCACCCACTCCCGCCGGGAATCGGAAAGTTCTGGAACCAGCTTAGAGTCTACTGGGAACCCGCCTAAGCGAAGTCCAACCCGGGCATGGAACGGATGTCGCTTTCGTCAGTAAACCCAAGCGGAAAATACCCGCGCCTAATAAGTAGTGCACCTACGGACTGCGCTGCAGCATACACCCTGGGAGCAACTTCCAAATAATCTCCTTTGAAGGCAATCTTGCAATATCCAAGTCGCATTAACGAGAAGGAGAAATGGGTACTTGAAAGGTGCCTTCGCACCACCCGTAGCATTTCGGGAAAAATGCCGTCGATATCACTACAGCCATCGCCGGACGTGATCGTCATGCTACAAGTTTTCCCGTCATCGAAGACGGCAATTTTTGCGCTCACGTGCGAAGCTTCACCAGAGACAGGCTCGTCGCTGGAAAAGCTAAATTCCCGGGTATTCCAGAGACCATCCCACATTTCAGCCTGACAATCGGGCAGCATCCTGTACCAAGCCAGACATTCGTAGATCGGCTCCACGGCAAGAACCGCCATGTATCCCGACTCTACGGAATCTTCGCCCGCAAGCAAGGATCGCGTCACCATGCCAAGGGCAAATCCGTACTCCGAAAAAGCGACACCTCCGCTGAACCCGCCTCGCGCTGTTGCAGACAGAACGAAGTGAACGTAAGGAGTATCGTAAAGATCTACTTGGGCTGATTTCAGCACGGGCACCAACCAGTGCGGGTGTCGTCGTCATGGGAATCGGTGGGTAACCCAAAATTACAGCCTCTGTAAGGACGAAGTCACTCCCTCCGAGCCAATCATCCAGGTGACTCCCCAGCGGGATCACCGGCGTACGCGGGTCAATTTCATGGACTTTGAATACCGCCACATCGACTCGTTCGTCACTGTGCATATAGGGTCCGGATTCAATACGCATCACGCCATTGCGCACCAAATGCACAGCCATTCTCTCATCGTTTATATGCAGAAAGGTAGTAGCGTTCACTGCCTCTGCTCCGGCGAGCGGAACATAAACTGATTCCGTCGAGCCAACTTCGACTATCTTTTTACCTTCCACAACATGTCGAGCGGTAACGAAAACCCCCTCGCCGACATGGAAAGCTGTCCCTATGCCTAGGTCGCCAGTCGGGGACTCGACCTCAACATAAACTAGCGCTGCAGCGTATTTTTTGAAGACCTCTCTCGCTTCACCTGTGTTCACGCATCACCTACCGGGTCTGTACACTTATTCGGCCCTTTTGAAGTACACCACGCATGAAGGCACGGCCTCTCTCATAGAGGCCGTGCCGAACTCATATTAGTCAGTCGTTTGACACTATCGAGCGGCTGAGAACTGTCGGATCTACGGACTGGGATTTCAGCTACCTACAAGACACTCACCATGCAGCTGTGCCGCTCGACGCCAATCGCAAGCCGTACACCGCTCTAGCCAGACATACGGCGATGCATCCTTGGCCCTATTCTCCGGCATCTCAGCGAAATTTCTCCGTTCTCGAACTCGTCCACACGGCTTGTCAACGGAGTGATACACCGTCAGATCAGGGCCCGGTGTCATCCGAACAAGGCATGGGAGGTTCACGTCATTGTTTCCCAACTCGGCGATCCTACGGTTCACTTCTCGAACCTTAAGGTCGAGCGCCACTCGAAGGCGCTGCACTTCCTTGTAATGATCATCCAGCAACTTAAGCTTCTGTAGACGCAACTGATTGATCTTTCCTTGAGTATCCACAAGAAATCTCTCCTGAGCAACCGTTCAGCGCTGTAACACTTCTTATCGCCCCAATATCCGGCACAGCCAGTGCTCGGACCTTTTCCGTGGAAGATCCTTCATATCCTCATGCAGCACCTGCCGCTTGTGGTAAGGCGGCGCGGGCGAGGAAGTGGGCCGGGAGCTGTCCTTCGGTGCGGCCGGCGGGGCTTGCTCTGGCCGACGGCATGGCAGCGTGGCTGAGGCCCGTGGGAGTGCATCGAGGCACACGCGTGCGTCGTCGGTCGGCGCACCCGCCATCGTGGCTAACTGTCGTCGGCTGAGGCTCATACACTCCGGGTCCCAGCTCCCGCCCATGTACGTTGAGGGCGAAGCGACCGTGCCATTCGCGTGCCAGATCGTGCGGGGAACCACGGGGAACAGCGGGGAGTGGCCATGGTGCCACCAGGGCCCCGACACCGCTCCGTCGCAGGTCAGCACAGCAACAGCCGTCAGAAAACCCGAGCTTCCCAAGCTGATGGCCCACGCCGGCCTGCCAGTGCCACATGAGAGCCTCTGGGCGTGAGCTACGACTTGGCAGTGTGGGAGGGCGAGCGCCCGACGGACGACAGAGCGGCCGTGCGGACCTTCAGGGACCTCTACGACCGCTACCTCGACACGAAGGTGGAGTACCCGCCAAGCGAGCGGATTGCCGCCTACGTCGCCGCGCTCCTGGAGCGGTGGTGTGACCTGACCGAGGATGTGAACGAGACCTCGCCCTGGTCGACGGGGCCGTTGATCAAAGAGGCTAGCGGCCCGCTCATCTACATCCCGATGCAATGGAGCAGGGCCGAGGAAGCCTCCGCCTTCGCGGCGGCCCTCGCGGACTCCATGGGGCTGGTCTGCTTCGATCCTCAACACAACCAGCTCAGGCCGTGAAGCTGGGGCACGCTGCCGTCTCAGTTTCCGTCTCATTCAGCCCCGTTCACCGGCGTTCAGGCGGGGCCGAAGCCGAAAGCCGCTCCCACGACCGGCCGCGAATGAACGCAGATGAACGGGGCTGTTCGACAGCCGCAGGGCCACCAACACAGTTGGAAAGAGTGCACCCCATCCGGGGTAGCGTTCTGGTGGCTGACTCACGGGACTGGAGTCGGTCAGCCGTAGTACCCCTCCAGGTCGGCGATGACGTTGACGGCTCCCTGAGCATTGTTGATGCGGATACAGCCGTCGGCGCCGACCGGGAGCACGGCCAGGACAGGGCGGGTCTCTCCGGCGGCCAGGTTGTCGTTGTAGACGTTCGGCAGGCTCCCGTCGCCGTAGGCCGTCAGATGGGTGACGGTGGTCGGCGCGACGCCGGTGAGGTTGACCAGCACCGCTGCGGCGCCGGCCGGGACGCCGTCGACGCCGGTGACCTTCACGGTGAGGGTGCCGTCCGCGCCCAGCGGTGCCGCCGGGGCACCCGTGCCGTTGCGTGTGTCGAGGAAGCGGGTGGGGCTGGTCGGCACGAACGGGCCCCCGCCCGTGGTGTACAGGCTCTGGAGATCCGCGATCAGGTTGACGTGCCCGCCGCTGTTGTAGATCTCGATCTTGCCCCGGCAGACAGGCGTGACCACCAGGTTGGAGACGGTCTGCCCGGCGCGGTAGTTCAGGTTCGACGTGCTCGGGCGACTTCCGCAGAAGACGGTGACCACGCCGCTGCTGGTGCCTCCCGTCGCGGTGACGTCGAGGACGGCGGCCACCGTGGATGATCCCGCGGGGGGCAGGGTGACGGTCGTGGTGCTGCCCGGTGCCACCTTGCCGATGGTGCCGGGGCCGTAGCGTGTGTCCAGGATCCGCCGGGGTGCGGTGAGGGGTGACAGGCCGCTCAGGTGTACGCCGGTCCTGGGCACGCTCGTGAAGTACCCCGCCACGTCGGCGATGAGGTCGACGTGGCCGTGAGCGTTGTAGAGGTCGACGTAGCCGCCGCTGCCCACCCGGACCGTGACGAGGTTCGGGTTGACCCGTCCGGCGGTGAAGTTCAGGTTGGAGGCGGTCGGGCGACTGGTGCCGTCCGGGTACACCGTGACGTAGCTGCTCGCGGTGGCGTCGGCGTCGGTGACGTTCATGGTCACCGCTGTCACCCCGGACGCCGGGATGCCCCCCACGCCGAGAACCTTCAGGCGCACCACAGCGCCGGGACCGACCGGCCGCTGGGGCGCGCCCGTACCGTGACGGGTGTCCAGGATGCGCTTCGGGCTCGTGACCACGTAGGAGGGTCCGACCGTCACCTCGGTGGTCGCCGTGGCGGTGCGCCCGTCGGAGTCGGTGATGTGCTGAGTGACGGTGTACGTGCCGGCGGCGGCGTAGGTGTGAGCGGTGTAGCCGCTGGAGCCGGTGACCGTGACAGCCGCCGAGCCGTCGCCGAAAGTGATCCGGTCGCTGGTCATCTGGTAGTAACCGGTGGCTGTGAACGCGCAGCTCGCGGTGCGGGGTTCGGACGGGTCCTGGCCGCAGGAGAGGCCCGCGTCGGGCCCGGGCGGCTGGGTGACCGCGAACGTGATGAACCCGCCGGTGCCGATCCGGCTGCCGTCGGCTCTGTCCACGTCCACCGCGGCCTGGAGGTAGCCGCTCCCGGAGTCCTGCGTGTAAGTGTGTGTCGCGGAACCGGTGGACGACGTGGTCGTGGTTCCGTCGCCGAAGTCGAACGCGTAACTCGCGCCGTCCAGCGAGTCCGACCACGGGTTGCTCACCTTAGTGGTGAAGGTGGTCGGCGCCCCGACGTATGCGGTGTAGCTCGGTGACATGGCGATTCCGCTCACTTTGAACGGGTCCTGGAACTCTATGGCGCCCCGGTCGTACGAGCTGTCACCCGTGCCGTTGTCCGCGACCAGAGGGTCGTTGACCCTGGGTTTGCCGTAGTAGTCCGCGGAGAGTTCTCCGGGGGCGTTGGCGTCGCCCGAGTCGATGAGCGGGGAGTGCTCCGTCAGCCACTCCGTCACGGAGATGGTCAGGTCCGTCTGGTCCAGGTCGTGGGCGCCCTGCCCGGTGCCGTTCCGAAGGGCCTGGCTGGTGGCGTAGGCGGTGCCGGCCCAGTCGTAGTCGGTGCCGGTCGACAGCGGGTTGACCGCGTTGTAGTCCTCGGTGACCTGCGCGGCGGAGGCGGCGTCCACCGTGATCTCGGCCGGTGTGCCGGTGTCGGAGCAGGTGGTGGTCGTGTAGGGCGTCACGACGGTGTTCTCGACCGACCCGGAGCTGCCGCCGGTCAGGCTGATCGCGTTCCCGCATACTGTCGAGATGGTGTTGCCGGCGAGGTGGATGCCGATGGTGCCCACGGCCGTGACGCCGCCATGTACGGTCCCGGCGAAGCGGTCGTCGGAGAGCATGACGTCGTGTGCTCCGGCCGAGCTGGCGAAGACCGGCCCGCCCGACTGGGTGACCAGGTCCCGGGTGAGCGCGATACCGGAGGAGGAACCGTCGACCGTGATCGCCGGGATGGTCGCCGCCGTGTGGAGGCCGGTTCCGATGGTGGCGAGGCGGTAGGTGATGTGCTGTGAGTCCGCGAAGGCCAGGGCGGTGGTTCCGCTCGCTGAGGCGTGGATACCGGCCATGTCGACATACTGGGCGCCAGAGAAGGTGATCCCCGTCGTCTGCCCGCCTGCCACAGTCACGGCTGTTCCGTTGCCGGCTGCGGCGAAGAATCTGACGGGCGCGTCTGCCGTGCCCTTGCTCGATATGGTCACCGGTGCGTAAACGGTGTTGTTGCCCGCGATGTGAACGATGTCGCCCGCAGTCGCGGCCTGCGCGGCTGGCTGGATCTGGCAGAAGGGCTCTGCCTGCGAGCCGGGGCCGGTGTCGCTGCAGTTGGCGGCGAGGTTGTCGACGTACAGGGCCGTGCCGGTGTCCGCATGAGCTGTGCTGGTGCCGAGGCCGCTGAGCAGGACCGCCAAAACGGCGGATGTCACGAGTGGTTGTCCGTGGCGCACCGGGTGCGCTCCCCCCTGGCCGGTGAGGGCGCAGGATCGCCGACGCGCACGGCCTGTCACATCCAGTCAGCTGTCCGCTGGAGCTGAAGCGAGGCTAGATCAGCTCCGGGAAGGCGAACAGTTGCGCGAGCATCTTTTACTCGATCTTGGCCGCTCCGGGGCGTGGTTCCTGGATGGCGGTCATCACAGAGTTGGAGAAGGGCCCTCTCCCGACAGTCCACTCACGATAGGGCTGATTCCCCCCTGGGCTGAGCATCAGGAGGACGTCCACGGAGTGGCCGGCGCGAACGGCGGCCTCGGGGCGGGGAAGCCGTAGTTGGGCCACTGAGCTCTTTCAGCGGTGCCGCTCCAGATGCGCCCGCTCCCTCAGCAGGCGTCGGCCTCAACACCGCGCGGCTGCTCCCGAAGGAGCCTGGAGCCACGCCCGGACAGGGGTGGATCAGCGGAGCTGCGCGTGGTTCTCAGCGCAGCAGACGCTGGACTCCGCTTCCCAGGCTGAAGGCCGGTTCGACCAGGGCCGCCGCGGCGTCAGTCGGGGCCGTCGCGCAGCAGGCGGCGGGCCACTTCGGTTCGGGCGGCGGCGAGTTCCGAGGCGATCCGCTCGGTCCGGTGCGCCTGTGGCATCACCGCCGCCGTCACGGGTTCCCCGGCGAGCAGGCAGGCGCGGCGCAGATGGGTCGGCGGGTGGGTGGCGTCGACCTGGTGTCCGCGTCGGGCTCCGGCGCGCCGCTGTCGTTCGTACTCCTGCTCCGGAACCGACGCCGCGTACGCGGTCAGCAGCTCCCACAGCTCGTCGGCCCGGGCTGTGGCCTTTCGGGTGGACCTCGATCCGCCGAGGGCGGCACGGTTGGCCTCGCTGCGCAGCAGGAGCTTGAGCGGACCGGTGATGAGCAGCCGATCCATGAGGCCTACCGCCGCGTGCGTGGAAGCGGTGCGGGCGGCAAGCCGGTCGGCGAGGTACTCGGCCCGTGTCCCGGCCCGCGACGTCAACCGGACGAGCAGCGCCAGCATCCCGCGGACCAGCAGGCGTGGCATCACGTAGAAGGCGTTGACGGCCATCTCGATCGCAGAAGGGTGCGGAAGCGGTCGGAGGGCGTGGTGCCAGAGGGACAGGGTCCGTACCGCCGTGCCCACCACCAGGCCGTTGCGCGTGTCGCCGTTGGCGTAGTGGGCCAGCTCGTGGCCGAGCAATGCGATCCGCTCTGCGGGCGTGAGGACCTCCCAGAGCGGCATGCCCAGCACCAACAGCCGCCGACCGCGCACCCCGTACGTCATGACACTGGCGTTGATGTTCCCGTCCACGGCGATCGCGTGCACGCTTCGGGTGCCGACCGCCCGTGCCACCTCGTCCACCAAGGCGAAGAGTTCGGGCGCCTCTTTGCGGAACAGCACGGGCCGGTCACCGGGCAGGCGACGAACCCTCGGAGCGAGCGCCCAGGCCAGCGCCAGGAGCACCAGACCCACCAATACGCCTGCGCCACCCCAGCCCGCCATCACGCACCAGACGCCGCCGACGGCGAGCGCGAGGGTGACGCCATGCACGGTCAGGGCTAACGCGGTGGCCGTCACCGCCGAGGCGTCGCGCCGCGGACGCGGTTCCCGCCCGCTCAGCATCTCGGCAAGCAGTTGCTCGCCGTGCCGTCGGGCGAGGGCGCGCTCGGCTCGCTCCAGCCGTCCCGGGACCGGCTGCGGCTCCTCGGGGTCCACGTTCCAGTCGCAGGCGGCGCACCAGACGGTGAACCGGCTGTCGCCACGGATCTCCGTGCCGCATTCCGGGCACTGCTGTGTCGTCTCTCGGCCGACGGCGGGCATCACGGTTCCCCCTCCTCCGCGGCCCCTCCCCGAGCCGCTACCGCTGGTACGGACCGATCTGATCACACTGCGGAGCCACGGTGAAGCGCGGTCGGCCGTAGCAGCCGAACCGTGATCCCGCCGCAATCGTCCAGGGGACAGAGGAGAGGGACTGAGGAGAGGGACTGAGGAGGCGGCGGGTCTGGCGGCGACGTCGTGTCAGACCCGTGCCCGATCGCGCGGGGAACCAGGAGGAATCGGGCACGACTGCAGCAATCTTGGACTCCCTGAGAGCAGGCGTCGGTTGCCCCCGTTTGAGTCCAGCCCGAGCAACATGAGCTGATCCGTCCGAGCGTCAGCGCTTGGTCGCTCGTGATTGCCGGACGCAGGAGTTCGGCGAAGCGCTCAGCAGCGGTACCGGAAGACGTGGTTCAAGGTGGTGCGGAGGTCGCGGAAGAGTGGGTAGGGGCACGTGCCCCGCTCGTGGCGGACGGTCGTCAGCGCAGGTTTCGGGTCCGGCGGCGGCGCGCGATGGCGAGCGCGCCCGCGCCGGTGACCAGCGCCGTGGCGGCCAGGGCCGTGATCGGCAGGGCGGTGGACCCGGTCGCTGCCAGGGTGCCGCCGTTCGTTGTGGTGCCGTCGTCGCCGGTGGACGCCGGCCCGCCGGCCGATCCGCCCGCACTGCCCGTCGGCCCTCCGTCCGTGACGTCCAGCGTGATGTCGGCCTTGTCGTTGGTCTTGTCGGGGTCGAACGGCCGCGGTTCGGTGCTCAGTGTCACCGAGCCCTTGGCGTGCGGAACCCGCTTGTCGATCTTGAGCTGGAATGTGTAGGGCTGTCGGCCGCCCTCGTTGAGAGCCGGCTGGATCATGCCGCAGCGGTACGCCTTGCCCTCGGGCCGGCAGAACATGCCGCGCTTGACGACGGACGTTCCGGCGGGCGGAGTGATCACGACGGTGACGGACCGCTCCCCCTGCTTGGTCATGACCCAGGCGGGCCCCGCGTTGGTGAACTCCACCTTCATCGGCACTGTTTCACCGACGCTCCCCTTCAACGCGGCGCCCGTCACCCGGAAGTCGGCCGTGTTGACGGAGGTGACGGGCACAGCGACGTAGGGCGCTGCCGCCCCCTCGCCACCTGACTGCTTTTCGACCAGTTTCAGCGCCGGTGCGGTTCCCGCCACCGGCGGACTGCCGTTCTCGTCCGCCAACGGATCGCCTTCCCCGACACGCAGGTTAAGTTCGTCCTTGAGCGCACGGTCCAGGATCTTGACACGGAGAGGCGTCTCGGTCGTGTAGACGACGCCTGGCTTCACCGGCTGATCGAAGGCGCACATCGCGGTCCACATCTCCTGCAACTCGTCGTACGGGGGAATGTGTTGCGTCAGGCAGTTGGAGGGAACCTCCGCATAGTCGAGTCCCCGGGTGACGGCGTAGGTGACCCACACCTTGTCGGCGGTCGTGGTGCCCTTGTTCGCCACGGTGACCGGCACATCGAAGGTGCTCCCTGGTTTCATCCCGTCGATCGGCTTGATGCCCCCGACGACCAAGGAAGGTCCGGTTTCATCGGCGAAGGCGGCGGGAGCCGCGGCCAGCGCGACCAAGCCGGCGGCACCCAGGGCGGCCAGAGAAGCACGGGAGGCGCGACGGTTGTGCGGGGGCATCGGCATGGAGAGAACCTCTGTTGGAACGCGGGCGAACGGACAGTGTTTTCCAGAAGAACAGTTCGTCGTCCCTAGACTCCTGACGATCCCGAACAGTTGCCCGTCCGCCGCCGCCTCCGTCCCGTCGATCGCACCCGTGCGCCGGAGGAGGACGAGACCGCGATCTGTTCCTCCGTTCTTCGCCCAGCTCCGGAGTTCCTCGCCCAGCTCCGGGCGGTCGGCGTTGCCCATGATCAGGGGGGCGACGCGGCGTACAGGCTCGGGTGGTTCGCCTCCAGGAAGTCCAGCAGCTCGTCGATGTCCCGGCGCTGAGGCCGCGCCCCGGTACGCCGCGCCGCGCAGGTTTAGCGCCTCGCAGACCTCGCCGAGTAACGGTGCTCCGAGAACGCGGACGGTTCCGAGCGGCGGCACCCACGTAGTCCAAGAGCACGTGTTCGGGTCGCAGCCGCAGCCACTGCCGGGGCCGGTACCACCATCGGCTCCTGCGCGTTGCCGGTGACGGTCGTACGGTTCCTGCGCCCGCTGTCCAGCGCGGCAGTCTCTCCATCCCCGTCCGCACCCTGTGAACCACCTCCGGGTCACCCCGACCGGGCCTCGGACACCTCACTGAAAGCCTGTGAGAAAGGTAAGCGGTTGATCGCCTTTTTGGGGGTAACCGGGAGAGCAAGAGTGGTAACCCCGTATAGGAGGCCATGATGATCGCTCTTGGCGTCATCCTTCTCATAGTCGGTTTTCTGACCGGCATCTCGATCCTGTGGACCCTCGGGATCATCCTGCTGGTGGTCGGCGCCGCCCTCTGGCTCATGGGGTCCATGGGTCACGCCGTCGCCGGTCGTCGACACTATTGGTGAATGCGCAGCGGACGCCGGGGGACGAGGAGACGCGAGCAACAGGCGTGCTGATCAGGCCTGCTGACCAGGCTTGCTGATCAGACCTGCTGATCAGGCGAACTGGTCAGGCGGAGCGCTTTCGGGCCGCCGTCTTTTTCGCTGCCGTTTTCGTCGCCGTTTTCTTGGCGGTGGTTTTGGCTGCGGTTTTGGCGGTGGTCCTTTTCTCCGCGGACTTCGCCGTCGATTTCGTCGCCGTCTTCTTCGTCCCCTGCGTCGACTTGGCCGTCGACTTCTTCGAGGCAGCGGTGGTTTTCCTGGCTGCCGGCTTCTTCGCCGTCGACGTGGACTTCCGGCCCGACGTCTGCTTGGGCGTCGCCCGCGCCGACTTCCGGGCCGGGAGGTGTGTCACCTCCGCGTCCTCCGCCTCTTCACCGGTCTCGGCCGGCTCCTCGCCCCGGGACTCCTTCGCCGCCCGGACGCTCTTCTCCAGGGCCGCCATCAGGTCGAGGACCTTGCCGCCGGGGGCCGCCTCCGGGGCCTCGGGGGGTGCCTCGCCCGCCGCCTTCGCGGCCACGACCTCCTCGAGCGCCTCCCGGTACTCGTCGTGCAGTTCGGTGAGGTCGATCTCGCCGAGGGTGTCCATCAGGGCGTCCGCCAGGTCGAGTTCCTTGTCGTTGACCGTGACCTTGGTGTCCGGGGCGACTCCTTCGGGTGCCCGCACCTCGTCCGGCCAGAGCAGGCCATGCATGGCGATCGCGTCCTCGACCACCCGCAGCATGCCCAGCCGTTCCTTGCCGCGCAGCGCGAACTTCGCGATCGCCACCTTGTTGCTGCGCTTGAGGGCCTCTCTCAGCAGGGTGTACGGCTTGGCGGCCGGGGCACCGCCCGCCGCCAGGTAGTACGCCGCGTCCATCTGCAGGGGGTCGATGCGGTCCGCCGGGACGAAGGCCACGATCTCGATCGTCTTGGCCGTGGGGAGCGGGAGGTGGGAGAGGTCCTCGTCGGTGATGGGGATGATCGTGCCGTCCGCGTCCTCGTAGCCCTTGCCGATCTCGGCCGAGGAGACCTCCTTCTCCTCCAGCTCACAGACCTTGCGGTAGCGGATGCGGCCGCCGTCCTCGGTGTGGATCTGACGGAACGAGATCGAATGGCTCTCGGTGGCGTTGACCAGCTTGATCGGGATGCTGACCAGGCCGAACGAGATGGCGCCGTTCCATATGGACCTCACCTGCAGCACCCTTTCGGTCGTTTTCCGCCGTTACGCACCAGTTTGCGTGAGATTCTCATCGTATGACGCCCATCACGGAGGTGGAGGGCAGACGGCTCGCCCTCAGCAACCTGGAGAAGGTGCTCTATCCGGAGACCGGGTTCACCAAGGGCGAGGTGCTGCACTACTACGCCACCAGCGCCGAGGTGCTGCTGCCGCATCTGCGGGACCGGCCGGTGTCCTTCCTGCGCTATCCGGACGGGCCCGGCGGGCAGCTCTTCTTCGCGAAGAACGTCCCGCCCGGTACGCCCGACTGGGTCACGACCGCCGAGGTGCCTCGGATGGAGGGGCCGGCGCGGATGGTGCTCGTCCAGGATCTGGCGTCGCTGATGTGGGCGGCGAATCTGGTCACCGAGTTCCACACGCCGCAGTGGGTCGTCCAGGATCCCGGGGTCGCGGACCGGATCGTGTTCGATCTGGATCCGGGTCCGCCCGCCACCGTCGTCGACTGCTGCGAGGTCGCGGTGTGGCTGCGGGAACGCCTCGCGGCGGACGGGATCGAGGCCTGCGCCAAGACGTCCGGGTCCAAGGGGCTGCATCTGCTCGCCGCGGTTCGGCCGACGCCGTCGGAGCAGGTCAGTGACTATGCGAAGCAGCTCGCGGTGGAGGCCGAGCGGGCCATGCCGCGGCGGGTGCTGCACCGGATGACGCGGAGTCTGCGGCCGGGGAAGGTCTTCGTCGACTGGAGCCAGAACGCGGCCCGGAAGACCACCGCCACCCCCTACACGCTGCGGGCCCGCCCCGAGCCCACCGTGTCCGCGCCGGTGACCTGGAGCGAGGTCGAGCAGTGCGGCGCACCGGGCCAACTCACCTTCCAGGCCCCGGACATCGCGCCCCGCATCCAGGACTACGGCGACCTGCTGGCTCCCCTGCTCGACCCGGACTCCGCCGGATCCCTCCCCTGAGATCCCGAAGGCGCCGACGCCCTGCGACGGGCGACGCCGCTTAGAGTCTGATGCCGCTCAGGGGCCGATGCCGTTCAGAAGCAGGTGCTGCGTAGAGGCAGGTGCTGCGCAGAGGCAGGTGCTGCCGCAGAGGCAGGTGCTGCCGCAGAGGCAGGTGCTGCGCAGAGGCAGGTGCCATCTTCACACCCGCGACCACGTCCCCCGGTCCCGGGCCATCGCGTGCAGCGCCTCCACGTCCGCCGGCTTGAGTACGCCGCCCGTGCGGGCCAGGCCCTCCGTCTCCGTGTCCTTCATGACGCGCAGGTCGCGGAGGGGGACGGTGATCGTCACGTCGGTGGGCTCGAAGAGGGCGAGGACCGGGTGGACCTCGGCCGTGAGCGCGTAGGACGCTCGGTCGGCGTCGGCGCGGACCCGGCGCAGGAGCGGGTGGGGGTCGCGGCGGCCCAGGGTGACCATGGGGTCCGCGACCGTCACCCGCTGCTTGCGGGCGTGGACGGTGTGGACGGCGAACAGGCCGCCGGGGCCGATCGCCAGGTGGTGGATGCGGTCGCCGCCGGGCAGCGGGACGGAGTGCAGGGCATGCCAGCCCGCGCCATCGAGGCGGTCCAGGGCCTCGCCGACCGCCTGCTCGGCGGCCAGCGCGCGCCGACGCGGGTCCGGGCGCAGCCGGTGGGCCGGGGCGGGGTCGCGGTCCAGGGCGACCAGCAGCGCCTCGCCGGGGCGGTTGGGCGCCAGGTCGTCGTCCGGGTGGAGGGTGAGACGGGCCAGCTCGGCCGGGGTGGGCACAGGGGGCGGCCCTACGGCCACCGGGCCGGTGAGGAAGGGGCCCAGGGCCTGCAGCACCCCCTCCCGCTCCTCCTCGCTGAGCAGGTTGATCCTGGCCGCCTCGCGGTCGTACCAGGCGACGTTGTGTCCGTCCGTGCGGCACACGTACAGCCGTTCCTGACCGTGCCTCCAGGTCGGTATGACGCGCAGTCCGTTCATGCACCATCACCCCATGACCATGGGAACAGGCGGGGTGCTCCATCGGCAAGAACCCGGTTACCTTTGAGAGCAGTTGGGCCCCACTGGAGGGGGATGGGGAGGCGTTGTTGCGTACCCGCAGGAAGCAACCCGACGTACCGGCTCCGGACGCCCCGTGGAGCGAGATCGTGCCTGGTCTGTGGATGGGTGGGCACGAGTTCCGGGGGCATGCTGGGCAACTGGAGTTCGCCGTCGTACGGGATCAGTTCGATCTCGTGCAGACCTTGCTGAGGCTGCCGGGCCACGGGCCCGACCCGGGTGTGGAGCACCATGTCTGGCCCATACCCGACGGACCGCTGGACGGCACACAACTCGCGGGGGTCATTCGCCTGGCCCTGGCCGCGAGCGAGGCACTGGACGCGGGCCGCAAGGTCCTCGTCCGCTGTTACCACGGGTACAACCGCTCGGGTCTGGTGGTCGCGCACGCCCTGGTGCGCCGGGGCCACTCCGCCGAGCAGGCGATACGGCTGATCAGGTCCCGTCGCTCGCCGTGGGCGCTGCACAACGACCTGTTCGTCGACTATCTGCGGGCGGGGCTGCCGACGGCCCGGCTGCTGGAGGAGCTGGCCGAGTAGGGGGCTCGTGGTGTCTCGAGGAGCATCGCAGGACCACCGAGGAGCGCGGGTAAGCGCTTCTCCGGAGCGGTCCGCGGCGGTCGAGCAACGGAGGTAAGCGCTTCTCCGGAGCGGTCCGGGGCGGTCGAGCAGCGGAGGTAAGCGTTTCTTGGGGGCGGTCGAGTAGCGGAGGTAATCGTTTCTTCGGCCGCCTAGGGTGTATCGGGCAACCC
>NZ_WVUG01000127.1 GCF_017614965.1 Streptomyces griseorubiginosus | reverse complement strand
CCCTCATCCACCCCGACCGACCGACCCGCCACGACGAGGAAACCGGCCGAGGGGGACCCGCGGATGGACAACAGCACGGGGACACCAACGACCGAGGAACAGGACGGGACCCACGCGGAGAAGCGCGCCGCCGACGGCAGCGACGGCAGCGACAGCGGTGTGGATCCGCGTGCGCATACCGGGGAAGAGGGCAGCGGGTCCGCGGAGAGCGAGCCCGAGGCCGGCGACAGCGCGGAGTCCCCAGTGAGGGACGGCCACGGCGCCTCCCCGCACGGTGCGAGCGCCCCTGACGGGCCGAAGTCCGCCGCCGAAGCCCCCCACGCCACCGGCGACCAGCGCGCCCCCGAGGCGCCCGGCGACCAGGACCACGCACCCGGTCACCGCACCGACCGCCCCGAGCACGGCCCCCACGCCGCTCACGACGCGCACCCGGAGCGGCCGGCCGCGCGCACCGACCACGCAGGCCACGACCTCGGCGCGCGCCCCGACCACGGCCCGGACACCCACCCCGACCGGGCCGTCGCCCACGGCGGTGTCAAGAACCCTCCGCCCCAGCGGCCCGAGTCCCCGAGGGGCGGGCTCCTCATGGGCCGTCCGTTCGGGGTGCCCGTCTACGTCGCCCCCAGCTGGTTCCTCGTGGCCGCGTTGATCACCTGGGTGTTCGGCGGACAGCTCGACCGGGTGCTGCCCGAACTCGGCGCCGCCCGCTACCTCGTCTCCCTCTTCTTCGCCGTCGCCTTCTACGCCTCCGTCCTCGTCCACGAACTCGCCCACACGGTCGCCGCGCTCCGCTTCAAGCTCCCCGTCCGCCGCATCCAGCTCCAGTTCTTCGGCGGCGTCTCCGAGATCGAGAAGGAGGCCGAGACCCCCGGCAGGGAGTTCGTGCTGGCCTTCGTGGGGCCCCTGCTCTCCCTCGTCCTCGCCGGGATCTTCTACGTCGCCCTGCAACCCGTCGAGCCCGGCACCGTCCCCGGCGTCCTGCTGGCCGGCCTGATGATCTCCAACTTGATCGTGGCCGCCTTCAACCTCCTGCCCGGTCTCCCCCTGGACGGCGGCCGTATGCTCCGCGCCGTCGTCTGGAAGATCACCGGCAAACCCATGAGCGGCACCATCGCCGCCGCCTGGGTCGGCCGCGCGCTCGCCGTCTCCGTACTGATCGGCCTCCCGCTGCTCACCCAGTCCGGCGCGCTCGGCTCCACCGCCGAGGACAGCGTCGGCATGGACACCGTCACCGACGCCCTGCTCGCCGCGATCCTCGCCGCGATCATCTGGACCGGCGCCGGCAACAGCCTCCGTATGGCCCGCCTGCGGGAGCACCTCCCGGAGCTGCGCGCCCGCAACCTCACCCGGCGCGCCGTCCCCGTGGAGACCGACACCCCCCTCTCCGAGGCCCTGCGCCGCGCCAACGCCGCCGGCGCCCGCGCCCTGGTCGTCGTCGACTCCGACGGCGCCCCCCTCTCCCTGGTCCGCGAGGCCGCCATCGTCGGCGTACCGGAACACCGCCGCCCCTGGGTCGCGGTCAGCGGCCTCGCCCAGGAACTCACCGACGGCATGCGCGTCTCGGCGGAACTGGCGGGCGAGGACCTGCTGGACGCCCTGCGCGCGACCCCCGCCACCGAGTACCTGGTCGTGGAGGAGACCGGCGAGATCTACGGCGTGCTGTCGGCGGCGGACGTGGAGCGCGCCTTCGTGAAGGCGATGGCCAGACCGTCCTAGTGGTCGGCTGCCTCCCCAAACCCCGGTAGGCTGTTCACATGTCCGAACCGACCGGTGCCGCCCGCAGGCGCGGGCCCTTCAAGGTCGGGGACCAGGTACAGCTGACCGACCCCAAGGGCCGCCACTACACGTTCACGCTCGAGGACGGGAAGAACTTCCACACCCACAAGGGTTCCTTCCCGCACGACGAACTGATCGGCGCTCCCGAGGGCAGCGTTGTCCGCACCACCGGTAACGTCGCCTACCTCGCGCTGCGCCCCCTGCTCCCCGACTACGTCCTGTCCATGCCCCGCGGGGCCGCCGTCGTCTACCCCAAGGACGCCGGGCAGATCCTCGCCTTCGCGGACATCTTCCCCGGCGCCCGCGTCGTGGAGGCCGGCGTCGGCTCCGGCTCGCTCAGCAGCTTCCTGCTGCGCGCCATCGGCGACCAGGGCATGCTGCACAGCTACGAGCGCCGCGAGGACTTCGCTGAGATCGCCCAGCAGAACGTCGAGCGCTACTTCGGCGGCCCGCACCCCGCCTGGCAGCTCACCGTCGGCGACCTCCAGGACAACCTGTCCGACACCGACGTCGACCGCGTCATCCTCGACATGCTCGCCCCCTGGGAGTGCCTGGAGGCCGTCTCCAAGGCACTGGTCCCCGGCGGCATCCTGTGCTGCTACGTCGCCACCACCACCCAGCTCGCCCGGACCGTCGAGTCCATCCGTGAGATCGGCTGCTTCAACGAGCCGACCGCCTGGGAGACGATGATCCGCAACTGGCACATCGAGGGCCTGGCCGTCCGCCCCGACCACCGGATGATCGGCCACACCGGCTTCCTGCTCACCGCCCGCCGCCTCGCCGACGGCGTCGAGCCCCCCATGCGCCGCCGCCGGCCCGCCAAGGGCGCCTACGGCGAGGACTACGCCGGACCCAACGCCGAAGGCGGCGGCCGCTGACGCGACCGCGTACCGCAGTCAACGTGTCGGCGCTGCGGCGGAGTTCCCGGAAACCATACGGAACTACGCCGCAGCGCCTTTTGCTTGACACCCCGCCACAAACCGTACGATCCGGGCGCCCCCGTGTTCGTCACCCCGGACCCCGGCGTTCCACCGCACTGTGACGTGTGGCACGATGCAGGCCACCCCCACCGGCACAGCCCTCCCAGGAGACGCTCCTAGTGCAGCAATCCGCCGTTCCGGAACTCGCGCACACCCAGACCCGCCCGATCCACTGGGTCGCCACCGCCGCGGCCGTCGCCGGAGTGATGGCGCTCTCCTCGCTCCTGCAGTCCAACCCGGCCACGGCGGCCCAGCCGGCCGGCCCGCGCACCAAGGCCGCGCACACGGCCACCGCGCCCGGCACGGCAGGCCTGGACTTCCCGATCGCCTGCGGTCCGGTGAAGGCGGTCGTACGGAAGAAGGCCAGCGGGGACCTGGACGGCGACGGCAACCCCGAGACCGTCGCGGTCGTGCACTGCGACGCCCCCATGGGCACCCCGCCCGACGGCGTCTACGTCATCACACGCGCCTCCGACGGCAAGCCCCGCGTGGTCGCCACCCTCCTCGCCCCCAAGACCGGCGACACGGTGAGTGACTTCGCGGTCCGCGACGGAGCCGTCACCGCGACCGTCTTCGGCTACTCCTCCGACGACGTGCCCCGCTGCTGCCCCGACCTCACCGACCACGTGAAGTGGCAGTGGAAGAACGGCTCGTTCGTGCGCTCGACACCCGCCGGTACCCACAGCGTCTGAGAACCCGCTACCCACGCATGTGAGAAATCAGACAGTCGTAACGGCTCGTACCCGTTACCTCACTCAGCGTCCGGACCGTAGACCTCGACCCCGTCCGCAACACGGCGGACATGAATGCACTCACCCGGACATTCCTTCGCCGAATCCACGACATCCGTGAGAAGCGGCAACGGCACGGGCGTTGTGGCTCCCGGCGCCTGCAACAGCTCGTCACCCGCGCCCTTCACATAGGCCAGACCGTCGATGTCCAGCTCGAACACCTCGGGCGCGTACTGCGCACAGATGCCGTCGCCGGTACACAGGTCCTGGTCGATCCAGACCTCCAGTTCCCCGCCGTCGGCCACGGCCTCCTGCTGCACGCTCATCTCTCCTGCCGTTTACAAGTCGAGCCGACGGGAATCCGGCCAGCTCTGACGGGTGTTGAACACTGTGACCCTACCTCCGGCAGCTTTCCAATCATGTTCGGTGGGTATTCCCCTGGCGTGAGGGAGAGCGCAAGGGTGAAGATCGGACACACCCCTACCGTCTTTGTGATCTAGGGGTTTCAATCGACACCCACCCAGGTAGGGTCTGGAAGCGTCCAGCTCCCCTTGGAGGAGGTGAGGACCGTGGCAGCCCACGACGACGACATGAACCGCGGCATCCGCCCGGGACGCGGGTCCGACGACCCGGCCGGGCAGATTGCCTACCTTGAGCAGGAGATCGCCGTCCTGCGACGCAAGCTCGCCGACTCTCCGCGACACACGAGGATTCTCGAAGAGCGGATCGTCGAGCTGCAGACCAACCTGGCCGGCGTGTCCGCCCAGAACGAGCGACTCGCCAACACGCTCCGTGAGGCCCGCGACCAGATCGTGGCCCTCAAGGAGGAGGTCGACCGGCTCGCACAGCCGCCGGCCGGCTTCGGAGTCTTCCTCGCAGCGAACGAGGACGGCACGGCCGACATCTTCACCGGCGGCCGCAAGCTCCGGGTGAACGTCAGCCCCAGCGTCGACCTCGAAGAGCTCCGACGCGGCCAGGAAGTGATGCTCAACGAAGCGCTCAACGTGGTCGAAGCCATGGAGTTCGAGCGCGTCGGGGACATCGTCACCCTCAAGGAGATCCTCGAGGACGGCGAGCGCGCCCTGGTGCTCGGGCACACCGACGAGGAACGGGTGGTACGGCTCGCCGAGCCGCTGCTGGACGTCACCATCCGCCCCGGCGACGCCCTGCTGCTCGAACCCCGTTCCGGCTACGTCTACGAGATCGTTCCGAAGAGCGAGGTCGAGGAACTCGTCCTCGAAGAAGTACCCGACATCGGCTACGAGCAGATCGGCGGCCTCGGCGGCCAGATCGAAGCCATCCGCGACGCGGTCGAGCTGCCGTACCTCTACCCCGACCTGTTCAAGGAGCACGAACTGCGGCCGCCCAAGGGCGTGCTGCTGTACGGGCCCCCCGGATGCGGAAAGACGCTCATCGCCAAGGCCGTCGCCAACTCGCTGGCCAAGAAGGTCGCCGAAGTCACCGGCCAGGCCCAGGGCAAGAGCTTCTTCCTCAACATCAAGGGCCCCGAGCTGCTGAACAAGTACGTCGGCGAGACCGAGCGGCAGATCCGCCTCGTCTTCCAGCGCGCCCGGGAGAAGGCCAGCGAGGGCACCCCCGTCATCGTCTTCTTCGACGAGATGGAATCCCTCTTCCGCACCCGCGGCTCCGGCGTCAGCTCCGACGTGGAGAACACCATCGTCCCCCAGCTGCTCGCCGAGATCGACGGTGTCGAAGGCCTGCAGAACGTGGTCGTCATCGGCGCCTCCAACCGCGAGGACATGATCGACCCCGCCATCCTGCGCCCCGGCCGCCTCGACGTGAAGATCAAGATCGAACGCCCCGACGCCGAGGCCGCCAAGGACATCTTCGGCAAGTACCTCACAGAACGCCTCCCGCTGCACGCCGACGACCTCGGCGAACACGGCGGCAGCAAGACGACCACCGTCGAAAGCATGATCCAGACGGCCGTCGAGCACATGTACGCGGAATCCGAGGAAAACCGCTTCCTGGAGGTCACCTACGCCAACGGTGACAAGGAAGTCCTCTACTTCAAGGACTTCAACTCCGGCGCCATGATCGAGAACATCGTCGGCCGCGCCAAGAAGATGGCGATCAAGGACTTCCTCGACCACAACCAGAAGGGCCTGCGCGTCTCCCACCTCCTCCAGGCATGCGTGGACGAGTTCAAGGAGAACGAGGACCTGCCCAACACCACCAACCCGGACGACTGGGCCAGGATCTCCGGAAAGAAGGGCGAGCGGATCGTCTACATCCGTACCCTCATCACCGGAAAGCAGGGCGCGGACACCGGACGCTCCATCGACACGGTGGCGAACACCGGTCAGTACCTGTAAACACAGGGCGGCTGCGGGTGCCCACAACGGGGTACCCGCAGCCGACTGTTTTTCAGGCGACCACTCGCGGGTAAAGGCGAGCAAGGCAATGACGCAAATGATCTCCCCACCAGCGCAAAGCCGTTCTAGGCTCTTCGGTACCGCCGAGTCGCGCAGTGCGGGGACGGGCACCGCACACGCACCGGAGCGCCAGCGGTACTTGAGCGGCGTCCCCGACCGAGGGCGCCGCCGGGCAAGGAGGGCCGCATGACCGTACGGCGAGTAATGGGCATCGAGACGGAGTACGGCATCTCCGTCCCCGGCCACCCGAACGCCAATGCCATGCTCACCTCGTCCCAGATCGTCAACGCCTACGCGGCGGCGATGCACCGGGCCCGCCGGGCCCGCTGGGACTTCGAGGAGGAGAACCCGCTGCGCGACGCACGGGGCTTCGACCTCGCACGCGAGGCCGCCGACGCCAGCCAGCTCACCGACGAGGACATCGGCCTCGCCAACGTGATCCTCACCAACGGCGCACGACTCTACGTCGACCACGCACACCCCGAGTACAGCGCGCCCGAGGTCACCAACCCCCGCGACGCCGTCCTCTGGGACAAGGCCGGCGAACGCATCATGGCCGAGGCCGCCGAACGCGCGGCCCAGCTCCCCGGCGCCCAGCCGATCCACCTCTACAAGAACAACACCGACAACAAGGGCGCCTCCTACGGCACGCACGAGAACTACCTGATGAAGCGGGAAACCCCCTTCTCGGACATCGTGCGCCACCTCACACCCTTCTTCGTCTCCCGCCAGGTCGTCACCGGCGCCGGCCGCGTCGGCATCGGCCAGGACGGCCACGAACACGGCTTCCAGCTCAGCCAGCGCGCCGACTACTTCGAGGTCGAGGTCGGCCTCGAGACCACGCTCAAGCGCCCCATCATCAACACCCGCGACGAGCCCCACGCGGACGCGGAGAAATACCGCCGCCTGCACGTGATCATCGGCGACGCCAACCTCTCCGAGATCTCCACCTACCTCAAGCTGGGCACGACCGCCCTGGTCCTGTCCATGATCGAAGACGGCTTCATCGCCGTAGACCTGGCCGTGGACCAGCCCGTCCGCACCCTCCACCAGGTCTCCCACGACCCCACGCTCAAGCGCCTGGTCACCCTCCGCAGCGGCCGCACACTCACCGCGGTCCAACTCCAGATGGAGTACTACGAGCTGTCCCGCAAGTACGTCGAGGAGCGCTTCGGGGCCGACGCGGACGAACAGACCAAGGACGTCCTCGCCCGCTGGGAGGACACCCTCAACCGCCTGGAGAACGACCCCATGAGCCTGGCCGGCGAGCTCGACTGGGTCGCCAAGCGGGAGCTCATGGAGGGCTACCGGCGCCGTGACAGCCTCGACTGGGACGCCGCCAAGCTCCACCTCCTCGACCTGCAGTACGCCGACGTACGGGCCGAGAAGGGCCTCTACAACCGGCTGGCGGCCCGCGGACGCATCAAGCGGCTGCTGACCGAGGACGAGGTCGAGCAGGCCCGCACGAAGCCGCCGGAGGACACCCGCGCCTATTTCCGCGGACGCTGCCTCGAGCAGTACGCGGACGACGTCGCGGCCGCCTCCTGGGACTCCGTGATCTTCGACCTCCCGGGACGGGACTCGCTCCAGCGCGTCCCAACCCTCGAACCGCTTCGCGGAACGCGAAATCACGTCAAGGAGCTCCTGGACCGCTGCCGCACCGCGGAAGACCTGGTCAGGGTGCTGTCGGGCGGCTGAGCGGGTACCCGGGCCGTCTCCGCCCGGCAGGGTGGAAAAGTCGGCGTAAGGGAATCATCGAGGTGGTCCCCGTACGTTGAGGGAATGCGGGGCCGATGTCGGACCCTGCTTGTAGGGTCTGATCAAGAACGTCGAACCGAGCGGGGTGAGGGTTATGGCGACCAAGGACACCGGCGGCGGCCAGCAGAAGGCGACGCGCTCCACGGAGGAGGTCGAGGAGCAGGCGACAGAGGCGCAGGGCTCCGAGGACCTGAAGGAGCGCCACGAGAAGCTGAGCGACGACGTGGACTCCGTCCTGGACGAGATCGATGATGTACTCGAGGAAAATGCCGAGGATTTCGTGCGCTCCTTCGTGCAAAAGGGTGGAGAGTAAAGGCTCACAAGCCACCTAGCCTTAGAATTGAAGGTTGCGGGGGATGGGATTGGCTGGCGAGCCGAGCGCGAAGCAATGCAGGAAGTGCAAGCTGGACCTGCCTCTTGCGGCATTCGCGCGAGACAAGAATCGGCGTGATGGCCTCCAGGTGGACTGCCGGAAGTGCGTGGCGGCGTACAGCGCTGCGCACTACCGGCGCCGCCGGGAGGCCCTTGGTAAACCGGTGCGCGAGAAGGCGGATGTTCCTGCCGGTCACAAGCTCTGTCGGACGTGCGGAGAAGTGAAGCCGCACAGTGAATGGCACCGCAACGCGACCGCTTCTGACGGCCTCTCGACACGCTGCAAGGCGTGCCGGGCGATTCAGAGTCGGCAGGACCACCTGAAGCGGCAGTACGGCATCACCGAAGCCGAGCGGGACGCGTTGGTTGCCTCTCAAGGGGGCGTCTGCTGCATATGTTTGGCGGCTGTACCGGAGCATGTGGATCACTGCCACAAGACGGGTAGGGTCCGAGGCGTACTGTGCTTCAGCTGCAACGCCGCACTGGGGCAGTTCAAGGATCGGCCCGATGCCATAAGGCGGGCTGCTGCTTATGTGGAAGGAATCGCGTGGAAGCCAACACTCGTAGCACCGGGCGTCTACCAGCTGCCTTCCTGACGCCTGGGTCCTCGTCCTTCATGGACTTCCTGTCCGAGCACCAGCCGGAGATGCTGCCGGGCAACCGGCAACTGCCCCCGACGCAGGGTGTGATCGAGGCGCCGCACGGGACGACCATCGTCGCCGTCACGTTCCCGGGCGGGGTCGTGCTCGCCGGTGACCGCCGGGCCACCATGGGCAATGTGATCGCCCAGCGCGACATCGAGAAGGTTTTCCCCGCCGACGAGTACTCGGCCGTCGGCATCGCCGGCACCGCCGGTCTCGCCGTGGAGATGGTCAAGCTGTTCCAGCTGGAGCTGGAGCACTTCGAGAAGGTCGAGGGCGCGCAGCTGTCGCTGGAGGGCAAGGCGAACCGGCTGTCGACCATGATCCGTTCCAACCTCGGCATGGCCATGCAGGGCCTGGCCGTGGTCCCGCTCTTCGCCGGTTATGACGTGGACCGCGAGAAGGGCCGCATCTTTTCCTACGACGTGACGGGCGGCCGCAGTGAGGAGCACGGCTACGCGGCGACGGGCTCCGGTTCGATCTTCGCGCGCGGTGCCATGAAGAAGCTGTTCCGTGACGACCTGTCCGAGGAGCAGGCGACCACGCTGGTGGTGCAGGCTCTCTACGACGCGGCAGACGACGACTCGGCGACCGGTGGTCCCGATGTCGCCCGCCGGATCTACCCGATTGTCACCGTGATCACCGAGGACGGTTTCCGTCGGCTCACCGAGGACGAGTCCTCCGAGATCGCCCGCTCGATCCTGGAGCGGCGCCTCGAGCAGCCCGACGGTCCGCGGGCCGCGCTGCTGTAGCGGGCGACCGGTTTCTTGTGAAGGTGATCCAGTTGACCTCGACAGAAAGGGACGGATAACCGGTGTCGACGCCGTTCTATGTCTCACCCCAGCAGGCCATGGCCGACCGGGCGGAGTACGCCCGCAAGGGCATCGCCCGTGGTCGCAGCCTGGTCGTGCTGCAGTATGCCGACGGCATCGTCTTCGTCGGCGAGAACCCGTCCCGCGCGCTGCACAAGTTCAGCGAGATCTACGACCGGATCGGCTTCGCGGCCGCCGGCAAGTACAACGAGTACGAGAATCTGCGGATCGGTGGTGTGAGGTATGCCGATCTTCGTGGTTACACCTATGACCGTGACGACGTGACCGCTCGTGGTCTGGCCAACGTCTATGCCCAGACGCTGGGCACGATCTTCTCCTCGGCGGGCGAGAAGCCGTACGAGGTGGAGCTGGTGGTGGCCGAGGTCGGTGAGACCCCGGACGGTGATCAGATCTACCGTCTTCCGCACGACGGTTCGATCGTGGACGAGCACGGCTCGGTCGCGGTCGGCGGCAACGCGGAGTTGATCAGCAACTACCTGGACCAGGAGCACCGGGAGGGCATGAGCCTCGCGGAGGGGCTGAAGCTGGCGGTGAAGGCCTTGTCCCGGGAGTCGAACGGGACGCAGCGGGAGATCCCTGCGGAGCGTCTGGAGGTGGCGGTGCTGGACCGTACGCGTCCGCAGGCCCGTAAGTTCAAGCGCATCGTCGGCCGTCAGCTGTCCCGGCTGCTGGAGGCGGACGGGGCGTCCACCGAGGCGGAGAGCAGCACGGAGGGCTCCGACGAGGAGTAGTCCGCCTCGCTCCGTTTCTCACCCTTGTGTGCCCCGGCCGTCGACGCGGCCGGGGCACAGGGCGTTCAGGGGCCGCTGGGCGGCGCTGTGGAGCCTCGTACAACCAGTTCGACGGGGATGTCGCCGGCGTCGGGCTCGCGGCCGTCCAGGACGGCCAGGAGGGCTCGCATGCCGTGCTCGCCGAACAGTTCCGCGTCCAGGCGGACGGTGGTGAGTTCGGGGTCTAGGGCGGTGGCGAGGGCGAGGTCGTCGAGGCCGGTGACGGAGAGGTCGTCGGGGATGCGCAGGCCGAGCCGTCGGGCCGCTTTGTAGGCGCCTGCGGCGAGTTTGTCGTCGTCGCAGACCAGGGCGGTGGGCCGGGGTCCGGGGGCGGAGAGGGCCGTTTCGGCGGCTGTGCGGGCGTCGTCGATGGTGATCGGTGCGCGGGTCGTGCGCAGCGAGGTGCCGGGTACGGCGGCGACGCGGGTGGCGAGTTCACGCGCGCGTACGTCGAAGGTCCAGGAGGGCACGTCCGCGGCCAGGTGCAGGAAGCGCCGGTGGCCGAGGTTCAGCAGGTGTTCGGCGACCTGGCGTACGCCGTCGGTGATGTCGAGGTTGACCGTGGCGGCGCCCAGGCTGCCCTCGGGGTCGCTGTCGAGCATCACCAGGGGCAGTTGGTCGCCGCGGATGGCGCTGAGGGCGTCGGCGGCCATGGAGGAGGCGATGACGCCGTCGAGGGCTGCCTGGGCGGAGGCGAAGGGGTCCCTGGCCGGGCCGATGCCTTCGGGGGAGGGGTAGAGGACGACGCCGAAGCCGTGGTCGGCGGCGACGCGTGCGGCGCCCGTGTAGACGCCGGCGAAGAACTCGGTGGTGAGGGCCGGGACGACCAGGAGGACGGTGCGGGTGTGGCCGAGGCGCAGGTTGCGGGCGGCGAGGTTCGGCCGGTACCCGAGTTCGCGTGCGGCTTCCCGTACTCGTTCGGCGGTGGCTTCGGAGACCCGTCCGCGCCATTTGTCGCCGAGGACGAGTGAGACGGCGGCCTGGGACACTCCGGCCGCCTGTGCGACGTCACGGCTGGTCGGGCGCGTGCCGCTGCGTGCCACCGTGGGTCGCTCCTTCTGTCTGGATGTCCTGTGTGGACGTCCTGTCTGGACGTGTGAACAGCGCACATGGTACGTATGAGAGACGGGGTTATACGTAACACTTGGAGGCGGGCATGGCCGCGGGATACCTGGAGATCCTCAGGGCGAGGCACGCGGCGCGCCTTCTCACGGGCACGCTGGTGGGCCGGCTGCCCAATGCCACGGCCGCCATCGCGATCGTGCTGTTCGTGCGCGCGGAGGGCGGCACGTACGGCCTCGCGGGCGGGCTGGCGGCCGTGTACGGCGTCGCCAACGCGGTCGGCCAGCCGGTCCTGGGGCGGCTGGTGGACCTGCACGGGCAGCCGCGCGTCCAGCTGCCCGCCGCGCTCGCCTCGGCCCTCGCCATGGCCGGGTTCGCCGTCACGGGCACCCACCCCCTTCCGCTCGCCTACGCGTGCGTGGCGGCCGCCGGGCTGCTGACACCGCCCCTGGAGGGCGGTCTGCGGGCCCTGTGGCCCTCGGTGCTGGGCCGGGAGGAGCAGGTGCACACGGCGTACGCCATGGACGCGGTGGCGCAGGAAGTGATGTTCACCGTCGGCCCGTTGCTGGTGACGCTCTGCGTCTCCCTGTGGTCGGCCGAGGCGGCACTGCTGATCCTGAACGCCGTCGGCGTGCTGGGAGCCCTGTCCGTGGTCGTCTCGCCGCCTTCGCGCGCGTGGCGCTCGGCGCCGCGCGAGGCGCACTGGCTCGGTGCCCTGCGCTCGCCGGGACTGCTGGTCCTGCTGGGCGCGCTGCTGTTCGTGGGCATGGCGCTGGGCTCCATCACGGTGGCCTCGGTGCCCTACGCGGACGACCACGGCGGTGACGCCGTGTACGGCTGGCTGATGGCCGCCCTCGGGCTGGGGGCGCTGATCGGCGGCACCGCGTACGGGGCGCGGCGGTGGACCGGTGAGCCAGCCCGGCGACTACGGGTGCTGGTGGCGCTTCTGGCGGTGTGTTATCTGCCGCTGACGCTGATGCCGGGCGCGGTCGCCATGGTGCTGCTCACCGTGCTGGCGGGGGTGTTCCTGGCGCCCTGCATAGCCTGCGCTTTCGTGCTGGTCGACCGGCACGCGCCGAGCGGGACGGTCACGGAGGCGTTCTCCTGGCTGGTGACGACGTTCACCGTCGGAGCCTCGGTCGGAACGGGCCTCGCGGGGCCGGTCGTCGAGGCCGGAGGGGCCCTGTGGGGCTTCGCCGTGCCCGGTGTCGCCGGGGGCGTGTCGCTGCTGGTTCTGCTGGCCACCGGGCGGGTCCTCGCAGCTCCCGCCGGGCGGGCGGTCGTTGCGGCTTCATCGGAAAATGATCCAAACCGTGCGGCCGAACCCCGTTTCAGTTCAGGGGATCGGGCGTAATGTTCACTCATGGACCGCCGCATTTTCGGGCTGGAGAACGAGTACGGCGTCACATGTACGTTCAGGGGACAGCGCCGCCTGTCTCCCGACGAGGTGGCGCGGTACCTCTTCCGCCGTGTCGTGTCATGGGGCCGCAGCAGCAATGTCTTTCTGCGAAACGGCGCCCGCCTCTATCTCGACGTGGGCTCACATCCGGAATACGCGACACCCGAATGTGACAACGTGACCGAACTGGTCACCCACGACAAGGCCGGCGAACGCATTCTGGAAGGACTCCTGGTAGACGCCGAACGACGCCTGCACGAGGAAGGAATCGCGGGCGACGTCTACCTCTTCAAGAACAACACCGACTCGGCCGGCAACTCCTACGGCTGCCACGAGAACTATCTCGTCGCCCGGCACGGGGAGTTCTCCCGGCTGGCGGACATCCTCATCCCGTTCCTGGTCACGCGGCAGCTGCTGTGCGGAGCGGGCAAGGTGCTGCAGACCCCGCGCGGGGCCGTCTACTGCGTCAGCCAGCGCGCGGAGCACATCTGGGAGGGCGTCTCCTCGGCGACGACCCGCTCGAGGCCGATCATCAACACCCGCGACGAACCGCACGCGGACGCCGAGCGCTACCGCCGGCTGCACGTCATCGTGGGCGACTCGAACATGTCCGAGACGACCATGCTGCTCAAGGTCGGCGCCACCGACCTGGTGCTGCGCATGATCGAGGCGGGCACCGTGATGCGCGACCTGACCCTGGAGAACCCGATCCGGGCGATCCGCGAGGTCAGCCACGACATCACCGGCCGGCGCAAGGTGCGCCTGGCCAGCGGCCGCGAGGCCTCCGCCCTGGAGGTGCAGCGCGAGTACTACGAGAAGGCCGTGGACTTCTGCGAGCGCCGCGGCATCCGCACCGGCACCGTGGAGCAGGTCCTGGAGCTGTGGGGCCGCACGCTGGACGCGATCGAGGCCGAGGACCTCGACCGGATCGGCACCGAGATCGACTGGGTCATGAAGTACAAGCTCATCGAGCGGTACCGGGCCAAGCACAACATGACCATGTCGCACCCGCGGGTCGCGCAGATAGACCTCGCCTACCACGACATCCACCGCCGTCGTGGCCTGTACTACCTGCTCGAGAAGAAGGGCCAAGCGGCCCGTATCTGCAACGACTTGAAGATCTTCGAGGGCAAGTCCGTTCCGCCGCAGACCACTCGGGCCCGGCTGCGCGGCGACTTCATCCGCAGGGCCCAGGAACAGCGCCGGGACTTCACCGTCGACTGGGTCCACCTCAAGCTCAACGACCAGGCCCAGCGCACGGTGTTGTGCAAGGACCCGTTCCGGTCGGTGGACGACCGGGTGGAGAAGCTGATCGCCGGTATGTGAGCAACACGTTCCGGTGAACACCGGAACGCAACACGGGCGCCGCACGTTTTCCGTGCGGCGCCCTTCTCACGCCGTAGAGTTGCGCGCACGCCAATCAACCAAGATCGATCGATACGAGGCCCCCACCGTGCGCCGACGCTCCCTACTCATCGCCGTACCCGCAGGACTGGTCACGCTCGCCGGATGCGGCGACGACAAGAAGTCCGACTCGAGCAAGGCGAGCGACAGCGCGTCGCCCTCGGCGCAGGCCACCTCCGCCGCGCCACCGCCGAAGATCGTCGACGGCCCGCTGCCGGCCATCACGGCGGGCACGGCGTTCGGCACGAAGCCGACCGTCGCCAAGGGCAGCGGCGACCCCTCGAAGCAGCTCGCCGTGAAGACGGTCATCGCGGGCAGCGGCAAGACCGTCGCGGAGAACGACTACATCCAGGCCCACTACCTCGGCCAGGTCTGGGACACCGCGAAGGTCTTCGACAACTCCTACGACCGCAAGACCCCGCTGCTCATCCAGCTCGCCCAGGGCAGCATCATCGACGGCTGGCGCTACGCCCTGACCGGCAAGAAGGTCGGCAGCCGCGTCCTGTTCTCGGTGCCCCCCACCTGGGGATACGGCACGACGGGGAACGCGCAGGCCGGTATCAAGGGCACCGACACGCTGGTCTTCGTCGCCGACATCCAGGGAGCGTTCAACGCGACCAGCTCCGCCAAGGGCGCCGACGTCCCGCAGAGCGATGCCAAGCTGCCGAAGATCGGCACCAACACCGACGGCAAGGCCCCCTCGATCGACATCCCCAAGGCGACCGCGCCGACCGGGCTGGTGGCGAAGTACGTCATCGAGGGCGACGGCGACGTGGTCGGCGCGAAGGACACCGTGCTCGTGCAGTACAAGGGCGTGGTGTTGGACAGCGGCAAGGAGTTCGACTCGACGTACAGCCGCAAGGCGCTGACGTCGTTCTCGTTGCAGCAGGTGGTCAAGGGCTGGGCGCAGGGTCTGACCGGCAAGAAGGTCGGCAGCCGTGTCCTGATCGTCATCCCGCCCAAGCTGGGCTACGGCGACAACCCGCCGGCGGGCAGCGGCCTGAAGAAGGACTCGGTGCTGGTCTTCTCGGTCGACATCCTGGCCAAGATGTGACCCGCCGGTGATGTAAGACTGTGCGTGTTGCCTTTCCGCAGACAAGCAGGAGCTAGAGACGTGAGCATCGAGAAGCCCGAGATCGACTTCCCGGGCGGCGAGCCCCCGGCGGACCTCGAGATCAAGGACATCTGGGAGGGCGACGGCGCGGTGGCGCAGGCGGGCCAGACCGTCACCGTCCACTACGTGGGCGTCGCCTTCAGCACCGGCGAGGAGTTCGACGCGAGCTGGAACCGCGGCACTCCCTTCCGCTTCCCGCTGGGCGGCGGCCGGGTCATCAAGGGCTGGGACCTGGGCGTGCAGGGCATGAAGGTCGGCGGCCGTCGTCAGCTGACCATCCCGGCGCACCTCGCCTACGGCAACCAGAGCCCGACCCCGGCGATCAAGCCGGGCGAGACCCTGATCTTCGTGGTCGACCTGGTCGCCGTCTGACCGTCGGATCCGACCGGACCCGATCACCTGGGGCCCATGCCTGCTCGGGCATGGGCCCTCGGCTTTTGCCACGCCACTTCGGGGCGGTACGGTCATCGTCGTAAAGGACCATAGGGAGGCGAAGGGCGTCGATGGCCATTGCCAAGGCCGAGCGGCTGATGAACCTGGCGCTGTGCCTGCTCGGGACGCGGCGGCCGCTGAGCAAGCGTGAGCTGCGCGAGTCCATCGAGGCCTATCTGGAGGCCAATTCGGAGGACGCCTTCAGCCGCATGTTCGAGCGGGACAAGGACGACCTGCGTGAACTCGGCCTGGTCATCGAGACGGTGGAGAACCTCGACGGCGAGACCGGCTATCTGGCCCGCCGGGACAGCAACCGTCTGCCGCCCATCACGCTCGACGCCGAGGAGGCGGCCGCCCTGGGTCTTGCCGCCAAGGTGTGGCAGCAGGCCCGGCTCGCCGGCGCGGCCAGCGGTGCCCTGCAGAAGCTGCGCGCGGCGGGACTGCCCGAGGACGTCGACCCGTACGAGGCCCACGGCGCCCTGGAGCCGCGCATCCCCGTGCACGAGGCCGCCTTCGAGCCGCTGATGCTGGCCTGCCGCGACCGCCGGCCGGTCGTCTTCGACTACCGCAAGGCCAACGCCGCCCACCCCGAGCCCCGGCATGTCGAGCCGTGGGCGCTGGAGTGCTGGCGCGGCCACTGGTATCTGGCCGGTTTCGACCGCGACCGGGGTGCCGAGCGGGTCTTCCGGCTGTCGCGGATCACCGGCAAGGTCCGCAGTCGCAGCGGACGGTTCACCGCCGAGATCCCCGACGTCGTCACCGTCCGTGAGACGGTCGCGAGCTGGGCGGGGGAGACGGCCGACCGCTCCGCGCTGATCCGGCTGCGCGCGGACGCCGGGTACCCCCTTCGGGCGAAGGCCACCTCGGTGCGGGAACTCGGCGACGGGTGGGACGAGTTGGAGATTCCGTACGGGCACGGGCTGGACGCCTGGCTGGTGGAGTTCGGTCCGGACGTGGTGGTCCTCGAGCCGGCCGAGCTGCGGGCGGACGTCGTGGACCGGCTGCGGGCCGTGGCCAAGGGCTGAGGGGGAGCGGAGCAGGACAGTGGCAGGCAAACCGGTCAGGCCCGTCAACGCCATCGACCAGACCCGGCGGATGCTCTCCCTGGTGACCTACCTGAAGGAGCGCCCCGGGGCCAGGGTCGAGGACGTGGCGCGCGCCTTCGGCATCACCGAGGACGAGCTGGTCTCCGACCTCGACGTGCTGCCCATGTGCGGCACCAGCTTCCGCGGCGGTGATCTCCTCGACATCGACACCGACGGCGAGCGCATCTGGTGGCACAACCCGGCCGCCCTCGGCGAGGAGACCGCCGAGCCGCTGCGTCTCGCCGCCGACGAGGCGACCGCGCTGCTCGTGGCCGCCCGCGCGGTGTCCACGCTGCCGGGCCTGCGCGAGAGCGACCGGCAGGCGCTGCTGCGGGCCACCGCCAAGGTGGAGACCGCGGCGGGCGAGGCGGCCGGGGCCAGCGCCCGCCTGTCGGTGACCTTCGAGGCCGAGGGCGGGGTCTTCGCGGACGTCGACCGGGCCATCTCCGAGCGCCGGCGGCTGTGGATCCGCTACTACTCGCCGGCCCGCGACGAGGTCACCGAGCGGGAGATCGACCCCATCCGCCTGGTGAGCGTCGGGCACACCTACGTGGAGGCCTGGTGCCGCCGCTCCGAGGCGCGCCGCACCTTCCGGCTCGACCGGGTCGCCGAGATCAAGATCCTGGACGAGCCGTCCGCGCCGCCCGAGATAGAGCTCAGGGACCTGTCCGAGGGGCTGGTCCAGCCGGCCGCCGAGGACCCGGAGGTCGTCGTCGAGGTCGGCCCGGGCGGCCGCTGGGTCGCCGAGTACTACCCGCACGACAGCGCCGATGAGCTTCCGGACGGCGGGCTGCGTATTACCCTGCGCACCCCCGACCCCGCGTCGCTGCGGCGGCTGGCCCTGCGGCTGGGCCGTGACGGCCGGATCGTCTCCCCGCCCGACCTCGCCGCCAGCGCCCGCCGCGCGGCCCGTGCGGCACTGGCGGCGTACGACGGGGTCGAGGCGCAGAGCACGGATCAGGAGCACTCGGTTCACGACAGGCGGGAGTGAGCCGGAGGCGCCGGTGCCGGGGGCGAGCGCCCGAAGGGTGGGCACGGTCGCCCCTCGGTTTCGGCCGAGGCGCTCCGGACGCGAACGACCAGGGACAAGGGAGCAAGGGCTGTGAGCGAGTCGTCGGTGTCGGGTGTGCGGGGCATGTCGGTGGCGGCCGCCTTCGCCGGGATGAGAAGTGTGGCCCCGGTGGTGTTCAAGGCGGGCTGCCCGGACTGCCGGGGCAGCTTCGAGCTCACCGCGGGCGCCCTCAGACTGGCCATCGGCGCCACCAGCCGCTCCACGTTCTACTCCTTCACCTGCCCGGACTGCGGAGCCGCGGTGCGCAAGCCGGCCGGGGAGCGGATCGTGGAACTGCTCACCGGCGGCGGGGTCAGGACCCTGCGGCTGCACACGCCGTAGAAAGGTCTAGTCTCGGCGTCATGTTCTGGCCGATGTTCGCGGTAGCCATGGGTTTTCTGGGTCTCGCCGTCCTGGGGGTGTTCGCTGTCCGGGTCTTTGTGGAGGCACAGCGTCTGGGCCGGCAGGTCAGCGACTCGGCGCGGCGGATCAACCGGGCCGCCGAGGACCTGGAGCGGGCCGCGGTGAGCACTGCGCGGGCCGTGGACTCCCTGTGAGTGCCGCTGTGCGAGCCCTGTGAGTCCTGCGCCGCAGGCGGTTCGGGTCGCTTCGACCTGTCACCGGAGCCACCGTCACGGGTACGCTGCTGGTCGCGGCCCGGAGAACGAGGCCCGGACCGCGGACCGGGAGTACGCACGGGGATTGCCTCACGTTTACCCCTGAGCGTTACGATCGCTGGCAACACGGTCGACCGGACAAGTGTCCGACCGGCCGGACAGCACCCCACCCCAGCCGCCTCGGTGAGAAGGTAAAGACTTATGTTCGGAAGGCTCGGCGCCCCCGAGATCATTCTCATCCTCGTCGTCATCGTCCTGCTGTTCGGCGCGAAGAAGCTTCCCGACATGGCGCGCTCGCTCGGCAAGTCCGCCCGCATCCTCAAGAGCGAGGCGAAGGCGATGAAGGAGGAGGGCAACAGCACGGCCACCCCGGCCGGCCCGCCGAACAACGGCGAGCAGCCCCCCGCTCAGCGCACCATCCAGGCCGCCCCCGGCGACGTGACCAGCTCGCGCCCGGTCACCGAGCCGACGGACTCCACCAAGGCCTGATGCAGGGCCGGACACCTCCGGCCTGCCGCACGAGATGAGGACGTGGGTTGCCCAAGTCTGCCCGCAAACAGGAGAAGGATCCCGAGGGGCGGATGCCCCTTGCGGACCACCTTCGCGAGCTCCGCAACCGGCTCGCGAAGGCGATGCTGGCCATCGTCGTGATCACGATCGTCGCCGCCTTCTTCTACAACGACATCATCAACTTCCTCACCAAGCCGGTCCTGGACTCGGTCGGGTGCGGGGAGACCTTCGAGCAGCTGGCCAAGTCCAAGTCCAGCTCTCACCCGTGCGCCCAGATCACGATCAACGGTCTGCTGGCGCCCTTCACGCTGGCCCTGCAGGTGTCCCTCATGGCCGGTGTGGTGTTCGCCTCGCCGATCTGGCTGTACCAGCTGTGGGCCTTCGTCGCGCCCGGTCTGCACAAGCACGAGAAGAAGTACGCCTACGCGTTCGTCGGCACCGGCGTCCCGCTGTTCTTCGGCGGCGCCTTCTTCGCGTACAAGGTCCTGCCGACCACGGCGAAGGTGCTCATCGACTTCACCCCGCACGGCGTGAGCAACCTGCTCCCGCTCGACGACCTGCTCCAGCTCGTCACCCGCATGGTGATCGTCTTCGGGCTCTCCTTCGAGCTGCCCCTGCTGCTGATCATGCTCAACCTCACCGGGGTGCTCAGCGGCAAGCGGATGCTCGGCTGGTGGCGGGCGATGATCCTGGGCATCACGGTCTTCGCGGCGGTCGCGACGCCCAGCACGGACCCGCTGTCGATGCTGGCCCTGGCCGGACCGATCTGGGTGCTGTACTTCGGCGCGGTCGTGTTCTCGATCTTCAACGACAAGCGCAAGCGCCGTCGTGAGGAGATGGGCCCCGCCGACGACGAGGCCTCCGACCTGGACCTCACCCCCGAGGACATCGGCGAGGTCGAGACCGTCTCGGCCAGCCGGGCACTGCCCGAGCAGGCCACCACGGACCGGGTCAACGGCTACGACGACGTGACCTGAGCGCCCGCTCGTCGAACACGCTCCGAGAGGTGCCCACCGTCCACCGGGACGCGGGCACCTCTCGGTGTTTGACGGCCAAGGTTCCGGATAATGATCGTCCTGTTGTCAGTGGGGCCCGGTACGCTCGAAAGCACGATGACAGAGGACCTCTCACCGGCCGAGCGGTACGCGGCTGCCCGTAGGCGCGCTGCCGAGCAGGCCACCGCGCTCGCCTCCTTCCGCGAGATGTACGACTTCGGTCTGGACCCCTTCCAGATCGAGGCCTGCAGGGCACTCGAAGCGGGCAAGGGCGTACTGGTCGCCGCGCCCACCGGCTCCGGCAAGACGATCGTGGGCGAGTTCGCCGTCCACCTCGCCCTGCAGCAGGGCAAGAAGTGCTTCTACACGACACCCATCAAGGCGCTGTCGAACCAGAAGTACGCCGACCTGTGCCGCCGCTACGGAGCGGACAAGGTCGGCCTGCTCACCGGCGACAACAGCGTCAACTCCGAGGCGCCGGTGGTCGTGATGACCACCGAGGTCCTCAGGAACATGCTGTACGCCGGCTCGCAGACCCTCCTCGGCCTCGGCCACGTGGTCATGGACGAGGTGCACTACCTCTCCGACCGCTTCCGCGGAGCCGTGTGGGAAGAGGTGATCATCCACCTCCCCGAGTCGGTGACCCTGGTCTCGCTCTCCGCGACCGTCTCCAACGCCGAGGAGTTCGGCGACTGGCTGGACACCGTCCGCGGCGACACCGAGGTGATCGTCTCCGAGCACCGGCCCGTGCCGCTGTTCCAGCACGTGCTGGCCGGACGCCGGATGTACGACCTCTTCGAGGAGGGCGAGGGCAGCAAGAAGGCCGTCAACCCCGACCTCACGCGCCTGGCTCGCATGGAGGCGAGCCGGCCGTCGTACCAGGACCGCAGGCGCGGCCGCGCCATGCGCGAGGCGGACCGGGAGCGGGAGCGCCGCCAGCGCTCGCGGGTGTGGACACCGGGGCGTCCCGAGGTCATCGAGCGGCTCGACGCCGAGGGGCTGCTGCCCGCCATCACCTTCATCTTCAGCCGCGCGGCCTGCGAGGCGGCCGTACAGCAGTGCCTGTACGCCGGCCTCCGGCTCAACGACGAGGAGGCGCGGGACAAGGTGCGCGCCCTGGTCGAGGAGCGCACCGCGTCCATTCCGACCGAGGATCTGCACGTCCTCGGGTACTACGAGTGGCTGGAGGGCCTGGAGCGGGGCATAGCGGCCCATCACGCGGGCATGCTGCCGACGTTCAAGGAGGTCGTCGAGGAGCTGTTCGTCCGCGGCCTGGTGAAGGCCGTGTTCGCCACGGAGACGCTCGCGCTCGGCATCAACATGCCCGCCCGCTCGGTGGTGCTGGAGAAGCTCGTCAAGTGGAACGGCGAGCAGCACGCCGACATCACGCCCGGCGAGTACACCCAGTTGACGGGCCGGGCCGGCCGGCGGGGCATCGACGTCGAGGGCCACGCCGTCGTCCTGTGGCAGCGCGGGATGAGCCCCGAGCACCTGGCGGGCCTCGCGGGCACGCGCACCTATCCGCTGCGCTCCAGCTTCAAGCCGTCGTACAACATGGCGGTCAACCTGGTGGAGCAGTTCGGGCGGCACCGCTCCCGCGAGCTGCTGGAGACGTCGTTCGCGCAGTTCCAGGCCGACAAGTCCGTCGTCGGGATCTCCCGGCAGGTGCAGCGCAACGAGGAGGGCCTGGAGGGCTACAAGGCCTCCATGACCTGCCACCTCGGCGACTTCGAGGAGTACGCCCGCCTGCGGCGCGAACTGAAGGACCGCGAGACCGAGTTGGCCCGGCAGGGAGCCGCGGAGCGGCGCGCCGAGGCCGCGGTGGCGCTGGAGAAGCTGAAGCCGGGAGACGTCATCCATGTGCCGACGGGCAAGTACGCCGGTCTGGCCCTGGTGCTGGATCCCGGGCTGCCGGCCGGACGGTCCAACGGACACCGCGGCTTCGAGCACCACGACGGGCCGCGACCGCTGGTGCTGACCGCCGAGCGGCAGGTCAAGCGCCTGGCGTCGATGGACTTCCCGGTGCCGGTCGAGGCGCTGGAGCGGATGCGGATCCCCAAGTCGTTCAACCCGCGCTCGCCCCAGTCGCGCCGCGACCTCGCCTCCGCGCTGCGCACCAAGGCCGGGCACATCCCGCCGGAGCGCGCGCGGAAGAAGCGCTCGCAGGCGGCCGACGACCGGGAGATCGCGCGCCTGCGCACCGCCCTCAGGGCGCACCCCTGCCACGGGTGCAGCGAGCGTGAGGACCACGCGCGGTGGGCCGAGCGGTATCACCGCCTGCTGCGGGACACCTCGCAGCTGGAGCGGCGCATCGAAGGCCGGACGAACACGATCGCCCGGACCTTCGACCGTATCGTGGCGCTGCTGACCGAGCTGGACTATCTGCGCGGTGACGAGGTCACCGAGCACGGCAAGCGGCTGGCGCGGCTGTACGGCGAGTTGGACCTGCTGGCCAGCGAGTGCCTGCGGGAGGGCGTCTGGGAAGGGCTCGCTCCCGCGGAACTCGCCGCCTGTGTCTCGGCGCTGGTGTACGAGGCGCGGGTCGGGGACGACGCGATGGCGCCGAAGCTGCCGTCGGGCAGGGCCAAGGCCGCGCTCGGCGAGATGGTGCGGATCTGGGGGCGGCTGGACGCGCTGGAGGAGGACTTCCGGATCACGCAGACCGAGGGGGTCGGGCAGCGGGAGCCGGATCTCGGCTTCGCCTGGGCCGCGTACATGTGGGCCTCCGGGAAGGGGCTGGACGAGGTGCTGCGGGAGGCGGAGATGCCGGCGGGGGACTTCGTGCGGTGGTGCAAGCAGGTGATCGACGTGCTGGGTCAGATCTCGGCGGCGGCCCCTGTCTCCGGCGGCGAGGGGTCCACGGTCGCGAAGAATGCACGCAAGGCTGTTGAGCTGTTGCTGCGGGGGGTTGTGGCCTACTCGTCGGTGGGGTGACGTTTCGTTGGCGGGTGCGGGTTGTCTGTGGCTGGTCGCGCCCACGCGGCGGTAGCCGCACATTCAACACGGCCCCGCGCCCCTACGGGCGTTGCTGTTCCCGTCTGTTCAGATAGGACCGCCAGCTTCCGTAGGACGTGATGTCCTCGGCGTTCGCCAGTGCCCCCGGCTCGCAGAGGAAGCCGGGAACTCGGGTACCGTCCGCCAGTTCCACCTCTCCCAGCGCCATGGGACGGGGGAGCGTCGTCAGCAGTTGGCCCAGCCCTTCAGCCGGTAGGCGCCACACCTCCGTCTCGATCTCGGCCCCGCCCTCGCCCACATGCACCAGCCCCGGCTTCGGCGGGTCCGTCCGCAGGGCGTGCAGGCGGTAGACCGGGGCCGTCGTGGTCGTTCGGTCCAAGCGGGCGCCCAGGGACAGGAGTTGGGGGTTGAGGGGCTGGCCCGTCAGGTGGGCCCCCACCACGGCCAGCCGGGTTTCCGGCTGGAGGGAGGCGGCGATCTTCGTCAGGCGTTCGTCCGTGAAGGCCGGGCCGATCAGCATCACGCCGAAGGGGAGGCCCCCCACCGAGCCTGCGGGGACGGCGACCGCGGCCAGGTCGAAGAGGTTCGTCGAGTTGGTGAAGCGGCCCAGGCGGGCGTTGGAGGCGAGGGGGTCGGCGGCGACCTCGGCAAGGGTCGGGTGGCCCGGGGTTGTGGGGAGGAGCAGGGCGTCCGCGTCGGAGAGTTCGGCGAGGGCGCGGGAGCGGAGGGCGGCCAGGCGGTCGAGGTCGGCGTAGAGCTGGTGGGCCGGGATGTCCCGGGCGCGGGTGATGATGCCGGCGACCGTGGGGTCGAGGCCCTCGACGCCGTCGGCTGACGCCTTGTCGACAAATCTTCCTACGGCTGTGTAGCGCTCGGCGACGAAGGCGCCCTCGTACAGCATCGCGGCTGCCTCGGTGAAGGGCGTCAGGTCCAGGGCGCGCACGTCGGCGCCCGCGGAGCGCAGTCGCTCCACCGCGGCCTCGTACGCCTGCGCCCAGCCCTCGTCCAG
>NZ_WVUG01000126.1 GCF_017614965.1 Streptomyces griseorubiginosus | reverse complement strand
GCTCCTGGCCGACCGCCCCGGGACCAGCACCGGTGGCCGCAGGGGCACCGCCCCGGACCTCATGGAGCTGCTTCCGCAGTGGCTGGCGGCGGCGAACGCGCGCGGTTTCGCCCCGCCCCCGCAGGTGCTGCCCGCCCTGCTGGACGCGGCCCGCGGCCGTACCGACCTGCGTCCGGCGGCGCTGACGTTCGCGGGGCCACGCGCGACCTGGCTGGCCCGGCTCAACCCGGACTGGCGCTTCGCCCTGCGCGCGACCCCGGGCGGCGGTGCGGCGCTGCCCCGTCCTCAGGACGAGGAGCGGACGCGCAGGCTGTGGCAGGAGGGCCTGTTCGCCGAGCGAGTCGCCCTCCTCGGTGCCCTGCGCTCGCGCGAGCCCGCCGCCGCCCGAGAACTGCTGGCGACCACCTGGTCGACGGAGCGGGCCGAGGACCGGCTGATGTTCCTCGACTCGCTGCGCACGCGGCTGGGCCCCGAGGACGAGCCGTTCCTGGAGCAGGCGCTGGGGGACCGTAGCCGTAATGTGCGCGCGACGGCGGCCGAGTTGCTCTCCGCGCTGCCGGATTCGGCGCTCGCCGCGCGGATGGCGGTGCGGGCCTGCGCGTGCGTGGCCGTGGACCGCACCCGCGAGACACCCACGATCACCGTCGAGGCCCCGCACGAGTGCGACGCGAGCATGGAGCGTGACGGTGTCGTGCCGAAGGCACCGGCGGGACGGGGTGAACGGTCGTGGTGGTTCGGCCAGTTGGTGGAGGCGGCACCGCTGCGGACGTGGTCCGCACGGCTCGGCGGCCGGACGCCCCGCGAGATCGTGGCCCTGCCGGTCGCGGACGACTGGCAGAGCGAACTGCACGGGGCGTGGTGCCGGGCGGCCGTACGGCAGCGGGACGCGGAGTGGGCGCGGGCGCTGCTGGGCGTCCCCTCGGCCCCGGAGGCCGGCGGACCGGGGGCGGTGTCCCTGGCCGAGCGCGCCAAGCTGCTCGGCACGCTGGACGCCGCCGAACGGGCCGGCTGGGTTGCCGGGTTCATCGCGGCGCACGGGCTGTCGGAGGCGTTCCAGCTGCTCGGGGTGTGCGCGGTGCCCTGGGCGGAGCCGCTCGGCCGGGCGGTGGTGGACGCCCTCAACATCGCGCGGGACGCGGGGAGTTACCCATGGAGTTTCAGTGGAGTGATGGGCCTGGCCGAACGCTGCCTCGACCCGTCGGAGGCGAGCAGGCTCGACGGCCTGCTGGCGATACCGGACGAGCACGAGGACGCGTCGCCGGGAGCGGGCGGTTACTGGGCGGAGGCGTTCCAGCGCCTGGTCACGACGTTGCGCCTGCGTGCGGCGATGGCTCAGGAGCTGGGGGCCGCCTAGGGGTTCCCGCGGCCTGTCGGGCGGCCGAGGGCGCGGTCCTGCGGGCCGGCGAGGGGTCTGGGGGCAGGGCCCCCAGGTCCGCGCGCCCCCACGCGCCGGTACCGCACCGGGGCTCAGGCTCCGGCCGGCTGCCTGACGTTGGCCCGGACCCAGTCCACGATCGACTGTGTCGTCGCCCCGGGCGTGAAGATCTCCGCGACGCCCTTCTCCTTCAGCGGGGGGATGTCCGCCTCGGGGATGATCCCGCCGCCGAAGACCAGGATGTCCTCCGCGTCCCGCTCCTTGAGCAGGTCGATCACGGCGGCGAAGAGCGTGTTGTGCGCGCCGGAGAGGATGGACAGCCCGATCGCGTCGGCGTCCTCCTGGATCGCGGTGTCGACAATCTGTTCGGGCGTCTGGTGGAGCCCGGTGTAGATGACCTCCATACCGGCGTCGCGCAGCGCCCGCGCGATCACCTTGGCCCCTCGATCGTGGCCGTCGAGCCCCGGCTTGGCCACCACCACGCGGATCGGACCGGCTGCCACACCCATCACTGCCTCCATGAAGCGACTGCATTCATCCCTACCGACGAGTACAGGGGTACCCGAATCGGCCCGGAAAGTGAACGAACGTTATCGACAGCATCCCGCAACCGGCAGTTTCGCGGTGCGGACCGAGGGGGAAATCACACGGTGGGACACATTCACCGCGCACCGTTCCGGCGGGAACAGGCGCAACGGGAGCCGCAACGAGGTCGCCGCACCACCGCGCCGCAGGCCGCGCGTCGTGGCGGTACGGCGTGTCGGCATCGACTGGAAGGGCACGCAGGGCTCGGCACCGACCCCACGCATCCCTCAGTCGCGCCGTCGGCCGTCTTCGTCGAGGCTATCCACGAGGGCACACGGGGGACACAGGCGTCCTCCTGTGTGCCGACAGGAGGTCGGCCATGACGGTCACCAAGGTGGTGCAGCCCTTTCTTCCGTTCTGCCAGCGACTGCTCCCGAGCAGGCTGGCGGGGCTCTCCCTGGCCCTGCTGAAGGCCACCGCCCTGGAACTCGCGATCCTCGCGGGCCACCTCCTGCTCTATCCCTCCGGCATCACCCCGGAACGCCGGGGACCCGCCCCCCTCCCCTCGCCCGACGGCACGGCCCAGCTGCCGACCGAGGCGAAACCCCCGGTCGTCCTGCTGCACGGCTTCATCGACAACCGCTCGGTGTTCCTGCTGCTGCGCCGCAGCCTCGTCCAGCACGGCCGGCAGCAGATCGAGTCACTGAACTACTCGCCGCTGACCTGCGACATACGCACCGCGGCGGAGCTGCTGGGCCGCCACATAGAGGAGATCTGCGAGCGCACCGGCAGCAGCCAGGTCGACGTCGTGGGGCACAGCCTCGGCGGGCTGATCGCGCGGTACTACGTGCAGCGGCTCGGCGGGGACCTGCGTGTGCGCACCCTCGTCACGCTCGGCACCCCGCACTCCGGCACCCGGGTGGCGCCGCTGGCCAACGCGCACCCGATCGTGCGCCAGATGCGCCCCGGCTCGGAGCTGCTGGAGGAGCTCGCCCGGCCCGCGCCCGGGTGCCGTACGCACTTCGTGAGCTTCTGGAGCGACCTCGACCATCTGATGGACCCGCTGGAGAGCGCCTGCATCGACCATCCCGACCTGCTCGCCGAGAACGTACGGGTGAGCGGGATCGGCCATCTGGCACTGCCCGTGCATCCCGCCGTCGCGACGGGGATACGCCAGGCCCTCGACGCCACAGGGTCCGGCGCCGCCGCCGCTGCCTCCACCGGCGGTCTGACGGTGGCGTGAGACCCCCGAACAGCCGATCCGCAGCCGCCGGAAAACCGTTTCACACCGACCGGACATCGAACACTCTTCGAACACAAGGCCAAACCCGCGCCCGCACTCCCCCGAAACACGGCCGAATGCCCGTTTCCTGCGCGCCCGAAACCAGTTGAAGATTGTCGCGCCCGTATACCGCCGGGTACAGTCGCCGCACTGCTCTGGCAGCCCCTGTTGTCGAGGCGAAAGAGAAGTTGGTGAACGACCGTCACCCGTCGGGGACCATGACCACCCCGGCTCCGGCTTCCGACGCCGCCGCGGCGCACTACGCGTCGTACGGCACCGAGGAGGCCCAGTACGGCGACTTCACCACGTACGGCGGCTACGACGCCAACGGTTTTCAGACCGGCGCGCACACCACCACGACCTTCGCCGCCGACCCCCTCTTCGGCAGCCTCCCCGACGACGGCACCGGCTCCTACGACAGCACCCAGTGGGCGACGGGCCACCACCAGACGCCGCACTACGACGCCTACGCGGCCCAGCACCACGCCGCCTATGACACCGGCGTGTACGAGACGGCCGCCTGGACCGGCGAACACCAGCACCTGTCGGTGATCCCCTCGCAGGCCACCGGCCACGACGTCTCCGGGCAGTGGGACGCGAGCGCCTGGCTCCAGCCCGACCAGTCCGGTGGCGCGGCCGACCAGACCCAGCACTGGGAATGGGGCACGCAGACCTTCGACACGGGCGCGTACGACGCCACGCAGTGGAACTCCGACGCCCCGGTCGATCAGGGCGAACCGTTCGACCAGCAGGCGACCGCCCTCTTCGAGCAGGTCGAGCACGGCTCCTACGAGGAACTCGCCGACGACGAGGAGGAGTTGACCGCCACGGGCGAGCTGCCCGCGGTGACGCCCCTGCTCGACGACCAGGAAGAGGTCACTCCCGCCCCGGCCTCACGCGCCGCCGCCCGCAACGCGGCGCGCTCCCGCCGCCGTACGCCCGCCAGGCGCTCCGCGCTGCTGACCATCGCCGTGCCCTCGGCGTGCGTGATGGGGGTCGCGGGGATCGCCGCCGCCTCGGTCGGCACCTTCTCCGGCGACGACACCTCGACCACTGCCTCCGACGCGCCCACCGTGAAATCGGCCGTCGCCAACAACAAGCTGGACTCCCAGCTCGAGAGCCTGTCCGCCGGAGCCAACGACTTCGCCGACCGGGCCAGCCGGACGCAGGAGCGCATCGACCTCAAGGCGCAGCAGGAGGCCGAGAAGAAGAAGGCGGCCGCGGAGGCGGCCCGCAAGGAGCGGCTGCGCCCCAAGTACGTCCTGCCCGTCACCCAGAAGGGGCTCAGCGCCTACTTCGGCCAGGCCGGCGTCAACTGGATGTCCGTGCACACCGGCATCGACTTCCCCGTCTCCTACGGCACCACGGTGATGGCCGCGACTGACGGCACCGTGCGCACGCAGTGGAACAGCGCCTACGGCAACATGATGATCGTGACGGCGAAGGACGGCACGGAGACGTGGTACTGCCACCTCTCCAGCTACCGCGTCGCCTCCGGTACGACGGTGAAGGCCGGCCAGCCGATCGCGTACTCCGGGAACTCGGGCAACTCGACCGGCCCGCACCTGCACTTCGAGGTGCGCCCCGGCGGCGGAGCGCCGATAGACCCCCTGCCGTGGCTGCGCAGCCACGGACTGGACCCGACGTAGGCCGCCCGACTCTCCGGTGAGCCCAGCCCAACTCTGCGGTCAGCCCCCGCCCTTGGGTCGGGGACTCAGTCCGTCACAGCTTCTCGACCGGCGCGTACCGCAGCAGCAGCCGCTTCGGCTTGGCGTCGCCGAAGTCGATCGTCGCCTCCGCGTTGCCGCCCGTGCCCTTCACGGCCACGACCGTGCCGAGCCCGAACTGGTCGTGGGTGACCCGGTCCCCGACCGCCAGTGACACCACCGGCTTCTCGGAGGTCCGGCTGGTGGCGAACCCTGGTACCCCCGACGCCGACGAGCGCGAGCGGGAGGAGGACAGGGAGGCCGCGACGCCGGACGCCGGACCCGAGGAGACGGGAGACGTGGCGCCCGTCCGCTTCCAGTCCACGTGCTGCGCCGGGATCTCCTCCAGGAAGCGGGAGGGCGGGTTGTACGACGGCTGCCCCCAGGCGCTGCGCAGCGCGGAGCGGGTCAGATACAGCCGCTCACGCGCCCGCGTGATGCCGACGTACGCGAGCCGCCGCTCCTCCTCCAGCTCCTTGGTCTGGCCGAGGGCGCGCATGTGCGGGAAGACGCCGTCCTCCATGCCGGTAAGAAAGACCACCGGGAACTCCAGGCCCTTGGCGGTGTGCAGGGTCATCAGGGTGATGACCCCGGAGCCGTCCTCCTCCTCGTCGGGGATCTGGTCGGAGTCGGCCACCAGCGCGACCCGCTCCAGGAATTCGGCGAGCCCCGGGGACTCCTCGCCCTCACCGGACTCCTGCTCGAACTCCAGGGCCACGGCCGCGAGTTCCTGGAGGTTCTCGATACGGGTCTCGTCCTGCGGATCGGTGGAGGCCTGCAACTCGGCGAGATAGCCGGTGCGTTCGAGCACCGCCTCCAGGACGGTCGCCGGGCCCGCGCCGGACTCGACGATCGTACGGAGGTCCTCCATCAGCGTGTTGAACTTCTTGACCGCGTTGGCGGAGCGCGCGGCCATGCCGTACGCCTCGTCGACGCGGCGCAGCGCCTGCGGGAAGCTGATCTTCTCGCGCTGCGAGAGGGCGTCGATCATCGCCTCGGCGCGCTCGCCGATGCCGCGCTTGGGAACGTTCAGGATGCGGCGCAGCGGCACCGAGTCCTCGGGGTTGGCCAGCACGCGCAGATAGGCCAGGACGTCCCGGACCTCCTTGCGCTCGTAGAAGCGGACGCCGCCGACGACCTTGTAGGGCAGGCCGACGCGGATGAAGACCTCTTCGAAGACACGGGACTGGGCGTTCGTCCGGTAGAAGACGGCGACGTCCCCGGCCTTCGCGTCACCCGCGTCGGTGAGACGGTCTATCTCGTCGGCGACGAACTGGGCCTCGTCGTGCTCGGTGTCGGCGACGTAGCCCGTGATGCGCGCGCCCGCGCCCGCGTTGGTCCACAGGTTCTTGGGGCGGCGGGACTCGTTGCGCTCGATGACCGCGTTGGCCGCGGACAGGATCGTCTGGGTGGAGCGGTAGTTCTGCTCCAACAGGATCGTCGTCGCGTCCGGGTAGTCCTCCTCGAACTGGAGGATGTTGCGGATCGTCGCCCCGCGGAAGGCGTAGATCGACTGGTCCGCGTCACCCACCACGCACAGCTCGGCGGGCGGGACGTCGTACTCGTTCGGCGGGACGTCGACGGGGTGCTCGCTCGTCCCCACCAGCTCGCGCACGAGCGCGTACTGGGCGTGGTTGGTGTCCTGGTACTCGTCGACCAGGACGTGCCGGAAACGGCGGCGGTAGTGCTCGGCGACGTCCGGGAAGGCGCGGAGCAGGTTGACCGTCGTCATGATCAGGTCGTCGAAGTCGAGGGCGTTCGCCTCGCGCAGGCGTGACTGGTAGAGGGCGTAGGCCTGGGCGAGGGTCTTCTCGAAGCCGTCGGTGGCCTGGGCGGCGAAGTCCTCCTCGTCGATCAGCTCGTTCTTCAGGTTGGAGATCTTGGCGCTGAAGGACTTCGGCGGGTAGCGCTTGGGGTCGAGGTCCAGGTCGCGGCAGACCAGGGCCATCAGGCGCTTGGAGTCGGCGGCGTCGTAGATCGAGAAGGAGGAGGTGAAGCCGAGCTTCTTGCTCTCCCTGCGCAGGATGCGCACGCACGCGCTGTGGAAGGTCATCACCCACATCGCGTTCGCGCGCGGGCCGACGAGCTGCTCGACGCGCTCCTTCATCTCACCGGCGGCCTTGTTGGTGAAGGTGATCGCCAGGACCTGGCCCGGGTGCACGTTCCGCTCGGCGAGGAGGTAGGCGATGCGGTGGGTGAGGACACGGGTCTTGCCGGAGCCCGCGCCGGCCACGATGAGCAGGGGGGCGCCATGGTGCACGACGGCCGCGCGCTGGTTCTCGTTCAGCCCGTCCAGCAGCGCCGCCGGGTCGATCGCCGGGCGGGGGGCGCCGTCGCGGTAGTAGGCGTCCCGGTCCGGCGGCACGTCGAACTTCCCGCCGAACAGGTCGTCCGGAACGGGCTCCGGTACGTGATCGTCCTCGGGCGGCGGCGGGGGGTCCTCCGCGTGCCCGCGAGGGGCCTGGAGGTCCGCCAGGAAGCTGTCGTCAAAGAGGCTGCTCATCGCTCTCCGAGTCTAGGGCGCCCCACTGACAGCCCGCCGCCGCCCTGAGAACATCGCCCGATCCGATACCCCGCACACGCTCCGTGGCGCGCCATCACCGTACGTGGCCGGGCGGGCGGAACCGGTCGAAGGTCACGGAAATGTATCGGACAAATCGAACATCAACCTTCACACGGACCACACGAGTTGGCTACCGTTCGGGCAGGCCGTACGACCCCCACCGGCGAACCTCGCCGGGCCGTGCGGCCTCCGCCGAGTCCGGGGCGCCGCCGCGCAGCCGGAGCCGGGGACCCACGAGGACCTTGGGGTGAATTGGCCGACCCCCTTCCGGGGCCAGGGCCGTAGGGCAACCCTTCCGAACCACCCGCCCGAACCCGACAGCTAACCCGGTAGGCGGACGATGGAAGGAGTCGCCGGTCTTGGCGTCGCACCGCAAGACGCGTCCCGCCGTTACGCGCGTAGCAGGCATACGCACACCCGCTCTCGCCACGGCCGCCATCACCTCCGTGGCCCTGCTCTCCCAGTCGGCCAACGCCGCCCCCTCGGCCGACGGCCCCAGCCTCGAGGAAGTCGAGAAGAAGGTCGACGACCTGTACCGCCAGGCGGAGTCGGCCACCGAGAAGTACGACGCGGCCAAGGAGAAGACCAGCAAGCAGCGCAGACGGGTCGACTCCCTGCTCAACGACGTCGCCAAGCGCGCCCAGAAGCTCAACGAGGAGCGCGAGAGGCTCGGTTCCTTCGCCGCCGCCCAGTACCGGACGGGTGCCGCCGCGCCCGACACCGCGACCTTCCTGCTCGCCGACTCCCCGCAGGACTACTTCGACCAGACCCAGCTGATGGGCCGGCTGACCGCCCGCCAGAAGAGCGCGGTCGACGACTACTTCACCGAGCAGTCCGCGACGATGAAGAAGCGCGAGGAGGCCTCCCGGAGCCTCGAGACGCTCAGCACGTCGCAGAACGATCTGCAGACCGCCAAGGCCACGGTGCAGAAGAAGCTCTCCGACGCGCGCGAGCTGCTGTCGAAGATGACCGCCGAGGAGAAGGCGCGGCTCGCGGCGATCGAGAAGAAGCGGCAGCAGGAAGCCGTGCGCAAGGCCGCGGAGCTGGCCCAGCAGCAGGCGGCGGCGCGGAAGGCCCAGGACGGCACCTCCTCCTCTGACACCGGCACCACGGACACCGGGGTCACCACGGACTCCTCCTACGCCGCCAAGGCCGCGAAGGCGCTCGCGTTCGCCCGCGCGCAGATCGGCAAGCCGTACGTCTGGGGTGCCACCGGTCCCGGCTCCTACGACTGCTCCGGCCTCACCCAGGCCGCCTGGAAGGCCGCGGGCGTGGACCTCCCGCGCACCACCTACGACCAGGTGAACGCGGGCACCACCGTCTCGCTCGCCGACGCCCAACCCGGCGACCTGATCTTCTTCTACGACGACATCAGCCACGTCGGCGTCTACATCGGCAACGGCATGATGATCCACGCCCCCAAGCCGGGCGCGTACGTCCGCGAGGAGTCCATCTACTACGCCGGCGCATCAATCATCCACAGCGTGGTACGCCCCGCGTGAGGCGGTGAGACGGGGCGCGCGGGAGCCGCTTCGGGCGCCGTGCGGCCGTGGGGTGGGGGCGCGCGAACGTCTCCGGGCGCCTGCCTACGCCGCCGCTCAGGGGTGTGCCGTCGTGCGCAACCGCACGCTCGGCGCGTACGCGTCGGTCCGCGCCCCATCCCCCGCTCCGCACGCCCGCGCGTATTTCCTTCTGCCCGCGCGCGTGCCCTTCTCGGACTCCGGGCCGGGCTCCCTACCATCGGCCGCATGCCCGGCAGCAGCAGCCCCGTGCCCGACCGCTCCGCCCTCCTCGTCTGGTGGGCGCGGCGGCCGCCCGCGGCCGGGGCCGCCGTCATGGCGACCGGAATCCTGTCGGTCGGGCTTCAGCTGACGGGACACGAGACGGTGTCGCGGATCGCCCTCGTGCTGACCTGCGTGGGCTGGCTGGGGCTGGCTGCCGACTTCGCCGCGCGGCTGCTGTGGGACCGGGAGAGATGGCTGGCGGAGGCCGGGACGCCAGGGTCGCTCGCCGCCGTCGCGGCGACCACCGTGCTCGGCACCCGCTTCTCGGTCCTGGGACGGCAGACCCTCGCGGAGGCTCTGCTCGCGCTGGCGGCCGTGCTGTGGCCGGTGCTGCTCGTGGACGTCGTACGGCACTGGCGGCGGCGCATGCCCGGCGCGGTGTTCCTGTGCTGCGTGGCCACCCAGGGGCTCGCCGTGCTCGGCGCCGTGCTCGCGGCCGCTGAGTCGACGGCGTGGCTCGCGCACACCGCGCTCGTGCTGTTCTGGCTCGGGCTCGTCCTCTACGGTCTCGCCTTCGCCCGGTTCGACCTGCGGCAGGTCGTGGAGGGCGCCGGCGACCAGTGGGTCGCGGGAGGCGCGCTCTCCATCTCGGCGCTGGCCGGCGCGCGACTCGTGGCCGCGGACAGCCCGTCCCTGTATCTGTGGAGCGGCGACGACCGCGGTGTCCTGCGCACCGTCACCTTCGCGCTGCTCGCGCTGGACGCGGCCTGGTACGCCGTACTGCTCGTCGCGGAGGTGATGCGGCCGCGGCCCGGCTACGACGTGCGCCGCTGGGCGACCGTGTTCCCGATGGGGATGACGGCGACGGCCGTCCTGTCGGTCGCCGCCGCCCTGCACGTGCCGTGGCTCAGGGGGCCGGGGCAGGTGCTGCTGTGGATCGCGGTGGCGGCGTGGCTGGCGGTCGCCGCTCAGTCCCTCGCGGCCGCCCTCGCGGGCCTCAGGTCCACAGCACCGCGATGAAGACGTTCACCGTGGTGAGCGCGCCGACCAGCCCGAACAGGCTCTTGTCCACCTTCTCCTCGTCCCGCTTCACATAGACAAGTCCGAGGATCACGACCAGCAGCGCCAGCTTGACGCCGATCTTGATGTTGTTGACGTGATGGTCGTCGGCCTGGTTGAGCCCGACCAGGATCGCCCCGGTGACCAGCATCGTCAGCGCGCCGTGCAGCATCCCCGGGACGAAGCGGGCCTCACCGCGGCCCATCGCCTTCAACTGGGTGAGGAAGCCACCGAGGAGCGCGGCGATGCCGACAATGTGCAGGCCGACGAAGAGGTGGATGAGTACGTCCATGAGGCCGGAGCTTAAACAGGGGCGCATGGGGCGTCCGACACCGGCCCGCCTCCACCGGCCCGGTCCTGCATATATGCGGCCCATAGCACCATGCCGCCCGTACGTGTCCCGAAACCGTCACTTCGGTCAGCGTCCTGCGCGAAGTCGACGGTCCCGGATCGCCGTCACGGTCGTATACGGTCACCCGGCGGTCCGCTCGCGGCAGTTCCGCACAAGGCGTCACCCCGCCGACACCGTCAGGTTTAGCGTCCTCCCCCAGGTGACCGGCTCCCCACCGCCGCCCGGGCCAGGGGCGGCAGTCGGCCACCACCGCCGAGAAGGTCCGGCGGCGGGCCGTTCCCCCTGTGCGGGCCGTCGCCGGACGCGTAAGCCGCCTCGGTACGGGGCGGTCGTACGAAAGGACGTGCAGTCCACGTGGCAGCGCACCGCAAGCCCAGTCGGCGTTCGCTCGGCGGCAACACGGCCCGTACCGCCTTCACCATCGCCCTCGCGGGCGCGGCCACCGCCACGGCCTTCGACGGGACCGGACACGCCGAGCCGAAGCTGACGCCGGCGCAGGTCAAGGCGAAGGTGGACAAGCTGTACCAGGAGGCGGAGACCGCCACCGAGAAGTACGACGGGGCGAAGGAGAAGGCGGACGCGGCCGAGAAGCGGCTGTCGGTGCTGCGGGACCAGGCGGCGCGCAAGACGGACAAGCTCAACTCGGCCCGGGACGCGCTGGGTTCGATGGCCGCGGCACAGTACCGGGCCGGCGGCATCGACCCGGCGGTGCAGCTCGCGCTGTCCGACGACCCCGACCGGTACCTCGACGGGGCCGAGTTCGTCGACCGGGCGGGCACCCGGCAGGCGGCGGCCGTGGCGGACGTCCGCAGACAGCTGCTGGACATCGAGCGGTTGCGCGGAGCCGCGCGCGTGGAGCTGACCGCGCTGAAGTCGCGCCAGGCGGAGCTGCGGCGCCAGAGGAAGACGATCACCGGGAAGCTGGCCGCGGCACGGCGACTGCTGGACACGCTGCCGGCCGAGGAACGCGCCCGGATCGGGGCGGACGGGGGCACGCGTGCGTCACGGTCCGGTTCGGACGCGCGGGTCGGTCTGGAGGCTCCCGGTTCCGCGACCGCCCAGGCGCCCGACTCCCGGGCCGCGGCGGCCGTCTCGTACGCCTACTCCAAGCTCGGCAGCCCCTATGTGTGGGGCGCGACCGGCCCCGGCGCCTTCGACTGCTCGGGTCTCGTCCAGGCCGCCTACCGCTCCGCGGGCCTCTCCCTCCCCCGCACCACCTACGCCCAGATCGACGCGGGCCGCCGCGTCTCGCGCTCCGAACTCCTCCCGGGCGACCTGGTGTTCTTCTACTCCGGCATCAGCCATGTCGGCCTCTACATCGGCAACGGCCGGATGATCCACGCCCCGAACCCCTCGGAGCCGGTGAAGATCGCCCCGGTCGACGAGATGCCGTTCGCGGGCGCCACGCGCGTGGTGTGAGCGCGCGTGGTGTGAGGCTCACACCAGTCGGCGTGCTGGCTCACACCAGTCGGCGTGCCGTCGCCCATCGGGTCAGCTCGTGCCGGTTGGACAGCTGCAACTTCCTGAGGACCGCCGAGACATGGGACTCGACCGTCTTCACCGAGATGAACAGCTGCTTGGCGATCTCCTTGTAGGCGTACCCGCGGGCGATCAGGCGCAGCACCTCGCGCTCGCGCTGGGTGAGGCGGTCCAGGTCCTCGTCGACCGGCGGGGCGTCGGTGGAGGCGAAGGCGTCCAGGACGAAGCCGGCCAGACGCGGCGAGAAGACGGCGTCGCCCTCCTGGACGCGGAAGATGGAGTTCACGAGATCGGTGCCGGTGATCGTCTTGGTGACGTAGCCGCGCGCGCCGCCGCGGATCACCCCGATCACGTCCTCCGCCGCGTCCGACACGGACAGCGCGAGGAAACGCACCGGCTGCTCGGCGTCGGCCATCAACGAGGCGCAGCGGCGCAGCACTTCGACCCCGCCGCCGCCCGGCAGATGGACGTCGAGGAGGACCACCTCGGGCCGGCTCGCGGTGATGACGGTGACCGCCTGGTCGACGTCCGCGGCCTCGCCGACGACCTCGACGCCGGTCTCGTCGGTCCGGCCGATCTCGGCCTGCACACCGGTACGGAACATACGGTGGTCGTCGACGAGGACCACGCGCACGTGCCGCTCGCCGGCGCTCCCGCCGGTCGCCTCCACGGGCTCGTTCGCCTCGGTCGGGTCGCTCATGACGTCTTCTCCGCCCTCTCCATCTCCAGCTCGACCTCCGTGCCGCCGTCCGGCACCGCGCGCAGCCGCGCCGTGCCGCCGTGGCGCTCCATGCGGCCGATGATCGATTCTCTGACGCCCATGCGGTCGGCGGGTATCGAGTCGAGGTCGAAGCCCGGACCGCGGTCCCTGACCGACACGAAGACCGTCTTCCCCTCCACCTCGGCGTAGACCTGTACCGCGCCGCCCTCGCCACCGTACTTGGCGGCGTTGACCATCGCCTCGCGCGCGGCCTGCATCTGTGCGCCGATTCTCTCGTCGAGCGGGCAGTCGCCGACGACGACGACCTCTATGGGGACGCCGTGCTTGTCCTCGACCTCGGCCGCGTTGCGCCGCACGGCGTCGGCGAGGTTGGCGGGTTCGTCGGCCTCGTCCTTGCCGGTGCCCTCCGGTTTGTAGAGCCAGGTGCGCAGGTCGCGCTCCTGGGCGCGGGCGAGGCGGCGCACCTCGCCGGCGTTCTCCGCGTTGCGCTGGATCAGGGTGAGGGTGTGCAGCACGGAGTCGTGGACGTGGGCGGCGACCTCGGCGCGCTCCTGGGCGCGGATGCGCATCAGCCGCTCCTCGGAGAGGTCCTGGGTCATACGGACGAGGTACGGCCCCGCGAGGAGCGTTATCCCGACCAGCACCGCGAGCGCGGCCTGGAGGACCGAGCCGAGATGGGCGGCGGAGCCCTGCAGGACGAAGACGCCGGAGACGCCCGCCGTGACGAGGAGGACACCGCCCGCCGCGCGCAGCAGGGTGAGGGTACGGCGGCGGCTGCCGACCTCCACCCAGCGGGCCCGGCGGGCGTTGTCCGCCTGGCGCCAGACGAGGGCGACGCCTGCGCCGACGAGGACGGCCGGCCACAGGTAGGCCTTGGCGCCGCCGCTCAGATTGACGTTGCCCACGAACACCAGGGCCACCACGACCATGAGGAGCAGGGCGACGATCTGACCCCGGTCCGGCTTGCGGGCGACGAGTCTGCGACGACCGTCGGGAGAGGTCTCGGTGCCGACGAACGACGGGGGCCGCTGCCCGCCGACACCGCCGACGCCGAGCGGTACGAAGAACCAGAACGCGGCGTACAGCAGCGCGCCGAGGCCGTCCGCCATGAACAGGCCGACGAAGACGAGCCGCACCCAGACCACGGGCAGCCCGAGATGCCCGGCGAGCCCCCGCGCCACACCACCGAGCCAGCGTCCGTCGCTGCTGCGGTAGAGCTTGCGCGGCGGCCGCGGTTCGACGAGGGGCGCTGCAGCGGCTTCCGGCATGGCATCGATACTCACACGGTCGGCGGAGCCGGGCATCAGGGTCGACCCCCGAGACTCCCCTGATCTTCGCCGACTCCGCCTGATCACGCCGTCCTCACTCCTCACCGTCCCGGCCCGTCGAACGCGTCCCGGGCGCCGGCTCAGGGGCGATATCAGGGTCCGGCCAGGGTCGTCCCGACTCCCGTCGGGGGCGCCCGGCCGTCACCATGGACACATGACAGATCACCAGCACGCCGCGACGGGTCCGGGACCCGGCACCGGCCCGCGCCCCGCTCCGGGCGCCGGGCCGCGGGATGCCGCACCCGCCGCGCCCCCCGGCACCCCGCCCGACGCGGGCACGCACGCACCCGCGGGCGCGCGGAAACAGGGGAGCGCGGGAGCGGCTGCTGGAGCACGGGAGACCGGGGACGCGGAGAGCACGGAAGCCAAGACCGACGCACACGAGGCGGGAGCCGTGGGCGAGGATGCGGGAGCCGTGGGCGGGGATGCGGGAGCTGTTGGCAACGACGCCGGAGCTGTTGGCGGCGACGCGGGAGCCGTAGGCGGCGACCCCGGTGCCGTCGGCAGCGACGCGGCACCTGCTGGCGGCGCTCCCGGTGCCGTCGGCGGTGACCAAGCCGCCGCTCCCGACAAGTTCCGCCGGGACCGGCAATTCAAGATGCTTGCCGGGGTGTGCTCCGGGCTCGGGCGGCAGTGCGACATGGATCCGGTGATCTTCCGGATCACCCTCGCCGTGCTCTCCGCGACCGGCGGCATCGGTCTGATCTTCTACGGCTTCGTCTGGCTCCTCGTCCCGTTCGAGGACGACGAGGAGAACGAGGTCCGCAAGCTGCTCACCGGCCGCGTCGACGGACAGGCGCTGGCCGCCGTGCTGTTCGCACTGGTCGGCTGTGGAGTGTTCCTGACCATGCTGAGGAACGGCGGGGTGCTGGCCTTCGCCGTGGTCCTCTCCCTGCTCCTCGCCGGCGCCGGGTACTGGTCGCGCCGGCGCGGCGCCCCCGACCCCGACCCACTGGCCGCCCAGGCCGTCGCGGACGCCCCGCCGGAGGCGAAGGCACCGCCGGCTCCCGCCGCGTACCCCTCCTGGTGGCGCGACCCGATCGTCAAGGACGGGACGCACGTCGGCGGCACCGGCTACCTCTGGGGCCCCCGCGACTCCCGCGACCGTGACATCTCCGCGGCGGTCGACATCAGCCTCGGCACCCCCTGGACCGCCCAGCCGAGCCCGCGGACCCCGCGCCCGGCGGCACCCAGGCCGCGCGGCCCCCGCTGGATCGGCGGCTGGATCTTCCTGCTCGCCCTCGTGGCCGGCGGCATCGGCACCGGCACGACCTGGCACGACCACGCCCTCGGCACCAGCCTGCAGACCGGCCTCGCCTGCGCGCTGCTCGTCTTCGGCCTGGGCATCGCGCTCAGCGCGTTCCTGGGACGCACCGGAGCCGGCTCGGTCTTCCTGGCCGTCGTGACGGCGGCGCTGCTCGCCGCGTCGGCCGCCCTGCCCAAGGACATCAGTACGCACTGGACACGCACGACCTGGCAGCCGGCCGCGGTGGCCGACGTCGGGACGTCGTACCACCTCGGGAGCGGTGTCGGGACTCTGGACCTGAGCCGGCTGCGGGTGCCCGAGGGGCAGACGGTGACGACGGAGGCCGAGGTGGGGGCGGGCCAGTTGAAGGTCGTCGTGCCGAAGGACGCGACCGTGAGGCTGAGCATCGACGTGGGGGTGGGCGACATCCAGTTGCCGGGCGACGAGAAGAGGGACGTGGACGTGGAGCCGGGCAAGCACAAGGATGTCACCCTGGCACCGGCCCGGGGTGCCGGGAAGGGCGGCACGATCGACCTCGATCTGCGGGTCGACGTCGGACAGGCGGAGGTGGCCCGTGCTGCGTCATGAGTTCCAGCCGGGAAGGCTGGTCGCCGGTGTCTTCCTCACGCTCGCGGGGACGATGTACGCCGGTGACGCGGGCGGGTTGTGGGAGACGCCGTGGTTCGCGGTGATACCCGTCGTCACCGTCGGACTGTTCCTCGCCGGTGTGGTGGGGATGGTCAGCCGCGGGATACGCCGGCGGCGGGCGGTGACGGCCCGGCGGGACGGCGCCGACAGGGAGCCGGCCGCGCATGCCTGACGGAGCGTCAACCCCGTACGGGTCGGCGCTCCGCCACCGGCGACCCCCGCCGACCAGGGGCTACCGGTAACCTCCCGCCCGTGTTCGCCGCGCTCGGAGTGCGGCATCCAGGGAGAACACGGGCGCCCCCGCCAGGACGAGGGGGAGCCAGGCCATCAGGTAGGCGAGGTCGTTGCCGTAGTAGTACGGGTCGGACGCCCAGCTCACCGTCAGCCACAGGCTGAGCGAGATCAGTGCTCCGCCGAGGGCGGCGAGGCGGGCGAGCAGGCCGATCAGGGTGCCGATGCCGACGGCCAACTCGCCGAAGGCGATCGCGTAGCCGAAACCGGTCGGGTTCTTCAGCGCCAGGTCAACCAGGGCCGGAATGGCGGACGAGTCGCGAACGGACCGCATGGTGTCACCGATGGAACCCGCGCCGGAGGGCTTCATGAAGGCGCTGTCGGTGATCTTGTCCAGGCCGGCGTAGATGAAGGTGACGCCGAGGAAGATCCGGAGTGGAAGGAGGGCGTAGCGGGTGGCGCTGTCGCGCCAGTTCCGGTCGCCGTCGAGGTAGGGGGTGTGCGTGTCCGTGCGTATGCCGTGAGTCATCACTGTCGCCTCTCGCCCGTGTGCCGGGGCCCCTTGAAAGACGATACGTACGTGAGGGGCCGGGCGCTCAATGCGTTCGTGCCGATTTCTGACGGAGTGCGCGGGATCGAACAACGCGTCCGCCTCGAGAAGTGCCGTTCCCCTCACGGCGTCACATGAATCACTCGGTCACGTCGACCGCGTACCGGTTCGTCTCCACCCCCGCGGCCGTGACGACCTGCACCTCGACCCGGCCCGGTTCCACGTCCGCCGGCACCGGGACGGTGAGGACCGCGTCGGTCGGGTTGCTGAAGCCGCCGCTCACCGGGACGAGGGGGACATGCACGTTGACCGGGCCGATGCGGACGACCATGCGGGAGAGGCGGTCGGCGCCCTGGGCGCCCGGAGGGACGAAACCGGCCCCGCGGATCTCGATGTCGTCGCCGGTGCGGATCGGGGCGTCCAGGTCACCCGCCTCCCGGGCGCGGACGACGGAGAGGATCACCGGGCGGCCGCCCTCGGCGTACTTGCCGGCCAGATAGGTCGCCGCCGAGACCAGCACCACCACGGCCAGTCCCCAGGGCAGGTCGGGCAGCTGGTCGGGGCGCCGGGCGAGCCGTACCGCGGCGAACAGCACGGCGACCGTGCTGATGACGACGTACTGGATGTCGGCGAAGCTGCCGCGGCCCGCGTCGTCGGTGAGCAGGTCGGCCGCCCTCGGCCGGTGTGCCCGTACCTTCTGCAGGCGTTGGGCGAGGACGCGCAGTCCGACCACGCGGCGCACCAGGACCGCGATCCCGCAGACCACCGCCAGCACGGTCACCACACCGGCGGCGCGGGCGAGTTCGAGGCCGGAGATCAGCGCGTCCCGTTCCGCGTGGTCGGAGGCGGCGGCCAGGCGGCCCACCAGCACCAGGACCGCGAAGGCGACGAGGAGGACCCAGGCCGCGGCCACCGTGCGGGAGGTGGAGAGACGGTTGTCCTCGCCGATGACCGGGGCCAGCGCGCCGCCCCGGGCCCGGTGGAACCAGGAGGCGGCCGTGAGCACACCGGCGGTCAGCAGCGCCGCCAGCAGTCCGGCCGTGCGCGCCGCCGTCCATCCCGCGCCGATCGCCGTCAGGGACTGCACCAGCAGCAACACCAGCACCAGGGCCCACACGGTGATGGTCGTACGGAGCCACAGCCGGGTCAGCCAGGCCTCGCCCTCGGCGCGACCGCGTTCGGCGACCAGTTCCGCGGACTGGCTGAGCTCCTCCGACACCCACTGGCGGGATGCCTGCGCGGAGTGGGCGACCGCGGCGGGCACCCCCTGTCCGGCCGCGAACCCGTCACGCATCAGGAGGAACTCGGCGACCGCCCGCCGATGTCCCTCGCGCGCTCCGTGCGGGCAGTCCCCGCAGGTGCAGCCACCCGCGTGCGCCCCGCCCGGCGCGCCCGTGTCCGCCCCGCCTCTCGCCTCCTGCACCGCCACGCCCGACGCCCGCCTTCCGCACGATCCGATCGACCGGCGGCCCCCGTCCGGGGGGTCGGCCGCCGTCCTGCAACTCCCCTGTGATGCCAGCGAATTGTGCCCTACGCCACCCCGTCCTCGTCGGCCAGGTCTGGTCAGCGCGGGTGAAGAGGGGGCCGCCGTGTTGACCCGGCTGCGAGAATTTCCCTATGGCCGAGATCATCCAGCGCGACGGGACCTGGGCCTTCGACGGCACCACGGTCAGGATCACGCCGGGCCTGCACCGCTCCGTGCCGCTGTTCCGGCAGACGTACGGGGAGGTCGCCGTACCCCTGGAGGCGATCGCGGGTGTGGTCTTCGAGCCCGAGCGAAAGCGGGGGCGGCTGCGGATGCGGCTGCGCGAGGGGGCGGATCCGTTGCTGCAGGCGACCGGTGGGCGGCTGCCGGACGCGGCGGACCCGTACCGGCTGCTGGTGGACGTGGACCGCTCCGGGGTCGCGGAGTACGTGGCGGAGGAGATCCGGCAGGCGCTCATGCTGGAGCAGATCCCCAAGGAGCCGACCAAGGCGTATCTGCTGCCGGGTCCGCCGGTGCCGGTCTCGGTCCGTTCCTCCGACGGCACGGTCTCCTTCGACGGCACCCAGGTACGCCTCGACTGGGCCGACACCTCGGACCGGGTCAAGCGGGCGACGGGACCGCGGATCATGGCCGTCAGCGATGTGGTGCAGGTGGAGTGGCTGCCCAACTCCGGTTATGAGGACGGCTTTCTGCGGTTCGTGACGCGGGAGACGGTGTTCTCCAAGCTGCCGCCGGAGAAGGACCCGTACGCCCTGGACCTGTGGGGCAGCGCGCGGCGCGATCTGCTGACCGCGCTGGTCGCCACCGCGGTCACCGCGCGACTGCCGCATCCCTCGACCCGCAACGGCGGCGAGCTCGCCGGCCGCCGGCCCGTCGGCGCCGTCTCGCCCCCGGCCGACCACCACGACGTACTGCTGCGCAGACTGCGGGAGTTGGGGGAGCTGCACCGGGACGGGGTGCTCACGGACGAGGAGTTCGCGATGACCAAGGCGGCGGTGCTGCGCGGATTCTGAGCGCCCTGCGGCTGCCCCCTACGACAGCAGATCCGGTTCGCTGCGGCTGATGTCCTGCCACAGGGGCTGGTAGTTGATCCAGGCGACCAGGTCGCCGCCGAGCTGTTCGCGGGTCGCGACCGCGAGCCGGTGGTCGATGAGGAGGGGGCGGCCGGCCGCCTTGGCGGTCAGCTGGACCTGCGCTGAGCGTTCCATGCACAGGAACCACCAGGCCGCCGCGTCCACCGAGTCGCCGACCGTGAGCAGTCCGTGGTTGCGCAGCACGAGCGCCTTGCGGGTGCCGAGCGCGGAGGCGATACGGCGGCCCTCCTCGGCGTCGACGGCGACGCCGGTGTAGGCGTCGTAGAGGGCGTGGTCCTCGTAGAAGGCGCAGCTCTCCTGGGTGATCGGGTCCAGGAGCTCGCCGAGCGCGGACAGGGCGCGGCCGTGCACCGAGTGGCAGTGGGCGACGGCGACGACGTCCGGCCGGGCCGCGTGCACCTGGGCGTGCACGGTGAAGGCGGCCTGGTTCACGTGGTAGCGGCCCTCGATGACCTGCCCGTCGGAGTTGGCGAGGACCAGGTCGCTCACCGTGACGTGCTTGAACGGCATACCGAACGGATTGACCCAGAAGCAGTCGCTGTACTCCGGGTCGCGCGCGGTGATGTGGCCGGAGACGCCGTCCTCGAACCCGTACCTGCCGAAGATCCGCAGCGCGCCCGCGAGCCGCTCCTTCCGGTGCCTGCGCTCGTCGTCGACCGAGTCGTGCATCGGCGGCATGGCGAAGCGCAGCCGATCGCTGGGCAGCGGCGTCGGTGGGGTCGGCCCGGGCATGTGGTCCTCCGGCACTGGGTTGCTTGACGAGGCGGAAGTTACCCTCGGTCAGCGCAGGAGAACAGAGCTGTTTTGTAAAGATGACGCACGCAGCCGATACACGACAGAAGATGTCCGGTATCGGCGTCACCCTGGGACGTATGGCATGGAACTGGGCGGCTTTCAGCGCCGCCGAACCCGAGTTCGCGAAGACCGCCGAAGAGCGCTTCGGCGCCTTCACCCATCATGTCCTGGCCACGCTCCGGCAGGACGGTTCCCCGCGTACGACCGGTCTCGAGGTCCGTTTCCTCAAGGGTGAGCTGTGGCTCGGCATGATGCCGGACTCGCTCAAGGCCCTCGATCTGCGCCGCGACCCGCGGTTCGCGCTCCAGGCGAACCCCGGCGAGGGGCAGACCATGGGCGGGGGCGACGTGCGGATCGCCGGGCGGGCGCTCGAGGTCGAGGATCCCGCGGCGAAGGCCGCATACGGCGAAGAGGTGGAACCGCCGGAGCCGTTCCACCTCTTTCGCACCGAGCTGACGGAGGTCGTGCGCACCTACGTCGAGGACGACAAGTACCTGGTCGTCCAGGTCTGGAAGCCCGGTGAACCCCTGCGCACGGTCAAGCGCACCTGATCGTCCGCGTGCCGGGGCCTACTCCCACTCGATCGTGCCCGGGGGCTTCGAGGTGACGTCCAGGACGACCCGGTTGACGTCGCGCACCTCGTTGGTGATCCGCGTCGAGATCTTCGCGAGGACGTCGTACGGCAGCCGCGACCAGTCGGCCGTCATGGCGTCCTCGGAGGAGACCGGGCGCAGCACGATGGGGTGGCCATAGGTGCGGCCGTCGCCCTGGACGCCGACCGATCGCACGTCCGCGAGCAGTACCACCGGGCACTGCCAGATGTCCCGGTCGAGGCCGGCCGCGGTCAGTTCCTCGCGGGCGATGGCGTCGGCGTCCCGGAGCAGGTCGAGCCGCTCCTTGGTCACCTCGCCGACGATGCGGATGCCGAGGCCGGGGCCCGGGAAGGGCTGGCGCTGGACGATCTCCTCCGGCAGGCCCAGCTCCTGGCCGACCATCCGGACCTCGTCCTTGAACAGCTTGCGCAGCGGCTCGACGAGCTGGAACTCGAGGTCCTCGGGCAGGCCGCCGACGTTGTGGTGGGATTTGATGTTGGCGGTGCCGGTGCCGCCGCCGGACTCCACGACGTCCGGGTAGAGGGTGCCCTGGACCAGGAACTCCACCGCCGGGCCCTCGTCCGCGATGATCTCCGCCTGGGCCTGCTCGAAGACCCGGATGAACTCGCGGCCGATGATCTTCCGCTTCTCCTCGGGGTCGGAGACGCCCTTGAGCGCGGTCAGGAAGCGCTCCTCCGCGTCGACGACGACCAGCTTGACGCCGGTCGCGGCCACGAAGTCCTTCTCGACCTGCTCGGTCTCGCCCTTGCGCATCAGGCCGTGGTCGACGTAGACGCAGGTCAGCTGGTCGCCGATGGCGCGCGCGACGAGCGCCGCCGCCACGGCGGAGTCCACGCCGCCGGACAGACCGCAGATGGCGCGCTTGTCGCCGACCTGCTCACGGATGGCCGCGACCTGCTCCTCGATGACGTTCCCGGTCGTCCAGGAGGGGGTGAGGCCCGCTCCGCGGTACAGGAAGTGCTCCAGGACCTGCTGGCCGTGCGTGGAGTGCATGACCTCGGGGTGGTACTGGACGCCGTAGAGCTTCTTCTCGTCGTTCTCGAAGGCGGCGACCGGGACGACGTCCGTGGAGGCCGTGACGGCGAAGCCCTCGGGGGCGGCGGAGCAGGCGTCGCCGTGCGACATCCACACGTGCTGTTCGGCGGGGGTGCCCTCGAAGAGGGTGGAGGACGCCTTGGCCACGTGCAGGTCGGTGCGGCCGTACTCGCGGGCGCCGGTGTTGTCGACGGTGCCGCCGAGGGCCTGGGCCATCAGCTGGAAGCCGTAGCACATGCCGAAGACGGGGACTCCGGCCTCGAAGAGCTCGCGGTCCAGGCGGGGGGCGCCCTCCTCGTACACGGACGAGGGGCCGCCGGAGAGGATGATCGCCGCCGGGTTCCTGGCGAGCATCTGCGCGACCGGCATGGTGCTCGGCACGATCTCGCTGTAGACCCGGGCCTCGCGGACGCGACGGGCGATGAGCTGGGCGTACTGCGCGCCGAAGTCGACGACCAGGACGGTGTCGGTGGCGGCTGGGGTCGCTGATGACACGGGGTGCCTTCCGGCGGTTGGGCGAGGGTTTGTGGGACCGAGTCTAGCGGGGCGGCCGTCGGGAGCCTCGCCGTCGTCCCGGGGCGGACGCCGGAGGAGCTGATGTATAGTCCCCGGCATGCTTCAGCACTCGACGTTTACCTATGGCACCCGGCCCACCGGCTGCCATGGTCGTGCTGCTTGAGCCACTGACAAGCGACTTCCCCAGGCGCCCCGGGCCGACAAGGTCCGGGGCGCCTGGTGTTTTCCGGATCCTGTCGCCTCGGGGCACCCCCTTCACCGAGGAGCCCGACATGACCACCACACCGGAAGCGACCATCGCGGAGGCCCGGGAGCGCATCGACGCGCTCGACGACCGGATCATCGGTCTGATCCAGGAACGGATGGCCGTCTCCGCCGTCGTGCAGCAGACCCGTATCGCCTCCGGCGGCCGGCGGGTGCACCTGTCCCGCGAGATGGAGATCCTCGACCGCTACCGCGAGGCGCTGGGCAAGCCGGGGACGCCGCTGGCGATGACGCTGCTCGAACTGTGCCGCGGTCGCTCCTGAGTTCGGACTCTTCTCACCCGTACGGCGCGTGACCGCCCCGTGAACCACCTCGTTGGTGGGGTGTCCGCGCCAGCCAGGGGCGGGCCCGAAAGAACCACGCGTGGCTTGCTGGAGCGATGAGACGCACGGGTCGTGCCGTGCGTCGTGGGACCTCGTTCCAGGGTCGTGACCGGACGGCAGGGGACAGCAGCCCGGTCACCCAAGTAAACGGTCGGCTCCGGGGACGCCCGGGGCCGACCGGCGGAAACTGCAAAAATGCACAACCCTGGGTCAAACGGTTGCGGAGGGCGCGTCCATCCAGCACGATGCCTAGAAAGCCCCCAAGTCCCATCGCAGACAACCGCATTGAAGTGTCCTTGCGGAGTGCCAGAGGTCCAGACCATTCGCGCGCCGCTTGTGCGCCCGGTCGGCGACCCGGGGCACTAGGGACCACCAGGGCGCACTCAGGACAAGCGGCGCAACCCCCCGGCGCCGCTCCCCGGGCACCGGCGCTGCCCTGACGTCGGTGCTGACGGAGAAGGGCCCCGCGGCCTCAGGTCCCGCGGGGCCCTTCGCATGCCGGGTACGCCGTGCGCCCGCCCTGCCGCGTGTCCGGTACTAGGTACGGCTCACCGTTCCGCAGGAGTCCGCCTGGCCGATGGGGCGGCTGCGGTCGTACGGGTCGACCGACGGGCCGGTCGGGGTGGTGCCGTCGGTGGGCGTCCGGGACGGGAACCGCGGGTGCAGGTAACCGTCGTAGACGTCGCAGGAGGTGTTGCCGCCGTCCTCGTCGTAGCGCAGCAGGTTCAGCCGGCCGGGGGTGACCTGGTAGTGCGCGGGGTCGGGGAGTTCCGCGTCGATGACGCGGCGCACGATCGTGCGGGCGACCTCGTTGGAACCGTCGGCGGGGATCACCGGGTAGACGAAGGTGTAGTCGGCGTGCACCGCGACCCCGGCGAAGTCGCCCTTCTTGAAGGTGATCCGGCCGCGGACCTTGATCACCTTCCCGGCGGGCTTCACCTCCTTCGGGTCGAACCGGCTGAACAGGGACAGCGGGTCGTGGTTCTTGCTGGGCGTGCGCAGGGCCGTGTCGAGGTCGTCCAGCAGCTTCGGCTGCTTGGGGTCGAGCACCGAAAGGGCCGCCTCGGGACGGCCGCCCGCCACCACCTTCGGGTTCAGGTTGGCGTCGACCAGCAGCTTCCTGGTCTGCTGAAGGGCCAGTTCGACCCGGTCCTTGGGGATCGAGCCCAGCACGGTGGCCTTCGGCAGCACGATGCCCGCCTCGCCGTCGGCCCACTGCTGTGCCGGGGATCCCGCGAACGGGCGGGCCAGGGT
>NZ_WVUG01000125.1 GCF_017614965.1 Streptomyces griseorubiginosus | reverse complement strand
CGCCCCCGCACGCCCCCAGTCCCGCCACGAGCAGAGCCGTCACTCCGGCGACCAGCAGCCGACGCGCGTTGATCATCTCTCCCCCTGAGGTCGGCGGTCAGCGTAGCCGATCCCTGGCCTGAACTGACCGCTGTGTGAGTCTCGGTAAGGACTCGGCAAGAGCTCGGTATGACGACCGGCCCCTCACCGGCCGCCGTCCGCCCGGCCGTCCGCGCACGGCGTAGAGTCCCTGGCCGGGTCTGGTCGGATGCCGTGGAGGGAGTGCGCGATGTCGAGCCCACCGGAGCTCACCGTGGGACGGCTGCTGTCCTCATGGCAACCGGACGTGCCCGCCCTGCTGGTCGTGGCCCTGCTCGGCGGTCTGTACGGCTGGGGCGTGCTGCGGTTGCGGCGGCGGGGAGAACACTGGCCGCCGGCGCGACTCGCCGCGTTCGTGCTGCTCGGTCTCGGCACCCTCGTGGTGGCCACGATGTCGGCCCTCGCCGTCTACGACCACGTGCTGTTCTGGCCGGCGGCCGTGCAGAACATCCTCCTGGACCTGATCGCACCGCTCGGCCTGGCCCTCGGCGACCCGCTGCGCCTCGCCGCCAGTGCCCTGCCCGAACCGGCCGCCGGGCGCCTGCGGCGCGCGATGAGCGGGCGCGTGGTCCGTCTGCTCACCTTCCCGCTGGTCAGCACCGCCCTCGTCCTGGCCACCGAACTGACGGTGTACTTCACGCCGTACTTCGAGACCGCCCTGCGCGACGGCTGGCTGCACCAGCTGATGTACCTCCATCTGCTGCTCGCCGGCAGCCTGTTCGTGGTCCCGGTGCTCACCCGCGAGGAGACGCTGCCCGCGTGGTGCACCCACCCCGTGCGGGCGGCGCTGGTCTTCCTCGACGGGATCATCGACGCCGTACCGGGCATCGTGGTGATGACCCACGGCACGCTGATCGCCGGCGCCTGGTACCTGCACCACGCCCCGGCCTGGTCGCCCGACGTGCGCCACGACCAGCAGCTCGGCGGCGGCGCGATGATCAGCATCGCCGAACTGGTGGCGCTGCCCTTCCTCCTCGCGATCCTGGTCCAGTGGGCCCGCACGGAGCGCGCCGAGACGGTCGCGCTGGACCGCCGCCTGGCCACGGAGCTGGTCCCGGCGGCGCCCACGGAGTCGGCCGAGCCCTCGCCGGACCTCGTACGGCCCTGGTGGGAGACCGAGAACAGCGCGGTCGCCCAGCGCATCCGGCAGCAGCGGCCCTGACCGGCGCTCCTCTCAGCCCGCCGCCGGGTCCAGCACCAGGCGCCGGCCGTGCAACTCACCGCGCTCCATGCGCCGATGAGCCTCCGCCGCCGCACTCAGCGGCAGCACCTCAACGGCGCGGGGACGCAGCAGCCCCGCGGCGAGGTGGTCGTTCACGCACACCGCCGCCTCGGCCAGTTCGGCCACCGTGGCGTGCGAGATGACGAAACCTCGCAGGGAGCCGTCCTTCATGTACAGCGGGCCCACCGGCAGCACCGGTTCGGCCTCGGTCCCGGCCATCAGCACGATCCGGCCCCGGTGGGCCAGCAGCGCGACCGCAGTGCGCAGGTCGTGCCGGCCGGAGGTGTCGATGTGCAGATCGACCCCGTGCGGGGCGAGGGCGGCGAGACGGTCGCCCGGATCCCGGTAGTCGACCACCTCGGCCGCACCCAGCGCCCGTACGTGCTCATGGTCGCGCGGTGAGGCCGTGGCGATCACCCGGGCGTCCGCCCGTGCCGCCAGCGTCACCAGCGCGCTGCCCACGTTGCCGGCCGCGCCGCCCACCAGCACCGTCTCACCGGCGCGCAGACCGCCGTGCGTGAACAGGGCGAGATACGCGGTCGCCCCGGGATGCAGAACGGCCACCGCCTCCTGGGCCGGCACGCCGGCCGGGAGCCGGTAGAGACGGTCGGCCGGCACCGCCGCCTGCTCGGCCGCCGCGCCCTGACGCCCGTCGTGCCCCAGGCTGTTGCACCACACCGCCTCACCTACGGCGAACCCCTCCGCGGCGGACGCCACCGTGCCCACCAGGTCCCGCCCGATGACGAAGGGGAACTGAAGCGGCGTCCGGAAACGCCCGGACCGTACGAACCCGTCCACCGGGTCCACGGCCGTGGCCCCGACGTCGACCAGCACCTCCCCGGGGCCGGGCACCGGCGCTGGCAGCACGCCATGACGGATGACGTCGGGGGAGCCGAGCTGTTCGATGTACGCGGCACGCATGCCGTCACCGTACGGCGCCGCTCACCCCTGCCGGTCGGACGACACGGGTCGAGGACGGTCTCCCTCCCCCGAAGGCGACCGTCCCCGAACCCTCCCCCGGCGCCGGACTGTGGTCCAGCCGACCGCGTGGTGCGGGTCGTGTGCCGTCACCAGCACATGACCGCTGTTTCCCCCGGACCCCACGCGGAGTACAGACGTACCCGGACGTAGTAGCGGCGGCCCTTGACGAGGCGGGCCCTGATCGTGGCGTTGTGCGGTTCTCCGCCGTCGTCCCGGCCGGCGAGGTAGCGCGGTTCGCCGTCCCGCTCCTCGAAGACCACCAGGACGGTGTCGCTCGCGCCGAAGGCGCCCACGGTGTACTCGCGGGTCTCCTGCGGATCGATCGTGAAGTCGGCCTGCTCGCCCGGCCCCAGGCCGAGCGGCACGGACCGGAAGGGCTCCAGGGCCGGCGGCAGCGGCGCGCCGGCCGGTGGATACCAGCGCAGGGCGAACTCCTTGTCGGCCGGAGACAGCGTGCCCGGCGGGTGCAGACCGCCGCGGAACTGCTCCGGCTCCAGGATCAGCCCGTCCGGGAACGGATACTCCATGATCGACTGCGGGTCCCAGACGGAACCGTTGGCCTCGTCCGGGTCCAGCTTGCGCAGGATGTTGAAGTACGTCCGCTCCCGGCCCCAGAAGTTCGGCGGGCCGGCGAGGTCCGCGTACACGGCCTCGTCGTCGAAGTGGATGCCGGCGAACGGGCTCTGGTGCTCGTGCAGCATCCCCAGCGCGTGCCCTATCTCGTGCAGCGCCGTACCGCGCTCCCCGGGCGCGGTCAGGTCCCAGCCGAAGTTCATGGTGCGCTCGTGCTGCCCGGCCCGCAGCGCGTCCCGGCCCACCGCCGACCAGGAGCCGTCACCGAGCTGGAAGCCGATCCGCAGTTCGGCCTCCGAGCGGTCGCCGACCTCGACGAAGGTGATGCCGATGCCGAGGTCCCGCCACTCCTGGAAGCACGCGCGCACCACGTCCCGCTGCTGAGAGGTGCCGACCCACGACACACGGCGCACCGACCCGGTCCCCGGTACGGGAATGACCGAGGCGTCGCTGTCGCCGTCGAAGAAGCAGTAGTGCAGGACCGTGCCGTTGACCCACATCCGGTGTCCCGAGACGAGCGCACCGAGCCGCTCGGCGGTCAGCCCCGGGGTGAAGGCGGGGGCCGACTGCGGCGCGAGGCTGCAGTAGCGTCCGGTCATGCCGAACAGACTGCCGTGAGCGGGGTCACGGGCGCCTGAGTCGGGGTCTACTCAAGTCACCCTGTATCAGGGCTGAGTACGCGCACTCATACTCCCGTGACGACCTTCGAACGCGACGCGAAGACCCTCGAACTGCCCTGGCGGTTCACCGGGCGCGAGGACGAACTGGAGCTGATCCGCCGCGCCCTCACCGCCAGCCACCTCGGCATCGTGGTCACCGGCCCGGCGGGCCGCGGCAAGACCCGCCTGGTCACCGAGGCGGTCCGGGGCAGCGACCGGGCCCGCGCGGCCGGCACGCCCGGGACCCGGCACATCCCCTTCGCCGCGTTCGCCCACCTGCTGCCCGAGACGGTCTCCCTGCACCGGGCGGTCCACCTCCTGTCCGGCGTGCGGCTGCTGCTGATCGACGACGCCCATCTCCTGGACGACGCCTCGGCCGCCCTCGTCCACCAGCTCGCCGTGCACGGCCGTACCCGTCTCATCGTCGTCGCCGCGGACGACGCCCCGTGCCCCGGAGCCGTTTCCCGCCTGTGGACCGGCGAGCTGCTGCCCCGCCTCGCCCTGGAACCGCTGCCCCGGGAGGACACCGAGAACCTCCTCGCGGCCGGCCTCGGCGGCTCCCTGGAGCCGCTGACCCTGAACCGCCTGCTGCACCTGTCCCAGGGCGATCTGCGCCTGCTCCGCGACCTGGTCGACGCCCTGCGCGAACGCGGCCTGCTCACCCGCTGCCCGGAGACGGACCAGTGGACCTGGCGCGGACCGCTCCCGCTGACGGCGACCGTGCGCGAGCGCGGCGCGCGGGTGCTGGACCACCCCCGGAGCGAGGCCCTCGCCCGGCTGGCCTTCTCGGAGCCTCTGCCGCTCCCCATGGACGACTTCCACCTCGGGGACCTCGAAGCCCTCGAGGCCGACCACCTGATCCGCCTCGACGACGACGGCGCCGTGCGCCTCGCCCGCCCGCTGCACGGCCCGGTGCTGCGGGCCGCGGCCGGCAGGCTGCGGGCCAGGCGCCTGGCCCGCACGCCGGAGCAGTGCGCGCCGGCGCTCGCCGCGGAGCGGGCGGCGTTGACCCGGGGGATCGAACGGACCGATGTGCGCGCGCTGCCGGCACCCGTGGGGGAGTGGCTCGCCCAGGAGGGCGTGCCGGTGCCGGCCGGCCACGCGGCCGTACGCGCGCGGTTCTCGCGGCTTCGGGGGGAGCTGCGGGAGGCGGCGGCCTGGGCGAGGGAGGGACTGCGGGAGGCGCCGGGCGACGCCTCCTGCCGTACCGAACTCGCCCTGGCCGCCGCGCAGTCGGGGGACACGGCCACCGCCGAGCGGGCCCTGGCGGGAGGGCCGGCCCTGGACGGGGCCGGGGTCTGGCCGGCGGTGGCCAGGGGGGACGTGGAGGGGGCGGCCCTGGAGGCGTACGGCGCGGAGGACGCCTACGGCCTCTACGACGCCGTCCGGCTCGGCGCCCCGGAGAAGGTCGCCGACCGCCTTCCGGCGGGCGGGGTGCTCGCCCTGCACGCGCAGGCGCTGGCGCTGTCCGACGGACCGGGCCTGGACCGCGCGGCCGAGGCGCTGGAGGAGCGCGGCTTCCTGCTCTTCGCCGCGGAGGCGCGGGCCCAGGCGGTACGGGCCCACCGCGACCCGCACGCCGCGCGCACGTCACGCACGCGTGCGGTCGCCCTGGCCCGCCGCTGCCAGGGTGCCCGCACCCCGGCCCTGTCCGGCCTGGTCCTGGGCGAACTGACCGCCCGTCAACGCCAGATCGTCACCCTGGCGGCGGCGGGCCTGAGCAACCGCCAGATCGCCGAACGCCTGACCCTTTCCATCCGCACCGTCGGCAACCACCTCTACAGCGCCTACGCCCGCCTCGGCGCGAACGACCGCTCGGCACTCCCGTGGCTCATGGACCTCCCCGACACGGAGACGGCCTGAGCCCCCTGAACAGGCGGTCTGACCCCCGGTATTCGGGGGAGGGGTCAGGCCGCCACCTCATGCCCCGACACACCGTCAGGATTACGGCCCGCGCCAGGCCTAAGCGTGGTCCTCGCCGTCGTTCGCGGCGTACGGGTGTACCTGGCGGTCGTCGTTGAACGGGATGAACCAGTCGTTCACTCCGAGGCCGTCCGTGGCCGGCTCGTACAGCCACTCGTGGTCGAGGTCCTCGCACACGGTGGCGGTGAAGATCTCCAGGGCCGCGCTGACCTCGTCGGTGAGCAGACCGTGCAGGTCGGCCGTCACCTCGGCCTGGGCGAGGAGGAACTTCATCAGCAACTCCTCGGCGACACAGCTCAGTTCGCCGAAGTGCGGCTGGGTGAGGCGTCCGGTCATGGTGATCGCCGTGACGATCAGGCGGCGCGCGAACAGAACCGTGTACTGGAGGGCGAACCGCGACGGCAGGTCGTCGAGGATCATGAACGGCGCGTCGCTCTCGGCCACGGTCGGGCCCTCCTCCTCCAGCCCCGCCAGGTCCGTGAACAACTGGTCGACGAGGAGGTCGACGGCGTGGACGAGGGCACCGGCCGCGACCTCGGCCGCCTCGCGGCCGACGGTTCCCTTCTCGTCGTGACCGAAGGCCGACAGCGGGAAGGCCCGCAGGCTCGGGGCGAGCGAGCGCAGTCGGCTGCGCATCTCCTCGATCTCGGCCTCGTCCAGCCGGGACGGCGAGACGGCGGGTTCGAACTCCGCGTGCCGGCGCGCGCGTTCGGCAGGGTCGGCCGGCGGCGCGTCCGGGCCGTCGGCCGCGTCGAGGCTCTCCTGGAGCAGGTCGGGGTGCAGATCCACCTCGCACCGCGTGATCTCCCAGTCGGCCAGCAGCTCGCTGCGCTCCAGCAGTTCCGCGACGACCTCCCGCGCCGCGTCCTCCGCGAACTCCAGCGCCGGCGCGTCGACGAAGAGCTTCAGCAGGGCTCCTTCGGGATGGACGGCGATGAAGTCGTCCGTCAGGTCGACCTGCATCCCGTCGGGACCCTCGATGGCCTCGATCGAGTCGAGGCCCTTGCGCAGCAGGAAGATCACACCCTCGCGCTGCAGGGCGTCGAGTTCCTGGGCACCCCGAGCGAGGTGCACGTCCACAGTCACCGCATATGTCACACGATCATGGTGCCTGAGCCGCCGCGCCCACGGCAGGGGAACCCCCCGCCATCCTCATGCCGCCCCGAACGCCGTGAACGCCCACCCCGTCGCCTGGTGCAGCGCGTCGTCCGGCAGCGCGGCCCGCGCGTCCCGCAGCGCCTCCGCCAGGGACAGCCCGTCGGCAAGGCCCTTGTGCAGCGCCAGCATCAGCGGCACCACCGCGTGGTCGTTGACCGGCGCGCTGCTCGCCACCACCCCGGCCGTGCCCAGCGGCAGCAGCGCGGTGACCAGACCGAGCAACTCGTCGGCGCCCACCGCGGCGAGCCGGGCGGTGTCGCAGCTGGACAGGATGATCCGGTACGGGCTGCGGTCCAGCCGCTCGAAGTCATGGACGATCAGCGGCCCGTCGGCCATCCGCAGCGAGGAGAACAGCGGACTGTCGGCGCGGAAGGTGCCGTGCGCGGCGATGTGCGCGAGCGCGGCCCCGTCCAGCTCCTCCAGCACCCGCGGCACGCGCGCGTCCTCGTGCTCCAGCAGCGTCGGCCTGCCGTACCGGTCGGCGAGTTCGGGCACCTCCGCGCCACCGGTCGCCAGTCCCGGCCCCCGCACCAGCACATGCCGGTCCCGGGGCGGCGGCGCGGTCTCCCGCGCCCGCAGCCAGCCGCTCGCCGAAGGCGACACACTGAGCACCCGTTCCCGCAGCGCCGGCAGCAGCGCCCAGGGCACACGGTGCAGCCGGCCCGGGGGTACGACCACGACGGGTCCGGAGCCCAGATGCGCCGCGGCCGGGCCGAGCAGCAGCTCCTCAAGGCGCCGTCCCATGGCCTCCACCAGCGGCAGCCGCGCCTCCGCGCCGGGGTGGGCCAGCCGCCGCAGCCCCGCCTGCACGTGCTCCGCCTCGGCCTCGGCGTCCCCGAGCAGCCCCGCCTCGAACCGCCGTACCCGCCCGTCCCCGCACAGCAGCACCTGCACCCGGCCGTCCAGCACGGCCAGCTCCACCAGCCGTGTCCCGCCCAGCCGGTCCAGCAGCCGGCCGGGGTCGAAGCGGTCCTCGGCACCGGGCCTGTCACCGCGCATGTGCAGGGTGCGCGAGCGGATCTCCCGTTCCAGGCGCCGCTGTTCGCGCTCCAGGGCCACAACGGGACGGCCGCCGCCGCGGGCCTCCTCCGCGCGCGCGGCGATCTCCCGGAAGGCGGTCAGCTGACCGAGCAGCTCCGGATCGGCCGGCGGCCGGGCCGGCGGGGTGGACAGGGCGGTGGCCCGCCAGCGCTCGCTCCACATCAGCAGCCGACGCGGCTCGCCGGAGTCCAGGCTGACCCGCTGGGCCAGCGCGGCCAGTTCCGCGCCCTGCGCGGTGGCGCGGGCCCGCAGCTCCGAGGCGCCCAGCGTCATCCGGTGGTCGTCGAGCACGTCGAGTCCGCGTCGGCACGCCTCCAGGACGCCCCGCCGGGAACCGGCGACCCGGGCCCGCAGTGCCTGCGCCGCCCACCCGGTCATCCGGGCCAGCGGCGGCCCGCTGTGGCGGCTGCGCGCGGCGACGGCCAGATGCCGTTCCGCGTCCTGCGTCCAGTCCAGCGACAGCGCGATACGGCCCGCCAGCAGGGAGGCCTCGGGAGCGGCCGGGGCGCCGAAGGCGGCGAGCCGTTCGGCGACCGCCGCCGCGTCCGCGACCAGGCGTCCCGAGGCCCGCCCCGCGGACAGCCGTGCCTCGATCAGCACCAGCCGGGCGTGCGCCTCCCACCAGGGCCGCCGCTGCCCGGCGAACAGCCGCACCGCCAGCGCGGCGCGGGCGATCGCGGTCTTCGCGTCACCCGCGAGGCGGGCCGCCCGGGCCGCGACCAGCAGCAGCTCCGCCTTGCGGGTGGACTGCCCGCCGATGCCGTCGATCACCCCGATCGCCGCGTCGGCCACGGCGAGCGCCTCCGGGGCGAGCCCGGCCGCCATCAGCACCTCGCAGCGCCGGATGGAGAGCATGAACGACGGCGTGCCGAGCTTGGCGTACCGCTCCTCGGCCTCGTCGAGCAGCCGCAGCGCGAGCGGCACGTCGCCCTGCCGGAAGGCGGCGAGACCCCGGCTCTCCACGACGTCCGCCTTGTCGTGGTCCTGGCCGGTGGTGTCCCACAGCTCCTCGGCCGCGGCGAAGTCGGCGTCCGCCCGGTCCACGGCGCCGAGCGCCAGATGCACGGTGGCCCGCAGGGTCAGCGCCCGCGCCGTCCAGATGACGTCGTCGGCCTGCCGCAGCACGGGAATCGCCCGCCGTACGTCCTCCAGTGCCTCGCGGTGCCGGCCCAGCACCCAGGAGGCGTAGGCGCGGCGGAAGAGCACCCGCGCGCGGGTGTGGCCGCTGCTGACGGCGACACCCCGCTCCAGCGCCTCCAGGCCCTGCCGGGTGCGGCCCGCGTGGATCAGCGCGACGCCGAGCGCGGCCAGCACGTCGGCCTCCCGGTCCGGGGCCTGCGCGCGCACGGCGAGATCACGGGCGCGGCGCAGATGGTGCAGGGCAAGCCGTATGTCGCCCCAGTCCCGCTGCCAGATCCCGATCGCCTGGTGCGCCACGGAGGCGTGCCACGGCGACGGGTCGTCCTCCAGCACGCCCCGGGCCCGCGCCAGGGCCTCGTTCGGGGCGGCGAACACCATCGGCAGCAGTTCGAGAACCGAGTCGCTTCCCGCTGTCACCCAACGGATGGTAGTGGCCCTGGTTGCACCCGACACCGTTTTGGCGCTGTATCAGCTGTATCAACGAACGGCCCGGCGACTCTGAACTGACGACAGTCGCCTCAAGGGGGAGGACACGCCATGGCACCACAGCGATTCCACGAACAGTTCGACCAGATCCAGCGTTCCATGCCCGACGTCCCCCTCGCGCTGGGGCCGGACGACGCGGCGGAGTTCATCTACGAGAAGGGCGTGGTCCTCGCCCGGGACGGCGAGGAGGCGCGGCTCGTCGAGGACACCGTGCGCACCCGCTTCACCGAGGCCACCGGTCTGAGCGGCGATCACGTGCGCCGGGCGGGCCCGGAGACCAACCGCTCGGGCGTCACCCGCATCCAGGTCGGCGACCCCGGCCACGGCGACCGGCGCGGCGACCGCGCCGTGGCGCACGCCCTGCGTTCGATGCGCGAGCACGAGGGCCGGGCCGGACGCCGGCTGGTCAGCCGCAACCACGTGGTGTCCATCGCGGTCAACTCCTGTCCGGGCGACGAGCCCGTGCCCTCCCCGCTCACCCAGGGCACCAACCCGGTCCCCACCGAGCTGCCCCACGACCCCGACAGCGCCGTCGGCGTCCTGGTCGTCGACAACGGCCTCACGCACGACTACGGACTGGTCCCGCTGCTCGCCCACGTCCAGGGCGACCTGCACGGCACCGAGACCGACAGCGCGGGCAACCTGCTGCAGTACGTCGGCCACGGCACCTTCATCGCCGGCCTCGTCGCGGCCGTCGCGCCCAACACCGACATCACCGTCCGCAGCACCCTGAACGACGCCGGTGCCGTCCTGGAGTCCGAGTTCGGCCAGCGGCTGTTCGACGCCGTCGACGCGAACGGCTGGCCGGACATCATCAGCCTCTCCGCCGGCACCTCCAACGGCCGCACCGACGGCCTGCTGGGCGTGGAGAGCTTCATGCGGGAACTGCGCGGGCAGCGCACCCTGCTGGTCGCGGCGGCCGGCAACAACTCCAGCGCCACCCCCTTCTGGCCCGCCGCCTACGCCTCCCTGCCCGACTACCAGGACTCGGTGCTGTCGGTCGGCGCCCTGCGCAGCGACGGCGAGTTCGGCGCGTGCTTCACCAACCACGGCGCGTGGGTGAACGCGTACGCCCCCGGCGAGCGCCTCACCAGCACCCTGACCGGCTTCGACGCGCCCGTGCCGTACGTCTACCAGCACACGACGTACGACGCCTGCCGCTACGGCTTCACCTACGCCTGCACCTGCCAGTACCCGCGCCACACCGGAGTGCTCAGCGAGACCGGCGCGCCCACCCCCGGCAAGGCCGACCAGGTGATGTTCGAGGGCTACGCGCACTGGAGCGGCACCTCCTTCGCCACCCCGGTGGCCGCGGGGCTCGTCGCCGCCTACATGACCGCCAACAAGGAGAGCGACCCGCGCGTGGCCCGCACCCAGCTGCTGGCCGGGAACACCACCTACGCGGAAGTGCGCGGGGCGCATGCTCCGGCGCTGCTCCCGGCGGGTTGGCGCCCGTCGCCGGTCACGCTGCTCGCCGCTCCCGCATGAGGTGCGGAACCTCCCCCTCCACGGCGTACGATGACAGGCCGTACACGAGGAGTGGGGCCGTGGAACGAGGAGATGTCGGCGCGCAGGTCAGGTCCGCCGTCGACGGCGACGCGGCGGCCTGGAAGGCGCTCGTGGAGGGGCTGAGCCCACTGGTGTGGTCCGTCGTGCGCTCGCACCGGCTGTCCGACGCCGACGCGCACGAGGTGTACCAGACGGTGTGGTTCCGCTTCGCCCAGCACCTGGGGCGCATCAGAGAACCCGACAAGGCCGGCTCCTGGCTGGCGAGCACCGCGCGGCACGAGTGCCTGAAGGTGCTCAAGAGCATGCGGCGGCTCACTCCGACGGACGATCCCCAACTGCTCGACCGGGTCAGCGAGGACCGTACGCCCGAGCAGTCGTTACTCGATCTGGAGGAGGCCGACGCCCGGACCGAGCGGATCCGGCACCTGTGGCAGGAGTTCGAGGAACTGGGCGAGCGGTGCAGGCAGTTGCTGCGGGTCCTGATGGCCTCGCCGCCGCCGAGCTACCAGGAGGTGTCCGCGGCCCTCGGGATCGCCGTGGGCAGCATCGGTCCGCTGCGCCAGCGCTGTCTGCGGCGCCTGCGGGCGCGACTCGAAGCACGGGGGGCGGTGTGAGGGACATGGGTGACATGAGTGACCTGAACGGCGAGGAACCCTTCGACGGCGAGGAACCGCTCGATGACGGATCGTTCGGCGACGGACCGTTCGGCGAGGAATCGTTCGAAGGAGAGGACCTGGGGCTCGATCTGCTGGAGGAGGAGTTGCGCCGGGGCGCGGCGATCCTCGACCCGCTCCCGGCCGAACTGCGGCAGATCGCCGTGGAGGCCTTCGTCCTGCACGACCTCGACGCCAAGATCGCCGAGCTGACGTTCGACTCCGTGGTCGACGCCATCCCGGTGCGGGGAGCCGTGGACGTGCCGCGCATGCTGACCTTCCACGCGGGCGGGCTGACCGTCGACGTGGAGCTGAGCGCCCAGGGCCTGATGGGGCAGGTGCTGCCGCCGCTGACCGCCCGGGTCGAGGTGCTCAGGGGCCTGCGGGCCGCGGCGCCCCTGACGACCGACCACATGGGCCGCTTCGTGTACGAGGAGTCCCCGGCCGGCCCGTTCGCCCTGCGTCTGCGCACCGACGAGGGAGTCCTCGTCACGGACTGGCTCACGGCCTGAAGCACGCCCCGGACCCTGCCCTCACCATGTGACGGGCAGGGTCTCGACCAGGGTGGCCAGCGCGGCGGCCAGCCGGTCCAGGCCGGGGCCCGCCGGTCCGCCCGGCTCGGTCATGTACGTGTCCCGCCGGATCTCCACCATCAGCGCGCCGACCCGGGCGTCCGTGCCGTAGAACTCCAGCGGTACGTACGTCCCGCTGAAGGGGCTGTCCAGCCCCGTCTCCCCGCACGGCGCGAACGCCTCCCGCGCGGCCGCCAGCAGTCCGGGCGGCGTGTGGAAGGAGTCGGTGCCGAGACAGACCGGCGGTCGCGGTCCCGCGCCGTGCAGTTCGTACGGCAGCGCCGTGCTGGGGTAGGAGTGCACGTCGACGACGACGGCCCGTCCGGTGCTCGCCAGACGGTCGGCCACGGCGTCCGTCATGGCCCGCGCGTACGGCCTGAAGTACCGCGCGACGAGCGGCTCGGGGTCGGCGTCCGCGGGCCGCAGTGCCTCTTGGTGCGTGGTGCGCGTGTAGACCGCGCCCATCCCGACGGCCAGCATCTCCTCCCGCTCGTCCGGGAAGCGTTCGGGGTCGACGACCAGCCGCGATAGCCGGTTGACGAACCGCCAGGGGGTCGTCCGCGCCAACCGCGCGGCCGCCTCGGCCAGTTCCGCCGTGTGCGCGTCCGTGATGTGGTCCAGCTCGCGCTCCAGCGCCGCGTCGTCCAGCACGATGCCCGCGCGCACCCCGGCCGGTATCTCCCGTGCGGAGTGCGGCACATGGAGGATCACGGGTGAGTCGGCGGCACCGGGCAGGAGGTCGAACGGGGCGGCGGGATCGGGCACGGGCTGCTCCAGCGGGCGGTGTGAGACGGCGATGTCGGCGGGCGTTGTCAGAGGGGCGTTGTCAGTGGGGCGTGGCAGCATCAAAGGTGCCACATCGACGAGCACGAACTCGGGGGAGCACCCATGCCCATCAGCAACGAGAAGGCCGCGTCCCGTCCGTTCCTGGAGGTCCTGTACGAGGACGAGTACTTCCCCGACCACGTCCTCGACAAGGGCCGGGCGGTGCTGGTCGCCCTGTGCGAACGCATCGAGGCCGAGCGGCCCGACGACCTGGCCGCGCTGTACGCCCTGACGCAGGCGGCCACCGAGGAGTTCAACGCGCTGGAGGCCGAGTTCGAGGCGGCGGGCAGCGAGATCGAGACGGTGGCCCGGGAGGAGATAGGCGGCGACTTCTGGTTCATCGCCCAGGCCTACGGCTTCGACGACGCGGACGTGGAGGAGCTGATCGCGACGCGCGAGTGGTGAAGCGGGTGGCTGGCCGGTCAGCCGCCGCCCGGGCTGGAACTCAACCGGTCAGCAGGGTGCGGACCAGCGCGGCGACCTGTGCCGTCTCGATCAGGAACCCGTCGTGCCCGTACGGCGACTCTATGATCCGCAGCCGGTCCGCGGTCGGGATCAGCGCGGCCAGCTCCGCCTGCTGGGCGAGCGGGTAGAGGCGGTCGGAGTCGACGCCGGCGACCAGGGTGGGGGCGGTGACCCGGCCGAGCGCGGCCCGCAGGCCACCGCGGCCGCGGCCCACGTCGTGGGCGTTCATGGCCTCCGACAGCACGACATAGCTGCCCGCGTCGAAGCGACGTACCAGCTTGGCGGCGTGATGGTCGAGATACGACTCGACCTGGTAGCGGCCGCCGCCGAAAGGGTCCTCGGTGCCCTGGGGCGTACGGCCGAAGCGGATCCGCAGTTCCGGCTCGCTGCGGTAGGTGACATGGGCGAGGCGGCGGGCGAGCCCGAGGCCGGTGTACGGGCCGTGCCCGGTGTCGTGGTAGTCGCCGCCGTGCCATTGCGGGTCGCCGCGGATGGCGTGCAGCTGGATGTTCGCCCAGGCGATCTGCTCGGCGCTCGCCGCCCCGGTCGTGGCGAGGAGCAGCAGCGCACCGGTCCGCTCCGGGTACGACACCGACCACTCCACGGCACGCATCCCGCCCATCGAGCCGCCGACGACCAGCGCCCACCGGTCGATGCCGAGTGCGTCGGCCAGCCCCGCCTCGGCGGTCACCTGGTCCCGCTGGGTCAGGAAGGGGAAGGCGCCACCCCAGCGTCCATGCCCCTCGGGACGCGCGGAGGAGGGCCCCGTACTGCCCTGGCAGCCGCCCAGGACGTTCGGGGCGACGACGAACCAGCGGTCGGTGTCCAGGGCCAGGCCGGGCCCGACCAGTCCGTCCCACCAGCCGGGCGTCGGATGACCGGGCCCGGCGGGGCCGGCGACATGGCTGTCGCCGGTGAGGGCGTGCAGGACGAGGACGGCGTTGGAGCGGTCCGGCGCCAGGTGCCCCCAGGTCTCGAACGCCAGCCGGACGCCGGGCAGTTCACCGCCCGCCTCCAGCTGCAGGGGATTCTCGGCCGTGTACCACCGACGCCGGCCGGGCGGGTCCCCCTCCCGCCAGGCCCCGGTGGCCTGCGGGAGGGGTGCCTCGGGTGCGGGTACGGCGTTCAGGACGCCGCGCCCTTGGCCGCGCGGAAACCGGCCTCCAGGTCGGCCTTCAGGTCGGCGAGGTTCTCGATGCCGACCGACAGCCGCACCAGACCCGGTGCGGTGCCGGTCGCCGCCAACTGCTGTTCGTCCAGCTGACTGTGGGTCGTGGAGGCCGGGTGGATGATCAGGCTGCGCACGTCACCGATGTTGGCGAGGTGGCTGAACAGCTCGACCGCGTCCACGAACCGTTTGCCCGCCTCGACGCCGTCCCGCAACTCGAAGGAGACGATGGCACCGGCGCCGCGCGGCAGGTACGTCTGCCCCGCCTCGTACCAGGGACTGGACTCCAGGCCCGGGTAGTGGACGGCGGAGACCTCGTCGCGCTGCTCCAGCCACTCCGCGAGGGCCTGTGCGTTGGCGGAGTGCCGTTCGATGCGCAGGCTGAGTGTCTCGACGCCCTGCAGCAGCAGGAACGCGGAGTGCGGGGAGAGCGCGGGGCCGAGGTCGCGCAGCAGTTGCACGCGCAGTTTGACGGCGAAGGCGCCGGGGCCGAGCGCGGGCCAGTACCGCAGGCCGTGGTAGCTGGGGTCGGGCTCGGTGAAGTCGGGGAAGCGGTCGGCGTGCGCGCCGAAGTCGAAGGTGCCGCCGTCCACCACCACACCGGCGATGGCGGTGCCGTGCCCGCCGAGGAACTTGGTCGCCGAGTGCACCACGATGTCCGCGCCGTGCTCGATGGGCCGCAGCAGGAAGGGGGTGGGGACGGTGTTGTCCACGATCAGCGGGACACCGGCCTCGTGCGCGACGTCGGCGACGCCCCGTACGTCGAGGACGTTGCCGCGCGGGTTGCCCAGCGTCTCCGCGAACAGCGCCTTCGTGCCCGGGCGGATCGCCGCGCGCCAGGACTCGAGGTCGTCCGGGTCGTCGACGAAGGACACCTCGATGCCCAGCTTCGGCAGCGTGTGCCGGAAGAGGTTGTAGGTGCCGCCGTACAGGGACGTGCTGGAGACGATGTGGTCGCCCGAGCTCGCCAGCGTCAGGATCGCCAGGGTCTCCGCGGCCTGTCCGGAGGACAGCGCGACGGCGGCGACCCCGCCCTCCAGCGCGGCGATCCGCTGCTCGAAGACATCCTGGGTGGGGTTGTGGATGCGGGTGTAGATGTTGCCGGGCTCGGCGAGCGAGAACAGGTCGGCGGCGTGCTGCGTGTCACGGAAGACGAAGGACGTCGTCTGGTAGATCGGCGTCGCCCGGGCGCCCGTCGTCGGGTCCGGTGCGGCCCCGGCGTGGATCTGCTTGGTCTCGAACGACCAGGCCGGGGTGTCCGGCGCTGCGGGTACTTCCTCGGGCGTGTGACCTGCGGTGACGGAGTCGATGGGCTGGCTCATGGTGGTGCTCCTCGTGCGGAAGGGCGCGCCGGAGTACGCGTGCGGACACGCGTCGGCACAGCGGGGAGGGAGGTGATCGGCCGGAGGGGAGCGTCAGCTCACGGCACGACAAGAAGTGGTGGTGACACGCACGTAGTCCACGTGGCGTCGGGTCACGAGCACCGTCATGGCACGAGGGAACCACGGATGATCGGGGCGGGCCAGCGTCCTGCCGGGCGTGACACACAGCCTTCATGAACCCGCCGCCGACCGGGTCCGCCAACGCGACCGCCCCGCCCGGAAAAGGTTCCGGACGGGGCGGCACGAGGGGCTGCGGGCCGGGCACGGAGGCCCGGGACGTCAGCTCAGGGAGGCCAGGGCCTCGTTCCAGGTGGCCGACGGGCGCATGACCGCGGCGGCCTTCGCCGGGTCGGGCTGGTAGTAGCCGCCGATGTCCGCCGGGCTGCCCTGGACGGCGTTCAGCTCCTCGACGATCTTCTGCTCGTTGGCGGCGAGCGTCTCGGCGAGCGGCTGGAAGGCCTTGGCGAGCTCGGCGTCGTCGGTCTGCCGCGCCAGCTCCTGCGCCCAGTACAGGGACAGGTAGAAGTGGCTGCCGCGGTTGTCGATGCCGCCGACGCGCCGGGTCGGGGACTTGTCCTCGTTGAGGAAGGTCGCCGTGGCGCGGTCGAGGGTGTCGGCCAGGACCTTGGCGCGGGCGTTGCCGGTGGCCGTGGCGTACTGCTCGAAGGAGGGCACCAGCGCGAAGAACTCACCGAGGGAGTCCCAGCGCAGGTAGTTCTCCTTGACCAGCTGCTGGACGTGCTTGGGCGCGGAGCCGCCGGCGCCCGTCTCGAACAGGCCGCCGCCCGCCATCAGCGGGACGACCGACAGCATCTTGGCGCTGGTGCCCAGCTCCAGGATGGGGAAGAGGTCGGTGAGGTAGTCACGCAGGACGTTGCCGGTGACGGAGATGGTGTTCTCGCCGCGCCGGATGCGCTCCACCGACAGCTTGGTGGCCTCGACGGGGGCGAGGATGCGGATGTCCAGGCCCTCGGTGTCGTGCTCCGCCAGGTAGGCGTTGACCTTGGCGATCAGGTTGGCGTCGTGCGCGCGGGTCTCGTCCAGCCAGAAGACGGCCGGGTCGCCGGTGGCGCGGGCGCGGGTGACCGCGAGCTTCACCCAGTCCTTGATCGGGGCGTCCTTGGTCTGGCAGGCGCGGAAGATGTCGCCCGCGGCGACCGGCTGCTCGATCAGGACGTTGCCGCCCTGGTCGACCAGGCGGACCGTGCCGGCGGCCTTGATCTCGAAGGTCTTGTCGTGGGAGCCGTACTCCTCGGCCTTCTGCGCCATCAGGCCCACGTTCGGGACCGAGCCCATGGTGGACGGGTCGTAGGCGCCGTTGGCCCGGCAGTCGTCGATCACGGCCTGGTAGACGCCGGCGTAGGAGGAGTCCGGCAGGACCGCGATGGTGTCGGCCTCCTGGCCGTCCGGGCCCCACATGTGGCCGGAGGTGCGGATCATGGCCGGCATGGAGGCGTCGACGATGACGTCGGAGGGGACGTGCAGGTTGGTGATGCCCTTGTCGGAGTCGACCATGGCCAGCGCCGGGCCCTCGGCGAGCTCCGCCTCGAAGGACGCCTTGATCGCGTCGCCCTCGGGCAGGGCGTCCAGGCCCTTGAGGATGCCGCCCAGACCGTCGTTCGGGGACAGACCGGCGGCGGCGAGCGTGGCGCCGTACTGCTCGAAGGTCTTCGGGAAGAAGGCACGCACCACGTGACCGAAGATGATCGGGTCTGAGACCTTCATCATGGTGGCCTTCAGGTGCACCGAGAACAGCACGTCCTCGGCCTTGGCGCGGGCGATCTGCGCGGTGAGGAACTCGCGCAGCGCGGCCACGTGCAGCACGGAGGCGTCGACGACCTCGCCCTCGAGGACCGGTACCGATTCGCGCAGCACGGTGGTGGTGCCGTCCTCGGCCGCCAGCTCGATGCGCAGCGAACCGGCCTCGGAGATCACGACGGACTTCTCGGTGGAGCGGAAGTCGTTCTCACCCATGGTCGCCACGTTGGTCTTGGAGTCGGCCGACCAGGCGCCCATGCGGTGCGGGTGGGTCTTGGCGTAGTTCTTGACCGAGGCGGGGGCGCGGCGGTCGGAGTTGCCCTCGCGCAGGACCGGGTTCACGGCGGAGCCCTTGACCTTGTCGTAGCGGGCCTGGATCTCCCGCTCCTCGTCGGTCTTCGGGTCGTCCGGGTAGTTCGGCAGCGCGTAGCCCTGGGCCTGCAGCTCGGCGACGGCGGCCTTCAGCTGCGGGATGGACGCCGAGATGTTCGGCAGCTTGATGATGTTGGCCGCGGGCGTCTTGGCCAGCTCGCCCAGCTCGTGCAGGGCGTCGGGGATGCGCTGGTCCTCGGCCAGGTACTCCGGGAACACGGCGATGATCCGCCCGGCCAGCGAGATGTCCCGCGTCTCCACGGAGACACCCGCCTGCGAGGCGTACGCCTGGACCACCGGCAGGAAGGAATACGTCGCCAGGGCCGGGGCCTCGTCAGTGTGCGTATAGATGATGGTCGAGTCAGTCACCGGGTGCTCCGCTCCACGTCTGCAACATTGCTCGACATCAAGATATCTCGTGATCGAGGCCGACTCGACAGGGGTCCGTGCAACCAACGCGTCGCATCCCGGGTCATGGATGTAGATCGTGCACCTGATCGCATCTGATCGTCGACGGCCGGAACCGACCGACCGGCCGCCCGAGCGAAAGCTGACCATGAGATATCGCACCCGAGTGACGGCCCCCGCGGCCGCGCTGATCGGCACGGCCGCGGCACTGACCGTGGGGGGAACCGCCCAGGCCACCGAGAAGGGCAAGGGCACGCCGGGGCCCGAGACCCTCGGCGACCCCGTCTTCCCGAGCCTCGGCAACGACGGCTACCGCGTCGCCGCCTACCACCTCGACCTCGCCTACGACGCCACGACCCGGCTCGTCGACGCCACGGCGACCCTGCGCATCCGCACCACCCAGGCCCTCACCCGCCTCTCCCTGGACGCCCTCGGCCTGGACATACGCTCTGTCCGCGTCTCCGGCCGCGCGGCCGCCTTCGAGCAGGTGGACGAGAAGCTGCGCATCACGCCCGCCCGACCGCTGCCGGCGCGGGCCCGGGTGACGGTCTGTGTCGAGTACGGCGCCGATCCGCGCCGCGCGCTGGCGCACACCGCCTGGGTCGTCACCCCGGACGGCTTCGCCGTCTGCCCGCAGCCCGACTCCGCGCACACCGTCTTCCCGTGCAACGACCACCCCTCGGACAAGGCGGACTTCACCTTCCGCGTCACCGTCCCGGCCGGACTGCGCGGTGTCGCGAACGGCCTGGCGACCGGCACCGAGACCCTCGCCGACGGCCGGACCGCGTACACGTACCGCTCCCGTGAGCCGATGGCGACCGAGCTGGTGCAGATCACCGTCGGCGACTACGTCGTCAAGGACCGCCAGGGGCCGAACGGACTGCCGCTGCGGGACGTCGTGCCGGCCGCCCGCGCCGACGCCCTGGAGCCCGCCCTCGCGCTCACCCCCGGCCTGGTCGGCTGGCTCGAACAGCGCCTCGGCGCGTTCCCCTTCGAGACGTACGGACTGCTGCCCTGCAACTCCGACGACCCGGCGGCCTTCGACTTCACCGGCCTGGAGACCCAGACCCTCACCCTGTACAAGCCGAACTTCCTGCTCCAGGAGGAGAAGAAGATCGGCTCGCACATGATGCACGAGCTGGTCCACTCCTGGTTCGGCAACCTCGTCAGCCCCGCCACCTGGGCCGACCTGTGGCTGAACGAGGGTCACGCGGACTTCTACGGGCTGCTGTACCGCTACGAGCGCGGCTGGACCGACTCGCTCGGCTACAGCACCTTCGAGGACCGGATGAAGTACACGTACGGCCTCGGCGACCAGTGGCGGCACGACTCGGGCCCGGTCGCGGCCCCGAACGCGGTCAACCTCTTCGACAGCCAGCGCTACACGGGCGGCGTCCTGGTGCTGTACGCACTGCGTCAGCTCGTCGGGGAGGACGTCTTCCACGCCGTCGAGCGGTGCTTCCTGGACCGTCACCGCAACTCCTCGGCGACGACGCAGGACTACATCGCCGTCGCCTCGGAGGTCTCCGGCCAGGACCTGTCCGGCTTCCTGCGGGACTGGCTCTACGGCACGAAGACCCCCCGGATGCCCGGTCACCCGGACTGGACGGTCACGCCGGTCAGTTCCTCGCTCGCGCCGCGCCGGCGGACGGGCGGGTACCACGACAACTCGGCGACCCTGTAGGTCACTCCAGGTGGGCGACGTTCGCGTCGCCCACCTCCTGGGGGCCGCGCTGCTGCGGGATCGACACCGACCCCTGCTGCAGCGCCACCGTCCGCGTCGGCGCCGGGATGCGGATGCCCTCCTCGCGGTAGCGCCGGTGCAGTTGCTTGATGAACTCGTGCTTGATGCGGAACTGGTCGCTGAACTCGCCCACGCCCAGGATCACCGTGAAGCCGATCCGGGAGTCGCCGAAGGTGTGGAAGCGGATCGCCGGCTCGTGCTCCGGTACGGCCCCGCTGACCCCGGTCATCACGTCGGAGACCACCTCCAGGGTGACCCGCTCGACGTGCTCCAGGTCGCTGTCGTAGCCGACGCCCACCTGGACCAGGATGGTCAACTGCTGCTCGGGGCGCATGAAGTTGGTCATGTTCGCCTTGGCGAGCTGCCCGTTGGGGATGACGACCAGGTTGTTGGAGAGGGCGCGGACCGTGGTCTGGCGCCAGTTGATGTCCTCGACGTACCCCTCCTCGCCGCTGCTGAGCCGGATGTAGTCGCCGGGCTGCACGGTCTTGGACGCCAGGATGTGGACGCCCGCGAAGAGGTTGGCGAGGGTGTCCTGCAGGGCCAGCGCGACCGCCAGACCGCCGACACCGAGGGCGGTGAGCATCGGCGCTATGGAGATGCCGAGCGTCTGCAGCACCACCAGGAAGCCGAGTGCCAGCACCAGGACCCGGGTGATGTTCACGAAGATCGTGGCCGACCCGGCGACCCCGGAGCGGGACTGGGTGACGGTCCGCACCAGACCGGCGATGACCCGGGCCGCCGTCAGCGTCACCACGAGGATGAGGACGACGGTCAGCGACTGGTTGACGTGTGTCTGGACGGTCCTCGTCAGCGGCAGCACCCCGCCTGCGGAGGCCGCACCGCCGAGGAACGCCGCCCACGGCACCACCGTCCGCAGCGCGTCCACGATGACGTCGTCACCGCTCCAACGTGTCCGGCCGGCGTGCTTGCCCAGCCACCGCATCAGTATGCGCAGCAGGAACGCCGCCAACAGCCCCGCCACCAGCGCGACTGCGGCGACGACCAGATCGTCCACGGTGAGCGCTCGGTTCACCGACTACCTCCAAGTCCAGGATGTGCAACCGCTCATCCTGCCTTATCCGGCGCAGGAGTTCGCCCCGCGCGAAGGGCCGTACGGTACGGATCCGGACAGAGCGCCGGGGTGCGGCCCGGGCGATCCTCAGATCACCTTCAGGCGCACCAGCGCCCCCAGCGTCAACGCCCCCGGTACCAGGGGCAGCCACACCGTGATGATCCGGTAGGCCAGGACCACCGCCGTCGCCACGGCCGCCGGTGCGCCCGCCGCGACCAGGGCCACGATCAGCGCCGCCTCCACCGAGCCGAGCCCGCCCGGAGTGGGTACCAGGGCCACCGCGACCGTCGCCGCGAGGTAGGCCACCGCCATGTGCACGGGCGGTACCGGCAGCCCCAGGGACAGGCCGACCAGGACGAGACCGGCCGCCTGAAGGGAGGGGAAGGCGAGCGAGCCGCCCCACAGGGCGAGCGCGCGGCACGGGCGGGTGTGCACCGAGCGCAGTTCGCCCACAGCGGTCCGCAGGAAGGTCAGGACGGTGGTCCGCAGCCGCCGTACGAGGGCGAGGAGCGTCACGGCGACGACCGCGACCGCGCCGACGGTCAGCAGCAGGGGAGCCGTCGAGCCGTGCGGGAGCAGATCGCCGAAGCGCAGGGCGTCGGGGAACGCGACCAGCAGGACGACCAGCAGCCCCACCCGGGTGACCGACTCGGCCAGCAGATACAGGGCCAGCGCGGCGGAGGAACGGGCCAGCGGGATGCCGCACACCGTCATGAAACGCAGATTGACCGCCCCCGCGCCGAGACCGGTCGGCAGCAGATGGTTGGCCGAGCCCGCGGCGAACTGCGTCGCGAGCAGCCGCCGCCTGGGCAGCCGGTCGACGACCGCGCCCTGCCGGGTGAACGCGGCCGCCACCCAGGTCAGACAGGTGGCGCCGGCCGCGGCCAGCAGCCACGGCCACTCGGCCGACCGCAGATGGCCGAAGCCCTCCACGAGCACGTCCCGGTGCTGCACGGCGACGACGGTGACCAGCAGGAGCGGAAGAAGGCACAGGATCTGGCGGACCGGGACGCGACGGGGGAACCGTCCCGGAGTGAGGGGGCCTTGGGGAAGTTGAACCGCAGTCACATCCGAAGAGGGTCTCCGCACCGCGCCAACTGCGGGTTGCGGAATCGCGGACAGCGTCTTACGGACGGAAAGCGGCTGGGGAGGCAGAGCCATGGGGTCCTTCGGGGCAGGGGACGATGCGACGGAAGTGTTGACCTCAACAACGCTCGAGGTTCTACGTTCTCTCCCATGAGCATGGAGACCACAGCGTGGACACAGCTGCACAGTGTCATGACCGCCCAGCAGGAACGACGACCCGTGGCGCGCGCCACGCTGCGCCGCATCGCCGCGTTCGCCCGACCGCACCGCGCCCGTATCGCGCAGTTCGTGCTCCTCGGGGTGGTGACCGCCCTGCTCGCCGTGGCGACCCCCGTGCTCGCCGGACATGTCGTCGACGCGATCGTGTCGCGGGGCGACCAGGGCACGGTCGTCCGCCTCGCGCTGCTCATCGCGCTGATCGCGGTGGCCGAGGCGGCGCTGGGCATCCTCGGCAGAAGACTCTCGGCGACGCTCGGGGAGGGACTCATCCTCGATCTGCGCACGGCTGTGTTCGATCATGTGCAGCGGATGCCGGTCGCGTTCTTCACACGCACTCGTACGGGAGCGCTGGTCTCCCGACTCAACAACGACGTCATCGGCGCCCAGCGCGCGTTCAGCAACACCCTGTCCGGAGTGGTCAGCAACGTCGTCACGCTGGTGCTCACGCTCGCCGTCATGGTCACCCTGTCCTGGCAGATCACCCTGCTCGCGCTGGTGCTGCTCCCGCTGTTCGTCGTTCCCGCCCGGCGCATGGGCAGCCGGATGGCGCGGATGCAGCGGGAGGCGGCGACCCTGAACGCGGCGATGGGGACCCGGATGACCGAGCGCTTCTCCGCGCCGGGCGCCACGCTGGTCAAGCTGTTCGGGCGCCCGGAGGAGGAGTCGGCGGAGTTCGCGGCCCGCGCCCGCCGCGTCGCCGACATCGGAGTCCGCACGGCCACGGCCCAGTCGGTGTTCATGACCGCGCTGACCCTGGTCTCCTCCCTGGCCCTCGCCCTGGTCTACGGCCTCGGCGGCTGGTTCGCCCTGCGCGGCACCCTGGAACCGGGCGCCGTCGTCTCCCTGGCCCTGCTGCTGACCCGCATGTACGCCCCGCTCACCGCGCTCGCCGGCGCCCGCGTCGAGGTGATGAGCGCGCTGGTCAGCTTCGAGCGCGTCTTCGAGGTGCTCGACCTCGAGCCGCTCATCGAGGAGAAACCGGACGCCCGCGAGGTCCCCGAGGGCCCGGTCGCCGTCGAGTTCGACGACGTCCGCTTCGGCTACCCGTCCGCCGACAAGGTCTCCCTCGCCTCCCTGGAGGAGGTCGCCTCCCTCGACACCCGCGGCGGCGACGAGGTCCTGCACGGCATCTCCTTCCGCGCCGAACCCGGCCGGACCGTCGCCCTCGTCGGCTCCTCCGGCGCCGGCAAGTCGACCATCGCGCAGCTGCTGCCGCGGCTCTACGACGTCGACGGGGGCGCCGTCAGGGTCGGCGGGGTCGACGTGCGCGACCTGAGCGCCGGCTCCCTGCGCGCGACCCTCGGCATGGTCACCCAGGACGGCCACCTCTTCCACGACACCGTCCGCGCCAACCTCCTCCTCGCCCGCCCGGAGGCGACCGAGCCCGAACTGTGGGACGCGCTGCGCCGCTCCCGCCTCGACGACCTGGTCCGCTCCCTGCCCGACGGCCTGGACACCGTCGTCGGCGAACGCGGCTACCGCCTCTCGGGCGGCGAACGCCAGCGCATGACCATCGCCCGCCTTCTGCTGGCCCGTCAGCGGGTCGTGATCCTCGACGAGGCCACCGCGCACCTCGACAACACCTCCGAGGCCGCGGTCCAGGAGGCCCTGGCCGAGGCCCTGGAGGGCCGCACCGCGGTCGTGATCGCCCACCGCCTCTCCACCGTGCGCTCCGCCGATCTGATCCTGGTCGTCGAGGGCGGACTGGTCGTGGAACGCGGCACCCACGAGGAGCTGCTGGCGGCCAACGGACGCTACGCGGAGCTGTACCGGACGCAGTTCGAGGAACGGGAGAGCGCGCCCGCGCGGATCGCGGAGGAGGACGGCGCGGCCGCGTGAAGTGACGGCCGGGGAGTCTGGAGTGCCGTGGGGGATCCGTTTACCTGGGCTTGGCAGGGGGTGACATAGAGTCTGATTCCGGTGCCTTTGACCAGGGGGACGGGAGGCGGGGGAGATGCGTCGCAGCTGCCGGAGGGG
>NZ_WVUG01000124.1 GCF_017614965.1 Streptomyces griseorubiginosus | reverse complement strand
CCCCCGAGCCCCGGCCCGACCACCGGGCAGCCGTCCCCGACCACCGCCTCCCCGACGACCTCCGCGCCGACGGGCGGAGCGGTCCCGGCTGGCTACCTCGGCACCTGGACCGCCACCATCACCAACAAGGACGGCCAGAACACCCGCCAACTCACCATCCGACAGGGGCAGGTGGGCGACGCCGTACTGACCCTCGTCGCGGACGGCCCCACCACCAGCGGCGACTACCACTGCGTCTTCCAGGCCCGGCTCACCGCCGCCCCGAGCGGCGACGGCCCGCTGGAGATCGGCCCGTCCAACGTCACCGAGGGCGACTCGGGTTACTGCAAACCGGGCAGCGCCACCGAGATCGCCCTGCTCCCCGACGGCACCCTCCAGCGCGTCAACACCAGCAACGGCGAGAAGCTGGACTACACCCGACAGTAACCGCAAGTACCTTTGCGCTTAAGGAAGTTGAACTCGCACGGACGTACGGTGACCTCCCTGATCCGGCTCGGGGAGTTGCGGGGGCACCCAAGTGCAGTGGTTCAGCCCGGAGAACGTCGTCGCGGTCGGCACGGCCGTGCTCGGCATCGCCGCGTCCGGCGTGATGGTCTGGTACGAGCGCCGGGTGCCGCGCCGCAAACGGATCGGCTACCGCGTCCAGATGGACAACCCGATCGGCGACGACGTACGCCTGGGCAGAGCCAACGTGCGCCTCGGCCTCTTCGACGAGGCCCCCGGCATGTCCGACGCCACCCTGGTGCTGATCCGGGTCGAGAACGACGGCTCCCAGGGCATCGACCGCGACGACTACACCAGCCCCGAGGTCCACGGCCTGACCGCGGTGTTCAACGACCGCACCATCCGCGGTGTCTCGGTCACCCAGCCCTCCGACACCGACCACCTGATGGACCACTTCACCCCCACCCGGGGCTTCGGCTACGAGGGCAACACCCTGCGCATCCCGCGCGTCCCGCTCAACCGCGGCGACCACTACAAGCTGCTGGTGCTGCTCTCCGGCGGCGACGTCGGCAGCGAGATCCGGCTGTTCGGCGGCATCCGGGAAGGCGAGGTGCACCCCAACCGCAGCGCCACGCCCGACGAGAAACCGCCCCTGTTCAGCCGTGCCGCCCGGCTGATCACCATCATGCTGACGGTCAGCGTCCTCACCCTCGCGGTGATCGTCGTGGCCCGCGACGACCACCCGGTCCCGATCGGCTGCGAGAAGGGCCGCCTCACGGTCACCGGCTCGACCGCCTTCGCGCCCGTCGTACGGGACCTGGCGAAGGACTACCAGCGCAAGTGCCCGGACTCCGCCATCACCGTGGACGCCCGCGGCAGCTCCGCGGGCGTCAACGCGCTCTCCGCGGACAGCCGTTCGGTCGTCGCCTTCTCCGACGGCCCGGCGATCGGCGGACCGGGCAAGCTGGTCGGCCGGCGCATCGCCCTGTCCGTGTTCACCCTCGTCGTCAACGACGGCGTCCGGCTGCCGGCCAAGGGCCTGTCGGTGCGGGACGTACGCCGTATCTACCGCGGCGAGGTGACCCGCTGGAAGCAGTTGGACGCCTCGCTGCCCGACCTGCCCATCGTCCTGGTCAGCCGTAACGCCGACTCCGGGACCCGGCAGATCTTCCAGCGCCGGGTGCTCGGCACCTGGGAGCGGGTGCCCAGCACCTCCCTGGACTGCGTGCACAAGGACGACACCTCCGCGCCGGTCATGCGCTGCGAACTCGACTCCACCGAGGACGTGCTGGCCACGGTGGCCCGGATCCCGGGCGCGCTCGGCTACTCCGAGTTCACCCTGGCCTCCTCCGGTCACCCGGGACTGCGCACCGTCCCGCTCGACGGCGCCGCCCCTTCCGTGGAGGACATCGAGTACGGCAGGAGCGAGTACCCCTACCGGGGCGTGGAGTACGCCTACACCTACGGCACCCCGGCCTCCGGCTCCCTCGCCGCCGCCTTCCTCGCCTACATCGGTGACACCGCCAACGAGAACGTCATCCGTGCCCACGGCCATCTGCCGTGCTCGGCGACGGTGGCCACGGGGCTGTGCTCCGGGGACTGACGGAGGACTGACGGTAGATGGGCGGTAGATCGGCGGGAGACCGGCGGTAGATCGGCGGGACACTGACGGGAGATCACGTCCTGCCGTACGGCCGTGTGGTCACCTGGGCTCGGGCGGACGCTGACGGGGCATGTTGGGGCGGGAGTTGGGTCCCGGGGGAAGGGGGAAACGGCCGTTGAGGCCGGCGCCGTCCGTGCCGCGCGCCGGGGACGCCACCGCCGACTGGATCCCCATCGGTGCCGACCCGGTCCGGAACTCCACCATCCAGTCGGCCGTCTCGGTCCGCACCAGCTCCGTCACGTCCTCCGAGAACCGCCGCAGCACCCCGAGACACCGCTCGGCGGCCTCCCCGGCCGTCCCCTCCGTCGGCCCCAGGACCTCCCGCACGCTCTCCGACGCCCAGTCGAACTGCAGCGCCTGCAGCCGCCGCTGCACGGCCTGCGCGGTGGCCACGTCCCTTATCCAGCCGGACGTCACCCCGAAGAACCGGTCCACCGCCACACACGCGACGGCCAGCAGCAGCGCCAGATAGCCCCAGGCGGCCGCCCCGCCGAGCACCCCGGTCAGGTCCAGCAACGGCATCGCGGCCCCGGTGACCGCCCCTGCGGCGGCCCCGGCCCGCAGCGCCCGCGCACCCCGCCGCTTCCACACCCGGTCCGCGAGATACCAGGCCGCCGTCTCCAGCGCCCCGCGCTCCACCCACCGGTACAGCTCGTGCAGCCGCTCGGCCGGCTCGCCCCAGTCCCCGAGCGGAAAGGACCGCCCGGCCAGATCCCCCGGCCGCAGTCCGGCCGCGCCCTCGCCCCGCTCGTCCTGAGGGGGACCCTCGGGCTGCATCTCCGGCTGACCCACCCGGCACTCCCTACTGATCACGGCCGCTCACGTTGCGTGACATCGCATGCCGACGCGGACCCCTTCCTACCGCTCAGCGGGACCCTTCCTACCGCCCAATGGGTGGCGCGGGCGTGCCTTTCGCCGCTTTTCCGCCCGCAAGAGGGCCTTGATCAGGTATGGCAGTCACGGCGATCTCACTCGAAAGAGTGGCGGGGCGATGGCTGCGCGGACCACGTAGGCTCGTGCCCAACGGAAACACAACGGATGAAACGACGAATCCAGGAGCTGAATCGTGATTCCCGGTGGTGGCCAGCCCAATATGCAGCAGCTGCTCCAGCAGGCCCAGAAGATGCAGCAGGACCTGCAGAAGGCGCAGGAGGAGCTGGCGCGGACGGAGGTCGACGGGCAGGCGGGCGGAGGCCTGGTCACGGCGACCGTCACCGGCGCCGGTGAGCTGCGTGCCCTGCGGATCGACCCCAAGGCGGTGGACCCCGAGGACACCGAGACCCTCGCCGATCTGATCGTCGCGGCCGTCCAGGCGGCCAACGAGAACGCCCAGAACCTCCAGCAGCAGAAGCTCGGCCCGCTGGCCCAGGGCCTCGGCGGCGGCAGCGGCATCCCGGGCCTGCCCTTCTGAGCCGTTGTCGAGACCCGGCCCGCCTTTCTAAGAGGGGCGTCCGCCAACTACCGTACGTACGTGTAAGGAACCCCCGGGAAGGACGGCAGTCCGTGTACGAAGGCGTGGTGCAGGACCTCATCGACGAGCTGGGGCGGCTGCCCGGCGTCGGTCCCAAGAGCGCCCAGCGGATCGCCTTCCACATCCTGCAGGCGGAACCGACGGACGTACGACGCCTCGCCCAGGCCCTGATGGAGGTCAAGGCGAAGGTCCGCTTCTGTGCGACGTGCGGCAACGTCGCGCAGGAGGAGCTGTGCAACATCTGCCGTGACACCCGCCGCGACCCCTCGGTCATCTGCGTGGTGGAGGAGCCGAAGGACGTGGTGGCGATCGAGCGGACCCGGGAGTTCCGGGGCCGCTACCACGTGCTCGGCGGCGCCATCAGCCCGATCGAGGGTGTCGGCCCCGACGACCTGCGTATACGAGAACTTCTCGCGCGGTTGGCCGACGGGACGGTCACGGAACTGATCCTGGCCACGGACCCGAATCTGGAGGGCGAGGCGACGGCGACGTACCTCGCCCGGATGATCAAGCCCATGGGCCTCAAGGTCACCCGCCTGGCCAGCGGCCTCCCGGTGGGTGGCGACCTGGAATACGCGGACGAGGTGACTCTCGGCCGCGCCTTCGAGGGGAGACGACTCCTAGATGTCTGACGCCACGCTGCATGCCACGACGCAGGACCCGGACGACTTCGCGGTCCAGATCGCGGACCAGGTGGAGAGCTTCCTGGTGGCGGTGACGGAGGTCGCGAAGGGCGACGAGCCGGGCTCCGCCGTGCCCTTCCTGCTGCTGGAGGTCTCCCAGCTCCTCCTGGCCGGCGGCCGGCTCGGCGCGCACGAGGACATCGTCCCCGACGAGCGCTACGAGCCGGACACGGGCCCGGACGCCGACGTCGACGAACTGCGCGAGAACCTCGCCCGGCTGCTGGACCCGGTCGACGTCTACTCGGAGGTCTTCGACCCCTACGAGCCGCGCACGGCCCCGGTTCCGGCCCGGCTCTCCGACGACATCGCCGACGTCATCACCGACCTCCGCCACGGCATGGCCCACTACCGCGCCGGCCGGGTGACGGAGGCCCTGTGGTGGTGGCAGTTCTCCTACTTCTCCAACTGGGGCCCCACCGCCTCCGCCGCCCTGCGCGCCCTGCAGTCCGTCCTCATCCACGTCCGCCTCAACCAGCCCCTGGAGGAGCTGGACGGGCTGGACACGGACCAGAGCATGGGCGACGAGACGCTGGAGTTCGAGGCGGGCAAGGTGATGGCGCAGGAGATCGCCGGACCGCTCGGGATCAGGCGGGGGCAGTAGCCGGCCGGATCGGTACGGCCGCCCCGGCCACGCCGATCCCGGTGTCCGCTCCTTCCGGAACGGTCACGGTGATCGTGCTCGGCCGTCCCATGTCCGCGCCCTGGTGGACCGTCACGGTGGCGGGCGTCGTGACCAGGCCCAGCTCCCGCAGATAGCCGCCGAGAGCGGCCGCCGCCGCGCCGGTCGCCGGGTCCTCGACGACCCCGCCGGGCGGGAACGGGTCGCGGGCGTGGAAGACGGTCGGGGACTCCCGCCAGACCAGGTCGACGGTGGTCCAGCCCCTGCGGTCCATGAGGGCGCCGAGCGCGTCCATGTCGTAGTCCAGGTCGGCGAGCCGCTCCCTGGTCGCGGCGGCGATCACCGGATGCCAGGCGCCGGCGAAGGCCACGCGCGGTGGCAGCGCCGGGTCCAGGTCCGTGTCGGACCAGCGAAGGGCGGCCAGCAGCTCGGCCAGGTCGGCCTCCGTGAGCGGTGCGGTGCGCGGGGGGACGCTCACCAGGGTCGCCATGACGGTGCCGTCCGCCGTCCGCTCGGTGCTCACCGTGACCGGGCCCGCCTGGGTGCGCAGCAGCAGCCGTCCGGTGCCGTGCCGCTCCGCGTGCGCGACCGCCGTCGCGATCGTCGCGTGCCCGCAGAACGGCACCTCGGCGAGCGGGCTGAAGTACCGGACGTCCAGGGCGCCGTCCGCGGACGGCACCACGAACGCCGTCTCCGAGTAGCCGACCTCGGCCGCCGCCGCCAGCATCGTCGCGTCGTCGGCCCCGGTGGCGTCGAGCACCACGCCCGCGGGGTTGCCTCCCGCCGGGTCGGTGCTGAAGGCCACGTAGCGCAGAATCTCCATCCACCGACCGTATCCGACCCCGCCACACACACCGGATGCCGTCCAGCGCCTGCGGGCTCATGGTCCGCTGTCGTCCGGTGCCCGCAGGTTCTTGTCGGCTGTCGTCACCGTGCCCGCAGGTTCTTGTCCGCTGTCGTCGCGGTGCCTGGGGGTTGTTCGTCTGTCGTCGTGGCGCCCGCGGGCTCTTGGTCTGCTGTCGTCGTGGTGCCCGCAGGCCTTTCGGCTGCCGTCGTCACAGCGCCCGGAGTCCCTTTGTCTGCCCCCCTTCGCGGTGCCCGCAGGCTCTTCGTCCGCAGCCCTCACAGCCCCCACAGCCCCTTCGTCACCGCCGTCAGCCCGCCCGTCAGGGCCAGTGCCAGCACCAGCAGCCGGGCTCGCCTCTCGGGTATGCGGTCGGCGAGTGCCCGGCCGGCGAGGGCGCCCGCCAGCATGGCCCCGGTGACGGCGCCCCACTGGCCCGCGCGCAGCTGCGGCACCCCGTTCGCCGCGACCGAGAAGGCGTTGACGACGACGCCGTAGAACTGGGCGTTGGGCACGAACTCCCGTACCGTCCAGCCGGCGTTGAGCGCGTACAGGGAGACCGGCGGACCGCCCACCCCCGCGGCCGAGTTCATGAACCCGCCCACCGCTCCGGCGGCCACCGCGCCCCTCGTGCCGCGCAGCGCCGGCACCTTCAGGCCCCGCATCACCAGCAGCACCGCGACGGTCACGATGGAGCCCATCACCAACAGCAGCACCGGCTCGGGGAGTTGGCGGGTCAGCCAGGCACCGGCCGGGACCGTGCAGGCCGCCGCCCCGCACAGCGGCACCATCGCGGCGGGCCGCACCCGGCGCCAGCCGCCCGCCAGCCCCACGACACTGATGACCCCCGCGGCGCAGTTGGCGAGCACCACCCCGTCCACCGGCCCCAGCAGCAACACCAGCGCGGGCACGGCGACCAGGGCGAAGCCCATGCCGGTGAGCCACTGCACCGACGAGCCGAGCAGCACGATGCCGGCGAGCAGAACCTCTGTGAACACGCGCGCACTCCCCGTGAATTGGACGTGTCCTGGATCTGCGTTGTACATCGCCTGCACGGGTCCTAACCAGCGAAAAGCCAGTCTTGAGTCATCCCGACAGGCACCAGCCGCACAGGAGTTGTGATGACCGGAAAGACCCGTCTGCGCGCCGCCCTCGTCACCGCCACCGCCGTTGTCACCGCCGCCACCGTGACGGCCGGGGTCAGTGCGGCCGGACCCGAGAAGAGGGCCGGGGAGCCCGGCAAGAAGCAGATCGCCCATCTCTTCGACCGCTGGAACGCCGCGCTGCGGACCGGCGACCCGGAGAAGGTCGCCGACCTGTACGCGAAGGACGCGGTGCTGCTGCCCACCGTCTCCAACAAGATCAGAACCAACCACGCGGAGATAGTCGACTACTTCGAGCACTTCCTGAAGAACAAGCCGGTCGGCAAGAAGGTCGAGACGATCGTCAACGTGCTCGACCGGAACTCCGCGATCGACACCGGGATCTACGAGTTCACGCTCACCGACCCGAAGACCGGCGCGAAGAGCACCGTCGAGGCTCGCTACACCTACGAGTACGAGAAGCGCGGCGGCACCTGGCTGATCGTCAACCACCACTCCTCGAAGATGCCCGAAGGCTGATGACCACCCACAGGCCGCCGCCGGGCGCGTCCTTCAGGGCCACCGTGCCGCCGTCGTCGGCCACCAGCTGTTTGACGACGGAGAGGCCGAGGCCCGAACCGGAGCGCCCGGTCAGGCCCTGACCGCGCCAGAAGCGGTCGAAGGCGCGGGACTTCTCCGCGTCCGACATGCCGGGACCCTCGTCCAGGACGGAGAGCACCACTTCGTCGCCCCTCGGCTCCACCCGGACGGTGATCGTGCCGCCGTCCGGGGAGACCTCCAGCGCGTTCGAGAGCACGTTGTCCAGCACCTGCTCCAGATGACCGGGGCTGGCCAGCACCGACGGCCGGCCGTCGGCACTCCCCCTGAGCGCGACGGTGACTCCGCGCTCGTCGGCGGCCGGTCTCCACACCGACAGTCGTTCCTCCACGATGTCCGTCAGCGGCAGCGGTTCGGCCGCGGTCACCTTCGCCTCGGCCCGCGCCAGCACCAGCAGGCCGTTGACCAGCCGGCTCATCCGGACGACCTCGGCGGTCGCCTGCTCCACGTCCTCCCGGACGAACGCGTCGTCCACGCCGTCCGCGATGTTGTCCAGGGACAGCCGCAACGCGGTGAGCGGGGTGCGCAGTTGGTGCGAGGCGTCCGCCACGAAGATGCGCTGCGAGGCGATCAGGGTGTCCAGGCGCTCGCCCGCCTGGTTCAGCGTGCGGGCCAGGGTCTGGGTCTCCGGCGGTCCCTCCACGGGCGAGCGCGCGGTGAGGTCGCCGTCGCTGAACCTGCTCGCCATGTCGTTGAGCTGGCGCAGCGGCCGGGTGATCCGGCGGGCGGCGAAGGCGCCGATCAGCGCGGCGACGCCGAGCACGGCCACCGCCAGTCCGGCCCGGAAACCCCAGATCGTCCACAGCCTGTGGGTGAGGTCGCCGGTCGAGTAGACGATGCGCACGGCACCGACGATCCGGCCGTCGTCCTTCGCGGGGACCGTGACGACCAGGCTGCGGCCCCAGATGACGTCCGAGCCCCAGTCGGTCGTCGCCGTCCCGTGGTCCACGGCGGCGGTGAGGGCCGCGTCCTGCTTCGGCACGGGCACCCCGGCCGGGCGGCAGCGGGCGGTCGCGGTCACCTGCACCTGGTCGTGGGTCTCCTGGGCGTACGCCCCGGCCAGCTCCGCCAGCGCCTGGCAGGAGGCGGCGTTGCCGGTGCCGAGCAGCAGCGCCATGGTCGTCGCCTCGCGCTTGAGGGACGCCTCGGTGTCGTCGCGCAGCTGCGCGGTGAGCGTGAACGCCACCGGCACCGTGAACAGCAGGATGGCGACCGCGACCAGCAGGATGTAGCTCCGGATGAGCCGGCGGTTCATGAAACCCCGTCGCCGTTCACGATCTCCAGACGGAAGCCCACGCCCCGGACCGCCTCGATGGTGATCGCCCCCGCGAGCTTGCGCCGCAGCGCCGCCACATGCACGTCCAGCGTCTTGGTCGGCCCGAACCAGTTCGCGTCCCAGACGGCCTCCATGATCTGCTCCCGGGACATCAGCGCGCCCGGCTCCTCGGTGAGGAAGGCCAGCAGGTCGTACTCCTTGGGGGCGAGCGCCACCTCCTCGCCGTCCAGCCGTACCCGCGCCGCCTTGCGGTCGACGGTGAGCCGCGGGCCGTAGCGGTCGGGGCCGGGGGAGGGGACGGCGAGGCCGGCGGGCTGGACGCGCCGCATCACCGCCCGTATCCGCGCGATGACCTCCCGCACCCCGAACGGCTTGGAGACGTAGTCGTCCGCGCCCAGTTCCAGGCCGACCACCCGGTCCGTCTCGTCGCTGCGCGCGCTGATCACGATGATCGGCACGTCACCGCGCCCGCGCAGCGCCTTGCAGACGTCCAGGCCGTCGGCGTCGGGCAGGCCGAGATCGAGGAGTACGACGTCGTAGGGGCCCTCGTGGGCGAGGGCCGCGCCGCCCGTGGTGACCCACTCCACCTCGAAGCCGTAGCGGATCAGGCCGCGGCGCAGGGACTCGGCGACCGGCTCATCGTCTTCCACCAGTAGTACGCGCACACGCCGAACAGTAGTGCTTGAACTTTAATTGACAGCCGCCCCTTGTGACGCGCTGCACTTTTCCCCGGCCGCTTCCGTGGGCAGGCGCCGACCTGGGCGCACGAATCTCACCATGCGATACCGCGGGGGCGGATTTCGGGCGCTCGTTAAACTGAGCCGACACACACGGACTGAGCGAGGAGCGCACGTGGGCCTTGTCGTGCAGAAGTACGGAGGCTCCTCCGTAGCCGATGCCGAGGGCATCAAGCGCGTCGCCAAGCGGATCGTGGAAGCGAAGAAGAACGGCAACCAGGTGGTTGTCGTCGTTTCCGCGATGGGCGACACGACGGACGAGCTGATCGATCTCGCCGAGCAGGTATCCCCGATGCCTGCCGGGCGTGAGTTCGACATGCTGCTGACCGCCGGAGAGCGTATCTCCATGGCACTGCTGGCCATGGCGATCAAAAACCTGGGCCACGAGGCCCAGTCGTTCACCGGCAGCCAGGCCGGCGTCATCACCGACTCGGTCCACAACAAAGCCCGGATCATCGACGTCACACCGGGCCGGATCCGCGACTCGATCGACGCGGGCAACATCGCCATCGTCGCCGGGTTCCAGGGTGTCTCGCAGGACAAGAAGGACATCACCACGCTGGGGCGCGGTGGGTCCGACACGACCGCCGTCGCGCTGGCCGCGGCCCTCGACGCCGAGGTGTGCGAGATCTACACCGATGTCGACGGTGTGTTCACCGCCGACCCGCGGGTGGTCAAGAAGGCCAGGAAGATCGACTGGATCTCGTTCGAGGACATGCTGGAACTCGCCTCGTCCGGGTCCAAGGTGCTGCTCCACCGGTGCGTGGAGTACGCCCGCCGCTACAACATCCCGATCCATGTCCGGTCCAGCTTCAGCGGGCTGCAGGGCACCTGGGTCAGCAGTGAGCCGATTGGGGACCAGAAGGTGGAGCAGGCCATCATCTCCGGTGTCGCGCACGACACCTCCGAGGCCAAGATCACGGTCGTCGGCGTGCCGGACAAGCCGGGCGAGGCCGCCGTCATCTTCCGCGCGATCGCCGACGCCGAGATCAACATCGACATGGTCGTGCAGAACGTGTCGGCCGCGTCCACGGGACTGACCGACATCTCCTTCACCCTCCCCAAGTCCGAGGGCCGCAAGGCCATCGACGCCCTGGAGAAGGCGAAGAGCGGAATCGGCTTCGACTCGCTGCGCTACGACGACCAGATCGGCAAGATCTCCCTGGTCGGCGCCGGCATGAAGACCAACCCGGGCGTCACCGCGTCCTTCTTCGAGGCGCTGTCCGACGCGGGCGTGAACATCGAGCTGATCTCGACCTCCGAGATCCGTATCTCGGTCGTCACCCGCGCCGACGACGTCACGGAGGCGGTCCGTGCCGTCCACTCCGCCTTCGGCCTCGACTCCGACACCGCCGAGGCGGTCGTCTACGGGGGCACCGGGCGATGACGAGGCCGTGCCTGCCGGGCGGTGCGCGGCAGGCGGGAAAGTGACGGCACGGCCTGGTCCGACGCTCGCGGTCGTGGGGGCGACCGGGGCCGTCGGTACCGTCATGCTGCAGATCCTGTCCCAGCACGCGGACATCTGGGGCGAGATCCGGCTCATCGCCTCCCCGCGCTCGGCCGGCCGCAAGCTGGCCGTGCGCGGTACGGAGACCGAGGTGGTGGCCCTCTCGGAGGAGGCCTTCGACGGGGTCGACGTCGCCATGTTCGACGTTCCCGACGAGGTCTCCGCGCACTGGGCGCCGGTCGCCGCCGCCAAGGGCGCGGTCGTCGTGGACAACTCGGGCGCCTTCCGGATGGACCCGGAGGTGCCCCTGGTGGTGCCCGAGGTCAATCCGCACTGCGCCCGCCGCCGGCCGCGCGGGATCGTCGCCAACCCCAACTGCACCACGCTGTCGATGATCGTCGCGCTGGGCGCGCTGCACGCCGAGTTCGGGCTGCGCGAGCTGGTGGTCTCCTCGTACCAGGCGGTGAGCGGTGCCGGGCGGGCCGGTGTCGACACGCTCAGGCGCCAGCTCGACCTGGTCGCCGGCACCGAGCTCGGGACCAGCCCCGGCGATCTGCGCCGGGCCGTGGGCGACGACACCGGGCCGTTCCCGGAGCCGGTCGCGCTGAACGTCGTCCCGTGGGCCGGGTCGCTGCGCGAGGACGGCTGGTCCTCGGAGGAGATGAAGGTACGGGACGAGACCCGCAAGATCCTCGGGCTGCCCGATCTCCCGGTCGCCGTCACCTGCGTCCGGGTGCCGGTCGTCACCACGCACTCCCTGACCGTCCACGCCCGCTTCCAGGGCGAGGTCAGTGTGGACGGGGCCCGCGAGATCCTCGCCACCGCACCCGGGGTGGTCCTGTTCGACAACCCGGCCGCCGGTGAGTTCCCCACCCCCGCCGACGTGGTGGGCACCGACCCGACCTGGGTGGGCCGGGTGCGGCGCGCCCTCGACGACCCCACGGCGCTCGAACTCTTCGTCTGCGGCGACAACCTGCGCAAGGGCGCGGCCCTCAACACCGCCCAGATCGCCGAGCTGGTGGCGGCCGAGCTGGCCTGACACCTGGTCGCCGGGCCCGGGCCACCTTCCTGACACCTGGATGACCGGCCACCGGGCCACTTCGGGTCAGTTTGTATGATCTATAAACGAAGTGTGAGCCGGTCGATGGTCCGGACCACTTGCTGTGGACCCGCTTGGCGTCCGAAGATTTTTCTCCCCGCTCTCCGCAACCGCGCGAAGGGCGGGGAGCGTCTTTGCGAACGCCCTTCAGGGGGTCGGCGGGGATGCGGCCCGAGGCGTGGGGACGTCTCGGTCATTCAGGACACAGGGGAAGAGCGGGTACGCATGAGGGCGTTTGGCGCACGGTCAGTTGTACCGCCTCAAGCGAGACGGCCGATTGCGGCACATGACGCGAAAGTGACGCCCGGCACGTACAACCCTCCCGGGGGGAAGCGTGTCCAACTGGCGTGGCTCAGGTTCTCGACTTCTCCGCTGCGACCCGCAGCCGACCCCGGATGCCCGGCGCGCCCGGCGGCATGCCGGTGATCGCGCCCATGCCCGCGGCGCGGCCCACCCGCATACCGAACCAGCGCGACGGCGTCGAGGACGTGACGGCCGCCGGGACCACCGTCGACCACCTCACCGAGACCTACCGCGCGCACTACCGCTCGCTCCTGGGCCTCGCCGCCCTCCTGCTCGACGACACCGCCTCCTGCGAGGACGTCGTCCAGGAGGCCTTCATCCGGGTGCACTCCGCGCGCAAACGCGTCCGCGACCCCGAGAAGACACTCGCCTACCTGCGGCAGACGGTCGTCAACCTCTCCCGCTCCGCCCTGCGCCGCCGCATCCTCGGCCTCAAGCTGCTGTCCAAGCCGATGCCGGACATGGCGAGCGCCGAGGAGGGCGCCTACGACCAGCTGGAGCGCGACTCCCTGATCAAGGCGATGAAGGGGCTGCAGCGCCGCCAGCGAGAGGTCCTGGTGCTGCGCTACTTCGCGGACATGACCGAGGCGCAGGTCGCCGAGACGCTCGGCATCTCGCTGGGCTCGGTCAAGGCGTACGGCTCCCGGGGCATCGCGGCCCTCCGCCTCGCCATGGAGGCGCCGGCATGAGCAAGGACGCCGAGTCCCATGACTCCCACGAGCGCCATGAACCCTTCGCGTGGCACGAGCCGACGCGCACGAACGAGCAAGAACACAGCCAATCGCACACGGGGAACGGAACTGTGAACGACGGCCTCGAGGACCGGAGCGCCGAAGGGCTCGACCCGGACGAGCTGGCCCTGCGCAGGATGCTGCACCAGGCGGTGCGGACGGTCGAGCCGCGCGACGGAACCCTGGACCATCTGCGCCGTGCCGTGCCCGCCCGGCGGGCACGCAAGCGGCAGGCCATGGTCGGCATGGCCGCGGCGGCCCTGTTCATCGGCACCGCCGTGCCGGCCCTGGTGCACGTCTCCAACTCCACCGGCTCCGACGTCAACCCTTCCGTCGCCGGCCAGGCCTCCCAGGCGCAGGGCGGCGCGAGCCAGGGGAAGAACGCGGACGGCAGTGAGAGCACCGCGGGCGGCGGCTCCGGGACCTCCCCGGGCCACGGCAAGGGCGACACGAAGGGCGACGGCAAGGGCAAGGACCGCGGCGCCGGCACGGGCGGCAGCGCCGGTACCGGCCCGTCGTCCACCAGCGCGTCCGCCGCGGTGTGCACAGCGGCCCAGCTGGGCTCGGCCACCGGGACGACCGCCGCGCCCGACTCCACCGGCGCGGTGTACGGCACGTTCCGCGTCGTCAACGTCTCCTCCGCCTCCTGCACCGTCGGCGGCCCCGGCTCGGTGAGCACGCTCGCCCAGGGCGCGGCCGACGCCACGAAGATCACCACGGCCCGTCATGTCTCCGGGGACGCGGCGGCCGCGCTGCCCGACCCGGCGACCGAGGTCACCTCGCTGCTGCTCGCGCCGGGCGCCTCCTACGAGGTGAAGTTCGCCTGGGTGCCCACGGAGACCTGTCCCACCACCGGCACGGGCAACGGCGGCACCACGGACGGCGGTTCGACCGCGAGCCCCACGCCCACACCGGATTCGGGCACCACCTCCGGCTCCGCGTCCAGCGGCACCGACAGCGGGGTGAGCACCCAGATGTTCACCGAGGACGGTGGCACGGCGGACGGGTCCGTCGTGATCTCCCACACCGCGGAGGCGGGCTCGCCGACGGTCTCGGCGACGGTGTCCGGCGCGTGCGCGGGTGTCGTGTACTACACCGGGCTGCTGGCCGGGTCCTGACGCTTCGCCGTCGGTCGACCGGCCCGCGGACGCCTTACCGTCGGACGCCTGACCGTCAGACGCCGGACGGGCTGGCCTGGGACACGGTCTCCTCCTCGGGGACCAGACCCATCCGCGCGTCCCGCGCGAACTCGATCTCGCGGCGCAGCAGACGGAACCACATGAAGACGACGAAGCCGGCGAAGACGAACCACTCGCCGGTGTAGCCGAGGTTCTGGAAGGCCTTGAGGTCGAGACCGGAGTCCGGCGGCGCCGTCGCGGGCACGGCCCTCATCCCGGAGTCGGCCTTGTCGAGCGTGATCCAGGCGTCCTCCACCCCGTACGGCACCAGGTTCACCAGCGAGGCCGCGCTGATCGCCGCGGTCTGCCCGGCCGGCAGCCCGCCCTGCGCACTGACGCCGTTGTCGCCCGGTGTCTCGGAGGCCTGCAGCGCGCCGGTGACGGTGACCTCGCCGGTGGGTGCGGCGGGTGCCTTCGCCGGATCGGCGGCGCCCGGCAGCCAGCCGCGGACCACGGGCAGCGCCTCGCCGCCGTCCATCCGCAGCAACGTCAGCACGTAGAAGCCCTGCTTGCCGTCCAGCCGGCGGTCCGGGACGAGCAACTGCTTGTCGTACCGGCCGGTCGCGGTGGCCTGCCTGCCGGAGGTCGCCTTGTTCACCGGCAGCAGCTCGCTCAGCGGCCGGGCCGCCTCGTGCCGGTCCGTCGTGACCCGCTCGGTCGCCTCACGGTGGTCCTGCACCCGGCCCTCGAACCGGCTCAGCTGCCAGGACCCCATGAAGATGCAGAAGGGGATGGCGAGCAGCACGAAGACGTTGATCCCCCACCACCGGGGCGTCAGCAGAAACCGGTACACGCCTTCAACGGTACGGTGCCGTTCCGGTGAGCCGGGCAGGGGGGTTCAGTACCGCTCGGTGAGGTGGTCCCGTCCGGCCGGAGGCTCGTACGGCTCCGGCCAGAAGTCGGTGATCGCCGATATACGGCCGTCCTCGTCCCCGGTGAAGAAGGAGATGCCGTACATCTCCTCCAGTCCCACCGTGAAGTGCGTCCAGCTGACCACCTGCCCCGGCTCGGCGACCAGGCGCTCGATCCGCAGATGCCAGTCACCCGGATACTCCCGGTTGAACCGCACGTACCGCTCCCGGCCGCTGATCCTCTCTCGGGTCTGCGGCAGGGTGTAGACGACGTCCTCGGCGAGCGTGCCCGCGAAGGCGTCCCAGTCCCGGGCCTCGGCGGCGGCCCAGAACCTCTCGACTGTCTTGCGCAGATCGGTCATGCCGAAGAGTGTGCACGCCGCCACTGACAATCAGACCCTGCGCGCCTTCAGCGAGTACATCAGCGGGATGCCCGGGCGGCCCGGCGGGAAGCGGTAGTAGCCGTCGTCGTGGCGCTCGAACGCCTCGAACCGCTGGAAGACGGAGACGTCGTGCTCGTGCAGGAACTCGATGCGCAGACCCGTCGCGGCCAGGGCGGAGACGACCTCGCCGAGCGGGTGCTGCCACTCCACGGTCCGGTTGTGGACGGTGTCGGTGCTCTCCGCCGCGTACGTGCCGGGGTAGTCGTACACCTGCGCGGCCCGGTCGAAGTAGTCCCGCACCACCCGCGAACCGGTCTCGTCGTCGAGGACGTCGGTCAGCGGATGGAACTCGGCGAGATACAGGAACCCGCCGGGCGCGACCAGCGCGGCCGCCGTCTCGGCCCACCGCCGGATGTCGGGCAGCCAGCACAGCGCTCCGACCCCGGTGTAGACGATGTCGTACGACGGCTCCGGCACCGCGCTCGCCGCGTCGTACACGTCGGCCGCCACGAACTCCGCCCGCTCCGGCCCGAACCCGAGGCCGGCGGCGAGGCCCCGGGCCACCTCGACGGCCGGTGCGGAGAAGTCGAGGCCGACGACGCGGGCCGCGCCGTGCCGGGCCCAGGAGAGGGTGTCGGTGCCGATGTGGCACTGCAGATGGAGCAGGGTCCTGCCGGTCACGTCACCGACCTCGGCCAGTTCGAAGGAGCGAAGGGCCTCCTTGCCGGCCCGGAAACCGTCGAGGTCGTAGAAGTCGCCGGCGGTGTGCAGCGGGACCCTTTCGTCCCAGTTGGCGCGGTTGGTCTCACGCCAGTCGGCGGGGACCTCGGCGGGGACGGTGGAGGACATGATCGCGCCTTCCTGACCTGCTTGAAGGGGTGTTCGGTAAGTGCCGGGTAGAAGTTATCCACAGCCTGGGTCCCGGGCCAGCGAATTGTCGGCGGGGACGGGCACTATGGGGCCATGACTGAGAGCAACGGGTCCGACGCGCCGGATCAGGTAGAGAACGAGAACATGCCGGACTGGGAGAAGCGCTTCCGGGCGCCGCGGGTGTCGCTGCCCGACTGGGCGGAGGACGCACCGGACCGCTCCCTGTTCGTGTCGAACGCGACGGGGACGTACGAGCTGTACGCCTGGGACCGCTCGACCGGCGTCCAGCGCCAGGTCACCGACCGTCCGAACGGCACGACGGACGGCGTGCTCTCCCCGGACGGCGCCTGGATCTGGTGGTTCGACGACAAGGACGGCGACGAGTTCGGCGTCTGGCGCAGACAGCCCTTCACGGGCGGCGCCGACGAACCCGCCGCACCGGGCCTGGACGCCTCCTACCCGGCGGGCCTGGCCCTGGGCCGCGACGGCCGAACCGCCGTCGTGGGCCGCTCCACGGACGAGGACGGTACGACGATCCACCTCGTGCGCGCCGGCGAGGATCCCGTGGAGATCTACCGCCACCGTGAGTCCGCGGGCGTCGGCGACCTCTCCCACGACGGCTCGCTGATCGCGATCGAGCACACCGAGCACGGAGACGCGATGCACTCCGCGCTGCGCGTCCTGCGCCCCGACGGCACGGCGGTCGCCCAGCTCGACGACACCCGCGGCGGCACCGAGGAGCTCGGTCTGGAGGTCCTCGGCTTCGCCCCGGTCGAGGGTGACACGCGCCTGCTCATCGGACATCAGCGCCGGGGCCGCTGGGAGCCGGCGGTGTGGGACGTGGCCAGCGGCGAGGAGACCGACCTCGCCCTGGACCTGCCCGGCGACGTCAGCGCCGAGTGGTACCCGGACGGCACGGGCCTGCTCATCGCCCACAGCTTCGAAGCGCGCAGCGAACTGTTCCGGTACGACCTGGCCGGCCGCTCCCTGGAGCGGATCCCGACCCCGCCCGGCACGGTCTCCGGTGCGACGGCCCGCCCCGACGGCGCCGTGGAGTACCTGTGGTCCTCGGCCGCCGAGCCGTCGGCGGTCCGCTCCACCACGGGGAAGGTCGTCCTCGACCCGCCCGGCATGAAGTCACCTGGCTCGGTCCCGGTGGAGGACGTGTGGGTGGAGGGCCCGGGCGGCCGCATCCACGCCCTGGTGCAGAAGCCGGCGGGCGCCACCGGCCCCCTGCCCACGGTGTTCGACATCCACGGCGGCCCCACCTGGCACGACAGCGACTCCTTCGCGGCGGGCCCGGCTGCCTGGGTCGACCACGGCTACGCGGTGGTCCGTGTCAACTACCGCGGCTCGACCGGCTACGGCCGCGCCTGGACGGACGCCCTCAAGCACCGGGTCGGTCTGATCGAGCTGGAGGACATCGCGGCGGTCCGCGAATGGGCGGTGACCTCGGGCCTCGCCGACCCCGCCCGGCTGATCCTCACCGGCGGCTCCTGGGGCGGCTACCTCACCCTCCTCGGCCTCGGCACCCAGCCGGACGCGTGGACGCTGGGCATCGCGGCGGTCCCCGTCGCCGACTACGTCACGGCGTACCACGACGAGATGGAGGCGCTGAAGGCCATGGACAGAACCCTCCTGGGCGGCACCCCGGAGGAGGTCCCCGACCGCTTCGAGGCGTCCTCCCCGATCACCTACGTCGACAAGGTCACGGCCCCGGTCTACATCTCGGCCGGCGTCAACGACCCGCGCTGCCCCATCCGCCAGATCGAGAACTACGTCAAACGCCTGGAGGCCAGAGGGGCGACCCACGAGGTGTACCGCTACGACGCCGGGCACGGCTCACTGGTGGTGGACGAGCGGATCAAACAGGTCCGCCTGGAGCTGGACTTCGCCGACCGGCACCTGGGCTGACGGGAGGTTCCGGCCCCCGGGTGTGCGCTGTCGGCCCGTCCGGCGGTCGAGGACGAGGTCCGTTCAGGGCCGAAGCGGGCGTCCGGGGGCGGTGGCCCCCGGCACCGCGCGCTCCGGGGGACGGCGGCCCAGCAGTTCCGCCAACCCCCGCCGCGTGGCCGCGAGGACCACCCGGTCCGTCCCGCTCAGCACATACGCGTCGGGCAGGTCCCACACCAGCCCCGAGTTCCGCCCGTCCTCGTACGCCTCCTCCGCGGCCGACTCCTCCCGCCGCCCGGCGGAAGCACCCGTGTCCAGCGCCAGCACCCGCCAGGACCCCGCCCGGAACGCCTCCGCGACGGTCTTCCCCTCCAGCTGCGGATGCCCGGCCACCTCCACCGCGGCGAACAGCAGCACCCGCCGCTCCACCGGGATGGCGCCCAGGATCTGCCGCCCCATCATCGCCCCGGCGAACGCGGGAGCCGCGAGGTGCGAGACGCTCCGGCTCCGGGTGGACGCCCGGGGATGGGCGGCCCTGAGCGTCCGGTACACGGCCGTGGAGAAGTCGTCGTCGTACAGCCGCAGCACCACCCGCAGATCCGGCCGCACGGACCGCGCGTACAGCGCGGCCTCCAGATTCGTCGTGTCGGCGCTGGTCACCGCGAGCAGCGCATGCGCCCGATGGATCTTCGCGGCCTCCAGCACCCCCTCCTGTGTGACGTCCCCGAGCACCACCGGCACCCGCAGCCGCCGGGCCGTGGCCAGGCCCCGCGCCTCGGGATCGGACTCCACGCAGACCACGGGGATGCTCAGTTCCCGCAGCCGCGTCAACACCCGCGTACCGATCTTGCCGAGCCCGAGGAGGACCACATGACCGCCCATCCCCCGAGGCGGCTTGCGCAGCGCGGAGGCGCTGCGAAAAGTGCCCAGCGCCTCGAGCACCGCGGCCAGCAGCACCGGCAGCAACAGCAACCCCACGAGCCCGGACAGGAGTTGGAGGATCTGTCTCCCCACGGAGGCGCCGATGGCCGGGTCGTCGATGGCGAACAGATCGAGCAGCGTCAGATAGAAGGCCTTCAGCGGATGGATCCCGGTCACCAGCCACAGGGCGACCGCGAGCGCGACCACGCAGGCGACCATCCCGGCCAGCGACCACCGCAGCCGCCGCGAGAACAGCGACGCGAAGGGCACGGCACCGCGGGCCGGCGGCAGCGAGGGGCCGGCGTAGGAGACCTGTTCCAGGACGACCGTTCCGCGCCCGGTCGCGCCGCGCACCGCCTCCGCGTCGGGCAGCAGCGACGGCCCCTCGTCGCCGGGTCCGGAGCCCTCCGGGACGCCCGAGCCGTTGCCCGTCGGGGACAGCAGCGCGAGCGTGGCCAGCCCCGGCTCCGCCACCTGCCCGGGCCGCGGCGTCCGCTCCACCGCCCGCAGCAGCAGCCCGTCGGTCTGTACGACCTTGCTGGTGCCGGCGACGGCGGTGGCGACCAGCGCCGGCGCGGCGGTGTCGGCGTCGGAGAGCACGGTCGTGGAGGCGTCGACGCCGGCTCCGTCGCCGTCGCCCGCGGCCAACGCGGCCGCCTGGTCCAGGAGTTCCTCGATGTGCTGGCCGAGCCGCCGGTTGTACAGGCGCAGCACGAGCCGCAGCCGGGGGTTGAGGCGGCGGGCGGTGAGCGCGGCGCGGATGTTGGTCTCGTCGTCGTCGTACACGAGCGCCAGCGCGGCGGCCCGTTCGACGCCGGCGGCGGCGAGCACCGCCTCGTTCGGCTCGGTGGCCTCCATGAAGGGGGCGCCGGCGACGGGGGCGCCGACGACGGGCTCACCGTTGCCGCCCGCGCGGTTGACCGCCGCGCTCACCCGGTCGAGCAGCGCCGCCGTGGTCGCCCTGGCCCGTCCCACCACCGGCGGGCGCACACTCCGCTCGGAGGGCGGCACGACGAGCGTGACCTGTTCGCCGTACACGCCGCGCAGTTCGGCGGCCAGGCGGTGCGCCAGGCCGTCGTCGCCGCACACCACCATGTGCCCGGAGGGGTCACCACTCGGCACACCTTGACTCGGAACGCTCCCCACGAGGGGAAAGACTGCCCCAAAGAGACAGGTGGTTCCAGCAACCAGTGAACGTTCACCGTCCTCCCGCCGTAGTGAAGGGGAGGGAACCAGCGCCCTGCCGCAGCACCGGAGGTACCTCGCCCGTGGCCATCACCGAAGAAGCCCCCCGAGGGCCGAACAGCCACGCCCCGGCCCCGCCGACAGAGACACCACCGAAGCCCGCCGCCCCGAGGCCGCCGGACAGGCAGCCCGCCGACGCGAAGTCGCCGGACAGCCACCCCGCCGACGCGAAGTCGCCGGATAAGCAGCCCGCTGACCGAAAGTCGCCGAACACGCAGCCCGCCGACGCGCAGTCGCCCCACGCAAAGGCCGCCGCCGCGAAGTCTCTCGACTCGAAGCCCGCCGACGCGAAGTCTCCCGACGCGAAGTCTCCCGACGCGAAGCCCGCCGACGCGAAGTTGCCGGACTCGAAGTCGCCCCTGGTCCTCACGCTGCTGCTGCTCTCCGTGGTGCTGTTGCAGGGGCCGATCCGTGGGGCCCTGTCCGCGCCGGTGATGCAGAGCTGGATGACGGTGTTCGTGGCCGTGCTGGTGCAGGCGCTGCCCTTCCTGGTGCTCGGTGTGCTGCTCTCGGCGGCGATCGCGGTGTTCGTGCCGCCGTCGTTCTTCGCCCGCGCGCTGCCGAGCCGCCCGGCGCTGGCGGTGCCGGTGGCCGGGATGGCGGGCGCCATGCTGCCGGGCTGCGAGTGCGCGTCGGTCCCGGTGGCCGGAGCACTGGTGCGCAGGGGCGTGACCCCGGCCGCGGCCCTCGCCTTCCTGCTCTCCGCCCCGGCGATCAACCCGATCGTGCTGACGGCGACCGCGGTGGCCTTCCCCCGCAACCCCGAGATGGTCCTCGGCCGGTTCCTCGCCAGCCTGCTGGTGTCCTGCGTGATGGGCTGGCTGTGGCAGCGCCTCGGCCGCACGGACTGGCTGCGCACACCGGAGCGTTCGCACTACGAGGGTCCCAGCAAGGGCGCCGCCTTCTGGAACTCGGTGCGCCACGACGTGATGCACGCGGGCGGCTTCCTGGTCGTCGGCGCGATGGCCGCGGCGACGCTGAAGGCGCTGGCCCCGGCGAGCTGGCTGCGCACGGCCGCGGAGAACCCCCTGGTCGCGATCCTCGCCCTCGCCGTCCTCGCCGTACTGCTGTCGATCTGCTCGGAGGCGGACGCGTTCGTGGCGGCCTCGCTGACCCAGTTCTCCCTGACGGCCAAACTCGCGTTCCTGGTGGTGGGACCGATGATCGACCTCAAGCTGTTCGCGATGCAGGCCGGCACCTTCGGCCGCGGCTTCGCCCTGCGGTTCGCGCCCGCCACCTTCGCCCTGGCGATCGTCGGCGCGGTCCTGACCGGGGCGGTGCTCCTGTGAACCGGCAGGCCCAGGCGGCGATCCTGTTCCTGACCGGCGCGGCCCTGCTGCACGCCGGCCTCACCAACCTCTACCTGCGCTACGTCAAGGCGGGCCTGCAACCCCTGCTGCTGGCGTCGGGAGCGATCCTGATCCTCGCGTCGCTGGCGACGGTCTGGTACGAGTGGCGGGACCGCAAGCCCAAGGCAACGGAAGCCCACAACCACGGCGATGACCACGCGCACGGGCAGGAAGACGACCACGAGCACACGCACCGAGAACCCCGCATCTCCTGGCTCCTGGTCCTCCCCCTCCTTGCCCTCATCCTCGTCGCCCCGCCGGCCCTCGGCTCGTACAGCGCGATGCGCACCGGTACGGCCCTGCAGCAGCCGTACGGCTACAACAAGCTCCCCGCGACCGGCCCGCTGAACCTCACCGTGGTCGACTACGCGGGCCGCGCCGTCTACGACCACGGCCGCTCCCTGGCGGGCCGCCAGATCCATGTGACCGGCTTCGTCGCCCTGGACCACGCGGGCGCCCCCTACCTGGTCCGCATGGCCCTCAACTGCTGCGCCGCGGACGCCCAGCCGGTCAAGATCGCCCTGACCGGCAAGGTCCCGCCGGTCCTGGAGCCGGACAAGTGGCTGGAGGTGACCGGCACTTACACCACCCAGCAGATCAAGGACCCGGTGAACAACGGCCCGATCCCGTACTTGAAGATCACGTCGGCCAAACCTGTGCCGACGCCGTCGGACCCGTACGACGAGAGCTGGAACCAGTAACCGCGCTCGATGCACCGCTCAAGTGACCGCGCTCGATGCGCCGCTCAAGAACGGATCTCCGCCCTACAACCTTCCACGGCACCGGCCGGTCCAACGTGCGTCCGGCGCTGGTCCGTGCGCCGGAGTCCGTTTTCCTGTCCACCTGGGGGATGTCATGAGTCCTGTCTCCGTCGGGCGCGTGCTGCGCCGCGGGGCATGTGCCGCAGCCGTGGGCGCGCTGGTCATCGCCGGTCCGGGGAGCGGGGTCGCGCTCGCCGACGACACACCGCAGTCCGACCAGTTGTGGATCCAGGCGCCGTACGACCAGTCGGTCACCGTCGCGCCGGACGGCGGCACGGCGCAGTACCGTTCGCTGGCGCTCGGCCTCTACCACGACAACGCCGACTTCACCGTGACCGACGGCCGGCTGACGGTCGACGTCTCCGGGCTCGCCGGGGTCGCGGACGTGTCCTGGCCCGACAACTGCACGCCGAACGACGCGGGCACCGTCGCCGTGTGCGACACCGGGGACGTGCCGACCCGCTACAGCGCGCAGGTCCAGTTGAGGGTACGGGCCGCGGTGGGCGCCGCGGTCGGCGCACAGGGCGCGATCGAGTACTCGGCCACGGCGACCGGCGGCCCCGACGGCACGCTCACCGCGCCGGAGGGCTCGGCGGAAACCTTCGTCACGGTCGGCTCCGGCCCGGACCTGGGCATCAGCGCCCCGACGGACGTCAGCGGCATCGCACCGGGAACCACCCTGACCGTGCCGTCTGCCGTCACCAACACCGGCAACGAGACCGCGCACGGCTTCACGGTCAAGATGTGGGCGACATACGGCCTTCGCATCACCACCCGCTACCCGCAGTGCACGTACACGGAGCCGGACCCGAACGGCGAGAACACGTCGATGACGGTCGCGACGTGCTCCTTCAACACTGAGGTGCCCGCGGGAGCGACGGTGAACCTCCCCGCGCCCCTCCGCCTCACCCTGACGCGCCACGCCCTGTACGAGCGCTTCGACTACGAGGTCGAGCCGGCCGGCGACACCACCGACCTCGACACCTCGGACAACAGCCGCTCCTGGCACATCAACGCCGACAACACGGCCGACTTCGCCGTCCACGGCAGCGTGGCGCGGGGCGCCGCCGGCGACACGGTCACCGCCGGATTCCGCTTCGTCAACCACGGCCCGGCCTGGGTCGGCAACGTCGCCTCGGGCGACCCGGTGGCGGTGATCGACTACTACCTCCCCGAGGGCACCACGGCCACCTCGATCCCGCCCACCTGCCACACCGCATGGACCCAGGGCGACGACCCGACGATCCCCCACTACGCCTGCACGCTCCCCCTCTGGGCCAAGCCGAACCTGAAGGTCGGCTTCCCCTTCAAACTCCACATCGACCGCCTCGTCCCCAACGCGACGGGCCACGTCACGGTTCACCCCCACTCCGACACGTCCTCGAACTTCGACCCGAAGCCGAAGAACAACACGGCAGAGGTACACCTGAACCCGACACGCTGACGAACACAGGAGGGGGGCCAGCCTGGGCCCGCCCCCCTCCTGCTGTGCTCACACACCCAGAAACAGACCAGCAGCCCCCTCAACCGAGGAAGCTGCTGATGTGTTGTGCCTGTCGGGGTGGCGGGATTTGAACCCACGACCTCTTCGTCCCGAACGAAGCGCGCTGCCAAGCTGCGCTACACCCCGATGTCGCTGCAGTCCTGCTCGTCGCGGCGACGTCGTTTACTTTAGCCCACCGGTGGCTAGAGACGAAATCCGGTTTTCGTGCGGTGGCGGACGGGGTTCGGGCGGGCGTGGTCGAGGGCCACGAGGAGGACGGCTAGGGCGTAGAAGGCGAGGCCCAGGAGGAGGGCGTTGCCGAGGACGCTCTTGTAGCCGTGCAGGTCGACGTCCAAGAAGGGGTAGAGGTAGCGGCCCCGCGTTCCGGGGAGGATCAGTTCGCCTCGGATGAAGGAGAACGCCAGGTAGGTCAGGGGGTAGAGGAGCCACGGTGCCGCCTGTCGCAGGTGCAGGCGGTCCGGGGGTGTGAGGAGCAGCCAGTCCAGGACCGCGGCCGCCGGGACCGCCGTGTGGAGGAGTTGGTTGGTCAGCCATTGCCAGCCGGTTGGCGCCGTCGTACCGCCCGTCAGGGAGAAGGGGGGCGAGGCGTGGGTCAGGAGCAGGTGGTAGACCAGGGCCGCGATCACGACGTACAGCAGTGCCGCGCCCGTGACGGCGGACGGCAGCGGGCGGCGGGCCGTCCAGGCTCGGCGGGCCGAGAGGGTGAGGACGGCGGCCAGGAACAGGCTGCTCTGGATCGTGAAGTGGCTCAGGACCCGGATCGGGCTGCCGAGGAGCAGGTCGACGGTGACGGCCGACACCGCCACCAGGGCCACGAGCAGGCGGTACGCGGCGGTGAGCGGGCGGCGGACCGGGGTCACCACCGCCGTGGCGGGGACGGCGGAGGGCATCAGGACGGGCACGCCCGGGACCGCGGGGAGGTCCGGGATGTCCCTGGGTATGGGGGCGGTCATGCCCCCAAGCTAGGGAG
>NZ_WVUG01000123.1 GCF_017614965.1 Streptomyces griseorubiginosus | reverse complement strand
CCCCACCGGCGGCCCTGCAGTGGCCGCTCGCCGCGGTCTGCGCCCTCCACCCCCTCCACCCTTCCTGCGGACCCGCCGCCGCAGTTCGGCTGCGTCTGAGTCCGTCGTGGGGCTGCTCGAGACGCTTGTCCGACCCCGCCCGGGTTGTCCGGCGGGCGCTGGCTACTCTGGATGCATGGACTACGTCTCCGCGCTCGTTCCGCCGGTCGTCATGGCCGTGTTCTTCATCGGGCTGATCAGGGTGATCGTGAAGACCCAGGGCGGGGCCAACAAGGCCAAGGAGGACGCGGCGGTCGACGCGGCCATCGCGCGTGCGGAGGCCGCCCAGCAGACCTCCGTCAAGACCGACGGCTGAGCAGCCCGCCCCGCTTCCCCGGCGTACGGCTCGCACCTCCGAGTCGTACGCCCTTTTTGTTGCCGTTTGCCAGTGAAAGCGCACGTCCGGCACGCGAATGCGGAGTTCTCCCACTATTGTGCTGAGCTGTGCCTCGCCCATTGGGAGAACTCGAAGACGCGGTCATGACGCGGGTGTGGAAGTGGAACCGCCCGGTGACCGTTCGAGAAGTCCTGGAAGACCTTCAGCAGGAACGGTCCATCGCCTACACCACGGTGATGACCGTTTTGGACAATCTCCATCAGAAGGGCTGGGTGCGCCGTGAGGCGGAAGGCCGGGCCTATCGATATGAGGCGGTCTCCACCCGGGCCGCCTACGCCGCCGCCCTGATGAACGACGCCTGGTCCCAGAGTGACAACCCCGCGGCCGCTCTCGTCGCCTTCTTCGGGATGATGAGCGAGGAACAGCGCCAGGCCCTGCGAGACGCCGTACGGATCGTGCAAGGGCCGGAACAGCCGGCGGAAACACCCGAACCCCCGGATGGCGAGGAGAACCCCGGCTCCGCACCGGGCGGCGACGGGCGATAGCGTCCGCTCATGTCAGCAGCAAGCCCCGAAGGCCCCGAAGTCAGCACTAAAGCCATCACCGTCCGGCGGGCCCGTACCAGCGATGTCCCGGCCGTGCGCCGTCTCCTTGACGCCTACGTCCGCGGTGGCATCCTGCTCGACAAAGCGACCGTCACCCTTTACGAGGACATCCAGGAGTTCTGGGTCGCCGAACGCGACGACAACGCCGAGGTGGTCGGCTGCGGCGCGCTGCACGTGATGTGGGAAGACCTCGCGGAAGTACGCACTCTCGCGGTGAAGCCCGGTCTGAAGGGCGCCGGCGTCGGCCACCAGTTGCTGGAGAAGTTGCTGCACACCGCGCGCTGGCTGGGCGTTCGCCGCGTTTTCTGTCTCACCTTCGAAGTGGACTTCTTCGGCAAGCACGGCTTCGTCGAGATCGGTGAGACGCCGGTCGACAGGGATGTCTACGCGGAGCTGTTGCGTTCCTATGACGAGGGCGTCGCGGAGTTCCTCGGTCTCGAACGGGTGAAACCCAACACCTTGGGCAACAGCCGGATGCTTCTGCATCTGTGATCACCGATCACTGCAGAGTATTCGACGGCCTCCCTGCCCACGCTCCCTATGTCCGAAACGCGCATCTTCCCTGACAGTCGCGGACTGCCCTCCCGCTGTCGAGGGGTTTGTGTTTTTCCGGCAAAAGCGGTTTGCTTTCCGACGTACTGCAGTACTGCATATAACAGGGGACGGCGAAACGGCGGACGCCGCAGACCCCCGGCCCTCAAGTTTTGGATGAAAGGAAATCCGGTGGCACAGAAGGTTCAGGTCCTTCTTGTCGACGACCTCGACGGCGGCGAGGCGGACGAGACCGTCACGTTCGCGTTGGACGGCAAGACGTACGAGATCGATCTCACGACCGCCAATGCGGACAAGCTTCGCGGCCTTCTCGAGCCTTACGTGAAGGGTGGTCGGCGTACCGGAGGCCGCTCTTCGGGTGGGCGCGGAAAGGCGCGTGCGACTTCCGGAGGCAGCCAGGACACCGCGCAGATCCGCGCGTGGGCCAAGGAGAACGGTTACGAGGTCAACGACCGCGGCCGTGTTCCGGCGTCCATTCGCGAGGCCTACGAGAAGGCCAACGCCTGATCACCGGTCCGGGAAAGGGCTTCCGGCCGCGCACACGCGCGTCGCAGCCACAGCCGGTGGCACTGCGTTGCCACCGTGTCCACGAGTCGTACGAGATCGGGGGCGCCCCCACCGCCCCCCAGGGCCGACAGCGTCGGCAGCGAGGCCTCGACCTCGCACCCCGGCCCGGGGGGCCGCAGCCACACGGCGGCCCCCTGCAGCGGGTCCCTGCGGCCCAGGGGGAGCCACGGCAGTGGCGCGTCCATGACTCCGCCCTCGCCGGTCGCCGTCAGATCCAGCGCCAGTGAGCCCCACTCCAGCCACTCCAGCAGGCCCGGCAGTTCCTCGGCGCTGCCCGCCGCCACCAGCAGCAGCATCCGGTCGCCGCGCACCGCGACCGGGGACCCCGGTGCGAGATGGCGCAGACCCGCCCGGCCCGCCTCGGCCGGGACCTCCAGGACGTCGAAACGTTCCCCCACCCGCAGCCGTACCGGATCTCGGGGACCTCCTGGATCTCCCGGATTCTGTGGATCCGCGGGCACCGTCGGCCACCCCAGTTCGTTCTCGTACCACCGGCGGACATGATCGCCGGGAACGCCGGCCGGATCGAGCGGCCGACGGGGCAGCGGGACCTTGGTGCGGTCCGTGCGGTCCGTGCGGACCACGCGGTCGCTGTGGTGCGTCGGGAGCGAGGGAGGTGTTGCCTGTGAGCGGCTGTCAATCATGTACATCGCAACCGCCGAATGGCCCCGAGAGTTACGCTGGGTGCTCCCATGTGTGCGCAGAGTGCCGGAGAAGGGGGCGCGCGGGGGTGCGGCGGAGCGCAAGGTTGTTCGCCCATAGCGGAGGGATGGGGGGCGTACGGCATGGAGTGTCAGTGCGAGCGGGTAAGACATCCCTAGTGGGAGGGGGCGACACGCAGGGCAGGGCGTCTCACGTTCGCCATCGGCGTACTGATGGTGGGGGTAACTGCCTGGCCTGCGGGAACATCGTCTCGCACCATCGGGTTGGAGCAGATGTCGGCGTGAGCGGGGTCAGGAGGCCATCGACGGTGTCGGCAGTTGGAATGAGCGGTCCCCGCTTGCGGGACTAAGCTGCGGAAGGACAGGGAGGGGAAGTTCCCCCCACTGCCTGACCGCTCTGAGGAGCGATTAACGATGTTCGAGAGGTTCACCGACCGCGCGCGGCGGGTTGTCGTCCTGGCTCAGGAAGAAGCCCGGATGCTCAACCACAACTACATCGGCACCGAGCACATCCTCCTGGGCCTGATCCACGAGGGTGAGGGTGTCGCCGCCAAGGCCCTTGAGAGCCTCGGGATTTCGCTCGAGGCGGTCCGCCAGCAGGTGGAGGAGATCATCGGCCAGGGCCAGCAGGCCCCGTCCGGGCACATCCCCTTCACCCCCCGTGCCAAGAAGGTCCTGGAGCTGTCGCTCCGCGAGGCCCTTCAGCTGGGCCACAACTACATCGGCACGGAGCACATCCTGCTCGGCCTGATCCGTGAGGGCGAGGGCGTCGCCGCCCAGGTCCTGGTCAAGCTGGGCGCTGATCTCAACCGGGTGCGGCAGCAGGTCATCCAGCTGCTCTCCGGCTACCAGGGCAAGGAGACCGCCACCGCCGGCGGGCCTGCCGAGGGCACCCCCTCGACGTCCCTGGTCCTCGACCAGTTCGGCCGGAACCTCACCCAGGCCGCTCGTGAATCCAAGCTCGACCCGGTCATCGGGCGCGAGAAGGAGATCGAGCGGGTCATGCAGGTGCTGTCCCGCCGTACCAAGAACAACCCGGTCCTGATCGGTGAGCCCGGCGTCGGCAAGACCGCCGTCGTCGAGGGTCTCGCCCAGGCCATCGTCAAGGGCGAGGTGCCCGAGACCCTCAAGGACAAGCACCTCTACACCCTGGACCTCGGCGCGCTGGTCGCCGGCTCCCGCTACCGCGGTGACTTCGAGGAGCGCCTGAAGAAGGTGCTCAAGGAGATCCGCACCCGCGGCGACATCATCCTGTTCATCGACGAGCTGCACACGCTGGTCGGTGCGGGTGCCGCCGAGGGCGCCATCGACGCCGCTTCGATCCTGAAGCCGATGCTGGCCCGCGGTGAGCTGCAGACCATCGGTGCGACCACGCTGGACGAGTACCGCAAGCACCTGGAGAAGGACGCGGCCCTGGAGCGCCGCTTCCAGCCCATCCAGGTCGCCGAGCCGTCCCTGCCGCACACGATCGAGATCCTCAAGGGTCTGCGTGACCGGTACGAGGCCCACCACCGTGTCTCCATCACGGACGAGGCGCTGGTGCAGGCGGCCACCCTGGCCGACCGGTACATCTCGGACCGCTTCCTGCCGGACAAGGCGATCGACCTGATCGACGAGGCCGGTTCCCGGATGCGCATCCGCCGGATGACCGCGCCGCCGGACCTGCGCGAGTTCGACGAGAAGATCGCCGGTGTGCGCCGCGACAAGGAGTCCGCGATCGACTCGCAGGACTTCGAGAAGGCCGCCTCCCTGCGCGACAAGGAGAAGCAGCTCCTGGCCGCCAAGGCCAAGCGGGAGAAGGAGTGGAAGGCCGGCGACATGGACGTCGTCGCCGAGGTCGACGGCGAGCTGATCGCCGAGGTCCTCGCCACCGCCACCGGCATCCCGGTCTTCAAGCTGACCGAGGAGGAGTCCTCGCGTCTGCTGCGCATGGAGGACGAGCTCCACAAGCGGGTCATCGGCCAGGTCGACGCCGTCAAGGCGCTGTCGAAGGCGATCCGTCGTACGCGTGCGGGTCTGAAGGACCCGAAGCGTCCCGGTGGTTCGTTCATCTTCGCCGGCCCGTCCGGTGTCGGTAAGACCGAGCTGTCCAAGGCGCTCGCCGAGTTCCTCTTCGGTGACGAGGACGCGCTGATCTCCCTCGACATGTCGGAGTTCAGCGAGAAGCACACGGTGTCGCGTCTCTTCGGTTCGCCCCCCGGCTACGTGGGCTACGAAGAGGGCGGCCAGCTGACCGAGAAGGTCCGCCGCAAGCCGTTCTCCGTCGTCCTCTTCGACGAGGTCGAGAAGGCCCACCCGGACATCTTCAACTCGCTGCTGCAGATCCTGGAGGACGGTCGCCTGACCGACTCCCAGGGCCGGGTCGTGGACTTCAAGAACACGGTCATCATCATGACGACCAACCTCGGCACCCGGGACATCTCCAAGGGCTTCAACCTGGGCTTCGCGGCCTCGGGTGACACGAAGACCAACTACGAGCGCATGAAGAACAAGGTCCAGGACGAGCTCAAGCAGCACTTCCGGCCCGAGTTCCTCAACCGCGTCGACGACGTGGTCGTCTTCCCGCAGCTGACCCAGACCGACATCCTCGCGATCGTCGACCTGATGATCAGCAAGGTGGACGAGCGCCTGAAGGACCGGGACATGGGCATCGAGCTCTCCCAGTCCGCCAAGGAACTGCTCTCCCAGAAGGGTTACGACCCCGTGCTGGGTGCCCGGCCTCTGCGCCGCACCATCCAGCGCGAGATCGAGGACACCCTCTCGGAGAAGATCCTCTTCGGCGAGCTGCGCCCCGGTCACATCGTGGTCGTGGACACGGAGGGCGAGGGCGAGACCAAGACCTTCACCTTCCGCGGCGAGGAGAAGTCCGCCCTGCCGGACGTCCCGCCGATCGAGCAGGCGGCCGGCGGCGCCGGTCCGAACCTGAGCAAGGAGGCGTAAGCCTCACGGCGACACCCCAAGGGGCCGGTGCTTTTGGGCACCGGCCCCTTTCGCCTGGTCAGAAGAGGGCGTAGCGGCTCATCAGCACCTTGACCTCGGCGTCGGGGAAGAGCGCCGTGTACGAGGAAGCGTCCAGGGACGTGGACGGGTCCTCCGAGTACAGCAGGACCCTGCGGGCCTGTGGGCACAGGTGGGACAGGGGCGTCAGGTCCTCGTTTCCGGAGACGTTGCGGACGCGGACGACCTCGACCGTCGGCAGGTGAGGGAGTCCCGCCATGAGCGCGAGACCGGCGTCGATCGCCAGACAGGTGAGGGCGGGCAGCTCGGCCACCTCGGACCAGTCCTCGTGGCGCAGGATGCTCGCGCCGTCCCTGAGGTCAAGGAAGTCGAGCATCGACCAATGGCTCAGGCCACGCAGGCCCGTGCCGTCGATGGCTTCCGCACCCAGAGCGAGGATCTTCAGCGGTGCGTTCCGGGGCAGCGCGGCAAGTCCACCGCCGGGGAGGCCCGTCACGGCGGTGAGGGATTCGAGGGTGTCGAGACGCTCCAGCCCCGATATGTCGCCGAGTCTGTAGAGATCGAGTTCCCCCACGCCCGACGCTGCCAAGGGGGCGAGATCGCTCACCCGCGGGCATCCCGCCAGAATGAGGTGGCGGAGCGACGGCAGGGCGGTCAGCGAGCGCAGATCGCTCAGCAGCGCGTTCTCGTAGACCCCGAGGTGCACCACGCTCTCGGGAAGCGCCCTCAGGATGTCCGCGGCCTCATGGTCGCCGTTGACACCCAGCCGTACCCGACGACCCAGTCGCGGCAGGGTCCGGACATGGTCGGGAGAGGTGGCGAAGACGAAGAAGTCGTCGGTGTCGACGTGGGACAGCACCTCGTCCGCGTACGCCGTGGCGTCGAGACGCTCCCACGCCCGCGCGAGACTGGTTCTGACCCGCTCCGCCGTGTGAGCCCGAAAACGCGCCAGCACCGGTACCGCCGCGTCCGTCCCCACCAGTGCCGCGGTCGCCGTGACCGCCTCCGCCTCCTCGTCCGACAGCCCCTCCGGGCCCGGCAGCAGTTCCAGCACGAGCGGTCCGACCTCCGCCAGCTCCTTGACCTCCTCCGCCGTGCGGGGTGGCAGCAAGGCGGCCGCCAGCTCCTCGACCCGGGCCCGCACGGCCGGATCCAGCTCCGTCGCGTGCTCCAGGCAGGCCATCGCCAGGAGATGGGCGCGCTTGTCGGGGGAGGCGGTCAGCAGCTCCAGCAACTCGGCCCGTTCCCGGGGGCGGGCCTGTGCCACCGCCATGCGGATCACGTCCGCCCACTGGTCGTCGGTGGCGTGCTCGGCGAGCAGTCCGAAGTCCCCGGCCTCCACCGCGGCCCGGGCGCCCAGGTAGTCCTGGAACGTCCGGTGCACGAAGTGGACCGTGTCCGGGGCCGGAGAGATCAGCAACCCCGTCCGGACCAGGAAATGCCGGAGGACCGCACCCGCGTCCCCCAGCTCCCGCGCCGCTGGAACAGCGGGCAGCACCTCCCCGATGATGCTCTCCGCACGGCTGCGGTCCAGCTCCGTACGGCCGTTGCGGATCAGCCAGTAGGCCAGCCGCTGCAACAGCTGCAGCTGCGGTTCCTCGCTGAGCTCCGGGACGGTCATGTCCCGCTCCCGGTCGCGGCGGACCAGCAGCATGGACAGGGCGGAGTCGTACAACTCCTTGCGCCCGTGCGGGAGATAGCCGCGCCGGTCGCGGTGCAGGGCGCAGATCAGGCCGCACATCAGGGGGTTCGTGGCGAGACGGCCCAGGTCGGCCTTGGTGCGGACGGCGTCCAGGAGTTGGGCCTCGTAGTCGGCCAGCCGTGCGTCCTCCTCGGGCGCGCCGGTGGCCGCCGCCCGGTGCCAGCGTCTGATGAACGACGCCACGTCCCCCGGAGTCATCGCGGACAGGCCCAGCTCTCTGAAGCCGTCCGCGGCGAGCCAGTCCTCGCGGACCGCCGACGGGCGCGAGGTGACCAGCCAGCGGTTGCCCGGGAAGGCATCCACGAGGTCGCTCAGCCAGGCGCGGGCGCGGTCGCGTTCGGGCTCCGGGACCTCGTCGAGGCCGTCGACCAGGACCAGCCCGCGCCCGGAGGCCAGCACCCGGTGCTCCCAGCCGGAGGGCTGAGTGCCGGCCAGGGGACAGCCGACGGCCGAGAGGAAGCCGGCGGGGGCCGGGAGCCGCTCGCCGTGGCGGGTGAGGGTGCGCAGGGGGAGGACGAAGGGGATGCGGCCGGTGAGGTAGGCCATGCGGTCGGTGGTGCCGGTGGCCGCCGAGACCGCCAGCCACTGGATGAGGGTGGTCTTGCCGGAGCCCGCGACCCCGCGCAGCAGCACCCGCTCGTGCCCGGCCAGGGCCTGGTCGGCGGGGGCCGGGACCGGCGCGGCCGCCGGTGGCCCGAGGGCCGGGTCCTCGCCACGTCCGAGGACGTCCAGGCTGAGGTAGGCCGCGTCAAGGGGCCAGCGGTTGTGGGAGTTGGTGAGGTCGATGCCGTAGATCGTCAGCCGTCCGTGCTTGCGGGCGACGTACTCCAGGTAGCCGCGCTCGAAGGCGGTGTCCTGGCCGCCCGGGCGCGGGGTGCGGGCGATCAACTCGTCCACCTTGGCGATGAGTTCGGCCTGAGCCCGGGTCTGTTCGACGAGCGTGCGGGCCACAAAGGTGGAGCGGCGCGTGAAGAACTCCAGGATCTGGAGGCAGGCCCACTCCGTCGCGGTATCGAGGAAGAAGCAGGCGTCGGCGGAGAGTCCGTCGGTGGACCGTGCGCGTCGGCCCAACTGCCGGGCCAGTTCCGCGCTGCCCAGACGTACGGCCTGGACGTCATCCATGTCCAGCTCGCCGAGGGCCAGCAGCCGGCGGGCCAGGGCGTCGGCCACGGCGGTCTGCTCCTGGGCGGGGAAGGGAGGTTCGCCGCGCGATGCGAAGGCCTGCCGGACCAGGTGGTCCGCGAGTTTCCGGACGTCGTTCCCGTCGAGCGTGCGCTTCTCGCCCCGGAACGACACCAGGTCCTTCAGCCGTACGGGCCTGTCCACCAGCCCCGCACCCGGCTGGTCCTGCACGAAGAGCTTCTTCACCAACGGGCCGATCAGGCTGGACGCCAGCTTGCTGCCCAGTACCGCGGGCTCCATCCGCCACCCCCGTGACTCGCGCCGACGGATGGAGCCTAACCGGCGGCTACGACAACTGGCCGTCGTAGTCCGGGAGTTTGAAGGTTTTGTCGGCGTGGCCGCCCGAGAGGTCGGTGGCGCTGTTGCCGATGTTGGCGATGATGTCGTAGCCCTTGTTCTCGATGTCGACGCGCTGGGCGGTCTTGTAGGCGGCGACGTCCTTGAAGAGGTCGAAGAAGCCGCGGACGTAGAGGCCGGAGACCTCGTAGCCGTCGTACTCGAGGTTGTACTCGGTGGGCACGGCGATGATGCCGGGGCGGGCCGTGACGAAGAACAGGGAGACGCCGTGCTCCTGGGCGTACTTCGCGACGTTCAGGACCGGCTTGTTGGCCGGTTGCGGGTAGCTGAAGCCGAAGTCGGTCTCCAGCGTGGTGTTGTCGATGTCGAAGACGATCGCCTGCTTCTCGCCGGACGCGGCCGCGGCGACGCGCTGCCGGATGTAGGGCAGTGCCTGGTCCATCACGGTCTGGCAGTCCTTCTGCCAAGTGGCGTAGTCGACCTTCGCGGTGCTCGTGGCCGCGTTGGCTGGAGCGCCGAGCGCCACGAGGGCCGAGGCGGAGACTGCGATGACGGCGGTGCGGCGCGCCCAGGGGCGACGTCCTGTCATGGGGGGTCCTCTCGCGTCCGTATGTCGTTGTCCTGTGCATGTTCGAGTGCGAGGGTGGCGCGAGGGGAACCGTAGGGTTACTGGCCGGTAAGTGGCCAGAGATGTGCGTCACATGGGACAGGGATTTCCGTCGGGCCAGTGGCGGCGGCCGGTGACATGAGGCACAGGCGATTTGCCCGTTACTAGCGCCGATAGTTCGATGTCAGCGCTTTCGCTCCGGCGTGGAATGGGAATTTCGCCAGCCATTACTAGAGAACGCCGTAGATACCCTGTTTTGGGCTTTGTGGGGGTCCGGGTTACCAAGGGATGGCCCATCCGGCGGACGTCGTGCGCCGGGTGGTTTTCTCTGTCGCCGACCCCCCGAGGTTTCGATGTCCCTGCGTGTCCCGTTCCGTTCTTCCCGTACGTCCCCGCTGCGCACCCGTGCGGCCGTCCTGGCCGCCGGTCTCGGGGCGTCGGTCGTGCTGGGGGCCGGAGTCGCGGTCGCCGCCGACACCACCGCCGCCTCCAGCGCCGCGAGTGCCGTCCAGGCCCAGGCCGCCGCGCAGGCCAAGGCCGCCAAGGCCGCCGAGGTCGCCGCCGCCAAGGCCGCGGCCAAGGAGAAGGCCGCCGCCAAGGCCAAGGCCAAGGCGGCCGCGGCCAAGAAGGCCGCTGCCGCGAAGAAGGCCGCCTCCTGGGTCCACCCGGTGCGCAAGTACACGCTGTCCGCGAGGTTCAACCAGGCTGGCAGCATGTGGCATGCCAAGCACAGCGGGCAGGACTTCGCCGTCCCCAGCGGCACCGACGTCGTCGCCGCGCACGGCGGCACCGTGGTCAAGGCCGGCGGCAACGGCGCCGGTGACGGACCCGCGTACGGCAACGCCATCGTGATCAAGCACGGCAACGGCACCTACTCGCAGTACGCCCACCTGTCCCGCATCGACGTCAGGGTCGGCCAGATCGTCCGCACCGGCCAGCACATAGCCCGGTCCGGCAACACCGGCAACTCCACCGGCCCGCACCTGCACTTCGAGATCCGCACGACCGCCAACTACGGCTCGGCCATCGACCCGGTGGCGTTCCTGCGCGCCAAGGGGCTCAGCCTCTAAGAGGCCTCCACCGGCGTGTGCATGCCCGCGTGGGCCTGGGCCACCAGGTCCCACGCGACCTCCATCACCGCCTGGTTCTTCTCCTCGTCGGTGCCCGGCAGGTCGTTGAGCGCGAACATCCCGGCGTGCATCGTGAAGACCGCGCTGACGCAGCGCACCTGGTCCGCGAGGGAGGCGTCCGGGTCGACGAGGATGTCCCGCATGCCCATCATCCGGTGGCGGAACATCTCGCCGATGCGCAGTTCCTTCACCGTCCCCTGGTTCTCCTGCATGAAGCGGAAGAGCGGGCGGGCCTCGGACAGCGCCTCGTGGTAGCGGCGGACGATCTCCCGCTTGGTCTCCAGGGTGTGCGGCTGCCCCTTGCCCCATTCGATCAGTTCCTCGATGGGCTGGGAGAGGTCCTCGAAGATGCTGACGAGGATCTCTTCCTTCGTCTTGAAGTGGTAGTACAGCGCCGCCTTGGTGACGTCCAGGCGCTCGGCGATCTCGCGCAGCGAGGTCTTCTCATAGCCCTGTTCGGCGAAGAGTTCGAGCGCCACGTCCTGGATGCGCTGGCGAGTGTCTCCGCGGCGCTGCCGCTTGGTGCCGTCCATCGTGCCGCCCATTGTCGCGCTCCTCACGCCCCCTGCTGACTTACTTGCCGCCCGACTAGTAAACTTACTTGACGCCCGGCTAGTTACGGGTCTACCTTCCTCAGTGTAGTCAACTAGCCGGGCGGCAAGTAAGTGGCCGGCCGGGGGGAAGTACCGCAGTACGTATAGGGGAGTGGGCATGATGGCGGACACAGAGACGGTCGAGACCAAGCCGGACAAACAGCCGAAGAGCGTGCGCGTGGTGCTGCTCGCGCTCATGATCACCATGATGCTGGCGATGCTCGACAACATGATCGTCGGCACCGCGATGCCGACCATCGTGGGCGAGCTCGGCGGCCTGGAGCACCTGTCGTGGGTGGTGACGGCGTACACGCTGGCCACCGCTGTGGCGACCCCGGTCTGGGGCAAGCTCGGTGACATGTTCGGGCGCAAGACCACGTTCATGACCTCGATCGTGATCTTCCTGATCGGCTCCGCGCTCAGCGGCATGGCGCAGAACATGGGCGAGCTGATCGGCTTCCGGGCCGTGCAGGGTCTGGGCGCCGGCGGTCTGATGGTCGGCGTCATGGCGATCATCGGTGACCTGATCCCGCCGCGGGAGCGGGGCAAGTACCAGGGCATGATGGCCGGCGTCATGGCGATCGCGATGATCGGCGGACCGCTGGTCGGCGGCACCATCACCGACAACTGGGGCTGGCGCTGGGCGTTCTACATCAACCTGCCGCTCGGCGTGGTCGCGCTCGGTCTGATCAGCGTGGTGCTGCACCTGCCGAAGAAGCGGTCCAAGGCCGGTATCGACTACCTCGGCGTGGTCCTGCTGACGGTCGGCATCACCGCCATTGTCCTCGTCACCACCTGGGGCGGCTCCGAGTACGCCTGGACCTCCGCGCGGATCATGGAGCTGATCGGCATCGGTGTGGCCGCGCTGATCGGGTTCGTGTTCTGGCAGACCAAGGCCGCCGAGCCGGTCGTACCGCTGCACATCTTCCGCAACCGCAACTTCACGCTGATGTCGGTCATCGGCTTCATCACGGGTTTCGTGATGTTCGGCGCCACGCTGTACCTGCCGCTGTACCAGCAGTCGGTGCAGGGTGCGTCCGCGACCAATTCCGGTCTGCTCCTGCTGCCGATGCTCGGCGCGATGCTGGTCACCTCCATGGTGGCCGGGCGCGTGACCACCAACACCGGTCGCTACAAGATCTTCCCGGTCGTCGGCAGCGCCCTGATGATCGTCGGGCTGTACCTGCTGTCCACCATGGACACCGGCACCTCGCGGTTCACCTCCGGTGTGTTCATGGCGGTCGTCGGTCTGGGCATGGGCTGCCTGATGCAGGTCACCATGCTGGTCGCGCAGAACAGCGTCGAGATGAAGGACATGGGCGTGGCGTCCTCCTCGACCACCCTGTTCCGGACGCTCGGCTCCTCCTTCGGAGTCGCGATCATGGGCGCGCTGTTCAACAACCGGGTCCAGCACGTGATGGCCGAGCGGGCCGGATCCCTCGGCGCGAAGATCACCGAGAAGTCGGCGTCGCTGGACGCCAAGAGCCTGGCGAAGCTGCCGGCGGTGGCCCGCGAGGCGTACCAGCACGCGGTGTCCGCGGGCACCCACTGGGCGTTCCTGCTCGGCTCCGCGGTGGCCGTGGTCGCGCTGATCGCGGCGGTGTTCGTGAAGGAGGTCGCGCTGCGGGGAGCGGGGCCGAAGCCGGAGGGTGCGGACGAGGGCGCCGCGGTGCGGCCGCCGGTCGTCGAGGCCGTCTGATCCGACAGTGAGCCGAAGGCCCCCGGATGGTGTCCGCCCCGGGGGCCTTCGTCATGCCCGCGGCCGTGGCGGCCGTTGTCAGTGCCGCGTGCCACCATCGGGTGCATGGACAGGCTGAGCCAGTTGCGGCTGGCCAAGGACGCCATGGATCGGGAGTGGGCCGATCCTGAGCTGGATCTGGAGGGGGTGGCCTCGTATGCCGGGTATTCGCGGTATCACTTCGTACGGGCCTTCAAGGCGGCGTACGGACAGACGCCGGGGCGGTATCTGACCCACCGGCGCATCGAGCGGGCCGAGGAGATGCTGCGGTGCGCCGATCTGAGCGTCACGGAGATCTGCCATCTGGTCGGCTTCAGCAGCCTCGGGACGTTCTCGGCACGGTTCAAGGCCCGTACGGGGCTGACCCCGAGCGCGTACCGGACCAGGCACGTGGGCCGGGGAGCGGCGCTCATACCCGGGTGTTACGCGATGCTGTGGGCGGGCGGCTTCCCGCGGCGGGACGGCGTCTTCGGGGAGGCGCGGAACGGCGCCTTCGGGGAGGCGCGGGACGGCGTCTTCGGGGAGGCGCGGGACGGAGACTCCTCAGAGGCGCGGGACAGCAATACCGGAGAAGCGCGCTGAAGCCCGTGCTGCCTACCGTGGAGCCATGATTCTTGGTCTGGGCATCAGCACCGTGTGGACGTTCGACCAGCAGCGCACCAAGGCCTTCTTCACCGAGAAGCTGGACTTCGAGGTCCGGGACGACGTCTCCATGGGGGACATGAGGTGGATCACCGTCGGCGCCAAGGACCAGCCGGGCGTCGAGCTCGCCCTGATGAGCCTCGACGGGCCGGGGCTCGACCCCGAGTCGGCCGAGGCGCTGAAGAAGCTCGTCAGCAAGGGAGTCCTGGGGGCGGGGGCGTTCCGTACCGACGACTGCCGCGGTGACTACGAGACCTTCAGGGCGAGGGGCGTCGAGTTCCTCCAGGCGCCGCAGGAGCGGCCGTACGGCATCGAGGCGGTCTTCCGTGACGACAGCGGCAACTGGTACTCGCTGACCGAGCGCAGCGAGGAGCTCGACTTCTCGAAGGACTTCGGGTGAGCGCCGAGGAGCGGGCGCCGGAGCACACCGCCGTGCGGGTCGCGCTGTGGCGGGCCCTGCATCTGCGGGCCGACGCGCCGCCGCACGTCGTCGAGGACGAGGTCGGACTGCGGATCGCGGATCCGGGGGACGGGTGGCGGGAGCGGCCCGACATGGACGTCGACGCCACGCGCCGTACCCGGGCGTCGATCGTGGCCCGGGCCCGGTTCGTGGAGGACCTGGTCGAGGAGCGGGCGGCGGACGGAGTCGGTCAGTACGTCGTCCTCGGCGCCGGGCTGGACACCTTCGCCCAGCGACGGGCGGAGGCCGCCACCCGGTACGGGCTGCGGGTCTTCGAGGTCGACCAGCCCGGTCCACAGGCCTGGAAGCGGCAGCGGCTGGCGGAGCTCGGTCTCGACTTGCCGGAGTGGCTGCAGTTCGTGCCCGTCGACTTCGAGGGGGACTGGTGGGGGCGGTTGCGCGAGGCCGGGTTCGATCCGGGGCGGCCGGCGGTGGTGGCCTCGGCGGGCGTCACCATGTACCTCAGCGAGGAGGCGATCGCCGCCACGTTCCGTCTCGTCGGCGGGCTCGCCCCCGGGTCGGTCCTCGTCACGACCTTCCTGCGGCCCGTCGAGGACGTCGAGCCCGACCAGCAGGCACAGCTCCGGGTGGCGATGAAGGGGGCCCGGGCGGCCGGCACCCCGTTCCTCACCTTCTACAAGCCCGAGCAGATCCTCGCGCTGGCCCGCGAGGCGGGCTTCCGTGAGACCCGGCACGTGTCGGCGGCGGAGCTGGAGAAGCGGTACTTCGCGGACCGGACGGACGGGGTACGGCCGTCACGCGGGGAGGAGCTGCTGGTCGCCGGGACGTGAGAGGACGTTCAGCGGGACGCCGGGTGCTGGACCGAGCTGGGGCCCCGACCTACGGCAGCACCGGATAGCTGCCCGTGTTCGTCGGCGCGTGTTCCGGGAGCCAGAGGACCGCCACCGCGCCCTCCGCCGGGACATGGGCCGGGGCGCCCGCCGGGCGGACGTTGCGGAAGGTCAGGCGGGCGCCCAGGACCCGGGCCTGGCCCGCCGCGATGGTCAGCCCCAGCCCGTGGCCGTGCCCGGCGCGGTCGGCGCTGCCCGTGCGGAAGCGGCTCGGGCCCTCCGCGAGCAGGTCGGCGGGGAAACCGGGCCCGTGGTCGCGGACGCGGATGACGCGGCCCTCGACGGTGACCTGGATGGGCGGCTTGCCGTGCCGGGCGGCGTTGGCGAGCAGGTTGAACAGGACCCGCTCCAGTCGGCGCGGGTCGGTCGTGACCATCGACTCGTGCACCACCCGCACCTCGACGTCCGGGTCCTTGGCCGCCACCCGCCGGGTGACGAACTCGCCGAGCATCAGGTCCTGCAGCTCGGCCCGCTCGGAGGCACCGTCGAGCCGGGCCACCTCCAGGACGTCCTCGACGAGCGTGCGCATGGCCTTCGCCCGGTCCAGGACCAGCTCGGTCGGACGGCCGGGCGGGAGGAGTTCGGCGGCCGTGAGCAGACCCGTCACCGGCGTGCGCAGCTCGTGCGCGATGTCGGCGGTCACCCGGCGCTCCGCCTCCAGCCGCTGCTGCAGCGCGTCCGCCATGGCGTCCACCGCGCTCGCGAGGTCGTCGGTCTCGTCCCGTACGACCCCGCCGATCGCGTCCCGCACCCGGACGTCCGGCTCGCCCCTGGCGACCTGGTTGGCCGCGGCCGCCGCCTTGCGCAGCCGCCGCGAGAACTGTCCGCCGATGAGCACGCCGAGCGCGCTGCCGCCGAGGACGACCGCGATGGAGCCGATGACCAGGGCCTGGTCGAGGTCGTTGAGGATGTCCGTGCTGCGGTCGGTCCACCCGGTGTGCAGCGACAGCACATGCCCGCCCTTGACCGGCACGGCCGCCCAGATGTCCGGAACGCCGTTGCGCCGGTCGGTGACATAGGTGGCCCGGCGCCCCTGCTCGACCTTCTCCCGCAGCGGCGACGGGAGGTCCGGGGCGTCCTGCTGGACGTTGGGGAAGTTCACCCGGCCGGACAGCTCGTAGCTGCGCTGGGCGATCTGGAGCCGCTCGTCCGCGAGGTCGCGCGCGTTGTCCAGCATCGAGACCCGGGCCGCGTTGTGCACGACCAGGCTCAGCGCGATCGCGACCAGCGCCCCCACCAGAGCGATGGCCGCGCTGAGTTTCCAGCGCAGCCCGGTACTGAGTTTCCGGCGCAGCCCCGCACGGATGCCGCCCGTCCCCGGGTTCCGGAATATCCCCCGCATGTCCTCGACGTCCCCGCTCAGGCCTTCAACTTGTAGCCGAAGCCGCGGACCGTCTCGATCCGGTCCTGGCCGATCTTCGTACGCAACCGCTGCACATGGACGTCCACCACCCGTGTGTCCCCGCCCCAGCCGTAGTCCCACACCCGCTCCAGCAGCTTGTCGCGCGACAGGACCGTGCCCGGCGCGGAGGAGAACTCCAGCAGCAGCCGCATCTCGGTCGGGGTCAGCCCCACCGGCTGCCCGGCCCGGCGCACTTCCATGCCCTCGGTGTCGATCTCCAGTTCGCCGAAGGTCAGCACACCGCCGGAGACCGCGGGGGCGTGGTCGTCGCCCCTGTCCCCGCCCCCGGCATGGCCGAAGCGCCGCAGCACCGCGCGTATCCGCGCGACCAGGACCGCTCCGTCGAAGGGCTTGGTCACATAGTCGTCGGCGCCCGCCTCCAGGCCCAGGACCACGTCGATGGAGTCGGCCCGCGCCGACAACATGATCACCGGCACGGTCGACTCGTCGCGGATACGGCGGCACAGGCTGACGCCGTCGAGGCCGGGCACCATGACGTCGAGCAGGGCGATGTCGGGCTGGTCCGCCCGGAACGCCTCCAGGCCGGACAGGCCGTCGGGCATCGCGGTGACCGCGAAGCCGTCCCGCTCGAGGGCGAGCTGGGTGGCCTCGCGGATGACGTCGTCGTCCTCGACGAACAGGACGTGGGTCTGGTCTGCCATCCCGGTGCTCTCAGTTCTCGTGTCGGTCGTGGCGTACGTACTGCTGGTGGATCGTCCCGAGCGGGCCGAACGGTTCACGAGCGTCACTTCGACGGCGAGGCGCCGCTTCCGACGGCGTTGCTGTAGTCGTTGTGCGTGCGGTACTCCTCGGTGAAGCGGCCCGCGGCCCAGCGGTACGTGATCACGTTCTCGCCGGACGGACTCGACACCGGGTCACCCTTCTCGTACACCTGTTTGGTCACCACCAGGTCGCCGCGGTCTATCTCCGCGTAGACCGGAGGTTCCTCGGCCTGGAACACATTCTCGTACCGACCGTCCTGCTCGCGATACACATATGAGCCGACCCCCACGGCGTCACTGCAGGTCAGCACATTCACCACGACGTCGTCCGAAGGGCCTCCGGTCAGTTCTCCGTACGACACGTCGACCGGGTACTCGTCGGCCACGCACGGCTTCAGCTCGCGCTTGACCTCCGCCGAGACCTGCGGATCGTCCTTGACCAGCTTGACCGCGTCCACGCGCGCGGTCCGGGAGGGAGCGGGGGCGGGTTTCGGCGTGGCCGCGGCGCCGGCCACCGAGTCGGCGTGCGCCGGGCCCTCGTCGCGCGCGCCGGTGCCGCCGGTGGCGCAGCCGGAGGCGAAAAGGCCGAGGGCGGCGAGCACGGCCACCGCCGTGAACGCCGCCTGCAGGGTCGCCCGGTCCGGGGTGGACCGCCCCGTGCCGGTCAGGCCGCCGTGCAACGCTCCCGCTCCTCACGCTCCAGCGCGCGTGCGTCCAGGTCACGGCTCTCCAGCTCCTCGCGGAGCCGGGCGAGCGCCCGGTGCAGCGTGCTCTTGACCGTTCCGGCCGACATGCCGAGGGCGGCGGCCGTCTCCTCCGTGGACATCTGCTCCCAGTGTCGCAGTACGACAACACTGCGCTGTTTCGGCGCGAGAACTTTCATGATGTCCATAAGAAGCGCGCGGTCCGCGTGCTGCTCCGTGGCGTCGTCCACGGACGCGTCCGGCAGCTGCTCGGTCGGGACCTCCTCCAGCTTGCGCGCCCGCCACCACTCCGTACGGGTGTTGATCATCACCCGGCGCAGGTAGGCGTCCGCGAGCCGCTTGTCCGCGATGCCCTCCCAGCGGCCGTACGTCCGCACCAGCGCGGTCTGGAGGAGGTCCTGGGCGTCCGTCGGGTCCGGGACCAGCCGGCGGGCGCTGCGCAGCAGCGCGTCCTGCCGGGTGCGGACGTACTCCTCGAACTCGAGCACCTCGCCCTGCGCCATGTCGAACCGCCTCCTGAATCCCCGTTTCCGCGCGGCCCCTCGCCGGCGGTGTCCTTCGTGGGAATGAAGCTACGGAGGCGTTGTCACGGCGTTGTCCGAGCCAGCACTCGGCTGGCAATCGGCTGTACGTCGGTTGTGTAACGAACGTAGGAACGGGGTAAAGGGGCGCACCAGTTGATGGAGCTATCGACCGATTTGTCCCTGCGGTGACGGTGACGTTACGGCGGGTTACGTCAACGGCAGCCGATACAAACCACCGGGAAGGGGCTCCACGAGTCCGTCCGCGACGAGCCCGTCCAGCGCCCGCGCCCGCTGCACCGGCTCGTGCCACACCCGGTCCAGCACCGCCTGTGGCACGGGCGCGTGGGCCTCGCGCAGCACGGCGAGCAGCTTGCCGCGCACCTGGCGGTCGGTACCGGCGTACGTCTGTCCCTTGCGCGCCGGTCCCTCGTGGTCCGGCTTGCCCGCGAGCCGCCAGGCGCACTGCGCGGCGATCGGGCAGCGGTGACAGGACTCGTTCTTCGCGGTGCACACCAGGGCGCCGAGCTCCATGGAGGCGGCGGCCCAGCGCGAGGCGATCGCCTCGTCCTCGGGCAACAGGGCGCGGGCGAGCTTGCGTTCGGCGGCGGTGGTGGCGTTCGGCGGGTACTGGACGCCGGTGACGGCGCGCGCGAAGACCCGGCGGACGTTGGTGTCGAGCACCGCGTGCCGCTGCCCGTACGCGAAGGAGGCGACGGCCGCGGCCGTGTACTCGCCGATGCCGGGCAGCGCGAGCAGCTGCGCGTGATCGGTGGGTACGTCGCCGCCGTGCCGTTCCGTTATGGCGACCGCGGCGCCGTGCAGCCGCAGGGCGCGGCGGGGGTAGCCGAGCCGGCCCCAGGCGCGGACGGCCTCGCCGGGGGCCTCCTGGGCCAGGTCGGCGGGGCGCGGCCACCGGGCCAGCCACTGCTCGTAGACCGGCAGGACGCGGCTGACCGGGGTCTGCTGCAGCATGAACTCGCTGACCATCACGCCCCAGGGGCCGGCCTCCGGGCGGCGCCACGGCAGGTCGCGGGCGTGTTCGTCGAACCAGTCGATGACCGGGGAGTGCAGTGCGGTGTGGGGGGCTTGGGTCTCGGGGGTGTTCGTGAGCGCAGTCATGGCCTTCTGATCCTGCCACGGCCCGGGACGGTTGGGCGGCTTTGCCCGGCGCCGGTGGGTGGGTCGCCGATTCCGGGATGATGATCCGGAAAAGTTGACGTAGTGGCGGCGGGTGGGGCAAGCGAACGCGCCGATCTCTCGTACAGTTTGCGCCGTGGGATCTCTGCGCAATCCTGTCGGGCCGCTTCCCTCCACCATCTACTGGCGCCGGAGGGTCGTACTGCTGTCCGTTCTAGCCCTGTTGGCGCTGCTGATCACCTGGATCGTGACCTCGGGCGGCGGGGGCGGCAAGAAGGACGACGGCTCGAAGGGCAGGACTCCCGCGCCCACCATCACGGCGGGCCCGTCGAGTTCGGGTCCCGCGATCAGCCAGGCGCCCGGCGGGCGGGACGATTCGGGTGGGGCGGGATCCAGCGGTTCGGACTCCGGGGGGAGTTCGGGATCAGGATCGGGCTCGGACGGCGGGTCCGGTGCCGGGTCGGCGGGTGGTGCCGGTGGTGCCGGTGGTGCCGGTGGCTCCGGTGGTACGGAGGGGTCCGGCGGCGGTGCCGGCGGCTCGGGTACCGGGGCCGGCGTGGGTCAGGGAGACACGATCCCGGCGGGCTCCACGCTGCCCAACTGCACCGCGAGCGCGGTCCGGTTGAGCGTGCGCAGCCTGCACAACACCTACGGTCCGGGTGACACGCCCACACTCCTGCTGACCGCGAGGAACGTCTCCGGGCAGGACTGCAAGGTGGATCTCGGGCCGAAGAGCGCGGTGTTGACGATCTCGCAGTCGGACAGCGGCGACGACTACTGGTCCTCCGCCGACTGCCCCAGGACCTCCGGCAGCCTGCTCTTCCGCGCACCGGCCGGCAGCAGCATCACGTACACCGTCAAGTGGGACCGCAAGCCGAGCGCCCCCAACTGCGCGACCCCGCCTGCGGGTTCGGCCGGGGCGGGGACGTACCTGGTGGAGCTGACGGCCGCCGGGTTCGGCAAGCAGCAGACCTCGTTCGTCCTGAACGACGACTGAGGCCGGGCCGCGGTCTCGGGCCCGGCCGCGTCGAGGCGGGCCGGTTGAGCGCGACCGGCTCCGGGGTGCCGTAGAACGTAACGGTCGGCCATCTCCGGCCGGCCAGTACTCGTTGAGGGCGTTCGGGACGTCGACGCCTCGCTGCGGAGGGGGTCCGGGAGGACGGCGGTCCCGCTGAACTCGGTGTTCGAAGCCGTCTTCACGGCCGTGCCGGGTGTCTCCCGGAGCCGCATTCGAGCGGATGCACGAGCGGGGACGGTTGGGGCAGCACGCTGGCGTCCGTAAGTGGACGGCGATGCGGGTGGGGCCGGAGGCTACACGTACCGTTCCAGGATCGAGCTCTCCGCCAGGCGGGACAGGCCCTCGCGGACGCTGCGGGCCCGGGCCTCACCCACGCCGTCCACGGTCTGGAGGTCGTCGACGCTGGCCGCGAGGAGCTTCTGGAGGCCGCCGAAGTGTTCCACCAGGCGGTCGATGATGGCGCCGGGCAGGCGGGGGACCTTGGCGAGCAGGCGGAAGCCGCGCGGGGAGACCGCCGAGTCCAACGCCTCCGGGGAGCCGGTGTAGCCCAACGCCCTCGCCACGGTGGGCAGTTCGAGCAGCTCGGCGTGGCTGAGGGCGTCGAGCTCGTACAGCGCCTCGTCGACCGTGCGGGAGCGCTTCGCGGTGGGCTCGGGGACGTAGTCGCGCACGACCAGCTCGCGCTCGGGCTCCACGCCGGCGATCAACTCGTCCAGCTGGAGGGCGAGGAGACGCCCGTCGGTGCCCAGTTCGACCACGTATTCGGCGATTTCGGTGGCGATGCGGCGGACCATCTCCAGACGCTGGGCGACGGCGGAGACATCGCGGACCGTCACCAGGTCCTCGATCTCCAGCGCCGAGAGCGTGCCCGCCACCTCGTCCAGCCGGAGCTTGTAGCGCTCCAGGGTCGCGAGCGCCTGGTTGGCGCGGGACAGGATCGCCGCCGAGTCCTCCAGGACGCGGCGCTGCCCGTCGACGTACAGCGCGATCAGCCGCATCGACTGGGAGACGGAGACCACGGGGAAGCCGACCTGCTTGGAGATGCGGTCCGCGGTGCGGTGCCGGGTGCCGGTCTCCTCCGTCGGGATCGTCGCGTCCGGCACGAACTGCACGCCCGCCCGGAGGATCTTCGACAGGTCGGAGGAGATCACGATGCCGCCGTCGAGCTTGCACAGCTCGCGCAGACGCGTCGCCGTGAACTCCACGTCCAGCACGAAACCGCCCGTGCACATGGCTTCGACGGTCTTGTCGAAGCCCAGCACGATGAGTCCGCCGGTGTTGCCGCGGAGCACGCGCTCCAAGCCGTCACGCATGCCCGTGCCGGGTGCCACGGCGCTCAGAGAGGCGCGCATCAGGCCATCGGCACCGGAGCTCCCGCCGGACTTTCCGGGAGCTGCCGCCCGGTCGTTGGCTGCCACTGCACTCCTCCGGTCGCAGGTTCTGGGGCGCCCCCGTGTCGCACATTCTGTTCGTACGGGCGGGCGAGACCTGGGCAAAGTCTACCGGCGGTCCTCCTCGTCCCGTGGGGCCTCTCGGCGACGAGAGCGGGGAAGGACCCTCAGGGCGTCCCCTATGTCCGCCACTTCCAGGACCTTCATGCCCGTCGGGATCTTGCCGGGATCGCCCGGCACCAGGGCGTGCGTGAAGCCCAGACGGTGTGCTTCGGCGAGCCGGCGCTGGACGCCCGTGACCCGTCTGACCTCGCCCGCGAGGCCCACCTCGCCGATCGCGACGAGATTTTTCGGCAGCGGGGTGTCACTGGCGGCGGAGGCCAGTGCGAGGGCGATCGCGAGGTCGGCGGCGGGCTCGGACAACTTCACACCGCCGACCGTCGCGGAGTAGATGTCCCGCTTGCCGAGCGCGCTGATCCGGCCCCGCTGCTCCAGGACGGCCAGCATCATCGAGACACGCGAGGTCTCCAGGCCGGAGGTGGTGCGGCGGGGGGAGGGGATCTGCGAGTCGACGGTGAGCGCCTGGACCTCGGCGACCAGGGGGCGGCGGCCCTCCAGGGTGACCGTCAGACAGGTGCCCGGGACCGGTTCGTCACGTCGTGTCAGGAAAAGTCCGCTCGGGTCGGCGAGGCCCGTGATGCCCTCGTCGTGCAGCTCGAAGCAGCCGACCTCGTCCGTGGTGCCGTACCGGTTCTTGACGCCTCGCACCAGGCGCAGGCGCGCGTGCCGGTCGCCCTCGAAATTCAGGACGACGTCCACGAGGTGTTCCAGGAGCCGGGGACCCGCGATGGCGCCGTCCTTGGTGACATGGCCCACAAGGAGGGTCGACATGCCCCGCTCCTTGGAGGCGCGGATGAGCGCGCCCGCGACCTCCCGCACCTGCGCCATGCCACCGGGGGCGCCGTCGATCTCGGGGGAGGCGACGGTCTGCACGGAGTCGAGGATGAGCAGGGAGGGCTTCACCGCGTCCAAGTGGCCGAGCACGGCGGCGAGATCGGTCTCGGCGGCGAGATACAGATCGTCGTGGATGGCCTTGATGCGGTCGGCGCGCAGCCGGACCTGGCTCGCCGACTCCTCACCGGTGACGTAGAGGGTGCGGTGCTCGTCGCTCGCCGACTTGGCCGCCACGTCCAGCAGGAGCGTGGACTTGCCCACACCCGGTTCGCCCGCGAGCAGCACCACCGCGCCGGGCACCAGACCGCCCCCGAGCACCCGGTCCAGCTCCGGCACGCCGGTGGAGCGGGCCGTGGCCTGGCGGCCGTCGACCTGGCCGATGGGCACCGCGGAGGTGGTGACACGCCCCGGTGTCGTCGTACGGACCGCGGGCGCGCCGTACTCCTCGATCGTCCCCCACGCCTGGCACTCGGGGCAGCGACCGAGCCACTTGGCCGTCTGCCAGCCGCACTCGGTGCAGCGGTAGGACGGGCGGTCCTTGGTGGTCTTGGTACGGGCAGCCATGTCGAGAACCGTAACCGCCGCCACTGACAACGAGGGTCCGCCCGGTGCCGCGAACGGCGCCGACGAGCCCCCGCGCCGGGCCGAACCGGTCGGCCGCAGCCCGAGCCGGCCGCGGAACGAACCGTTCCTGTCCCCGATTGAGGGATCGTTTCACCCGTACGGAGTAAATGTGTTCAAGGGGGCAGAAGGCCCTGCTCTCCGCCCCCTACGGTCCACGGATGATGAGCAGCACTCCGGAGACCTCGACCCGCACCACCGGCGCACACCGGGCGCGCCGGGAGGCGCGTGACCGTGCCGCGGCGCGCACGTTGGCGCAGCGGCCGCCCGTGCGCTACGAGCCGTATCTGGACGGGCTGTTCACCTACTGCCTGTCCGTGCTGTGCGACCACGACACCGCGACCGAGGCCGTCGGCGACGTCCTCGCGCTCGCCGAGAAGCGCCGCGGACCGCAGTCGGCCGCCGACCGCCGGGCGTGGCTGTACGCGCTGGCCCGCTGGGCGTGTCTGCGCAAGCTGGCCGAGGCCAAGCAGAAACGTCAGGGCACGCACGCGGCGGGCCGGTCGGCCGCCGAGCCGCAGCAACCGCCGGTCGCCGAGGAGGTCCAGGAGGAGCGCCGGCGTGAACTCGCCCTGCTCGCCTGGCCGGAGGCCGCCGGCACCACCCCGGAGCAGCGCGAGGCGCTGGAGCTCGCGGTGCGCCACCAACTCGCCGCCCATGAGGTCGCCGCCGTCATCGGCATGGACCCCGCGGCCGCCCGCGAGCTGCTGGCTGCCGCGGCCTGCGAGGTGGAGCGCACCCGCGCCGCCCTCGCCGTCGTGGAGAGCGGCGGCTGCCCCGGCGTCGCCCGGCTCACCGGCGACCAGCAGCTCGTGCTCAGTTCCGCCCTGCGCAAGGAACTCGTCCGGCACGTCGACGACTGCCCGCGCTGCCGTCGCGGCGCCGAGCGGGCGATCCCCGGCCGCTGGCCCGGCGCGACGGTCACCCCGGCCGAGCTGCCCGTCCTGCAGGCCCCGCGCGCGGAGCTGCACATGGCGCTCGCGCACCACGCACGCGCGCGTGGCGCCGCCGTACCGCGCTTCGACCGGCGTGGCTTCCCCATGGACCCCAAGGACCGCGCCGCCCGCCGTGACCGGCTGCGCGCGCGTGCCGTCACCACGACCGTCGTCGCCACCGTCGTCGCCGCCCCGGTGATCGCCCTGTGGGCCGCCTACCGGGGCGCGCCCGACACCGAGGGCGCCGACGGCCGCTCCGCCACCGCCAGCGAGGCGCACGGCCCCGGCACCCTCGACGGGGAGGCGGCGGGCTCCGGCTACGAGAACGCCGGGAACGCCAGCACCAGACCCGACAGCCGGTTCCGCAAGGACGCCAAGCCCGATGTCTCCGTGGAGGTCGTCAGCGTCGCCGGCGCCGGCCGCAAGGACACGGGCCACCTCGACGTGTCGGCGGCCAACGACGGCGACACCACCCTCGTCACCCTCACCGCGACCGGTTCCGCGCCCGTGCGCTGGTCCGCGAGCACGAGCGCCGCCTGGCTCTACCTGAGCCGGTCCTCGGGAACCCTCGCACCGGGCCAGACGTTGACGATCAAGGTGTACGTCGACCATCTGCGCGAGCCGTCCGGCCCCTGGAGCGCGCGCGTGGCGATCGCACCGGCCGGCGCCGTCGTCTCCATCGGCGGCTACGGCACCGCGCCCGGCCCCTCCGGCCACGGC
>NZ_WVUG01000122.1 GCF_017614965.1 Streptomyces griseorubiginosus | reverse complement strand
CGCCCAGCCCGCCCCGCCGTACGGTCAGCAGCCCAACCCCTATGCCCAGCAGCCCGGTTACGGCTATCCGCAGCAGACGGTGCCCCTGCAGGCGCAGTCCGGGCAGCCGGGCGGTGGGCGGAAGATCAACGCGCAGGTGGCCATCATCGTCTCCGCGGTCGTCGCCATCGCGCTGATCGTCACCGGTGGCATCTGGTACGCCCATTCCGGCAAGGGCGACGGCAAGAAGGACGACACCGCGAACTCCACCGGCGGCGGTAGCGGCGGCAGCGACGGCAAGAGGGGCACCGGCGGCACCTCCACCAACGGCGACGAGAAGGTGCCCGCGAACACCACCTCGCACGTGCTGTACCAGATCCCGATGCCCAAGGTCGACGACACCACCGTCGTCTCCGGCTCGTGGCTGACCGACAAGGCGTACGTCAAGAGCGGCGTCGCCGAGATCAACGGCTACGACCGTGACAAGGGCACCAAGCTGTGGACGGTCAAGCTGCCCGGCCCGGTCTGCACGACGAGCAGGTTCACGACGGACGACGACAGGGCCGCCGTCGTCTTCCAGCCCAGGATGCCGCCCAAGAACAGCACGGCGGGCTGCAGCCAGGTCGCGGCGATCGACCTCGACGCGGGCAGGAAGCTGTGGACGAAGACGGTCGACGCCGGTGACCAGCCGATCAACTTCGACAACGTCACGGTCAGCGGGACGACGGTCGCCGCGGGCGGCACCAGCGGCGGCGCCGCCTTCGACATCGGCAGCGGCAAGTCCCTGTGGACCCCGAAGGCCACCGACACCTGCTACGACGCCGGGTACGGCGGCGGCGAGAAGCTGGTCGCGGTCCGCAAGTGCGGCTCCTACGGCCAGCGGCAGCTGCACATCCAGACCATCGATCCGAAGAGCGGGAAGGTGATCTCCGAGTACAAGATGAGCCAGGGCATCGAGTACGCGGCGATCGTGTCGACGAACCCCCTGGTCGTCGCGGCCGACGTCGGCGACAGCGCGGGCGACGGCAGCGGCATCTCGGACTTCTTCTCCATCGACGACAGGACCGGCAAGCTCATCACGAGGATCTCCGCACCGGGCAAGCAGTACGCGGCCCGCTGCGACGGCATCTCGAAGATCGAGTACTGCACGGGTCTCGCGGTCGGCGGCGGCAAGCTGTACATCCCCACCGAGGAGCACGACGGCAGCGGTGACTACAGCCGGACCAACGAGATCGTCGTCTTCGACCTCACCACCGGCAAGCAGACCGGCCAGCGCGCGGACGCCGGCGACGGCTACACCATCACCCCGCTGCGCATGGACGGCGGCAACGTGATCGCGTACAAGCGACCGCCGTACGACAAGGGCGGTCAGGTCGTGAGCATCGACGGGGGCACGTTCAAGGAGACCAAGCTGCTGGAGAACCCGTCCACTCAGGCCGTGCGGGACGCGGAGACGAGCATGTCGCCGGACTACTCGGAGATCCTGTACTCCCAGGGCCACCTGTACATGTCCGGTGTCTTCGCGGACAAGGCGTCGGGTACGGGTGGCAGCCGGTATCTGGCGCTCGCGTTCGGTACCGGAGGCTGAACACCGCGATCCCGACGATCTGCAAGATATTCCGTCTATCCGGGGCACTTCTCACCGGTAGGGGGAGCGCAACGTCGAACAAGCGTGTAGCTTCCGGGGGCATGAAGAGCGGGGGAGCCGGGAGGGGGCTCCTGGCCGTGCGGACCAGTGGGCATCCATAGTGGGGCATCCATGGAGATCCATTGGGGGGACTGGGGGGTTGCTCGATGGGAGTGCGGCTCATGGTGGTCGACGACCACCGACTGCTCGCCGAGGCGCTGGCCTCGGCGCTGAAGCTGCGGGGGCACCGGGTGCTCGCCGCCGCGGCGCCCGCCGCCGGCGCGGCGGAGCTGGTGATCACCCGTGCGCCGGAGGTGTGTCTGCTGGGGACGGCGACACCGGCCGAGCCGGGCATCTTCGACCCGGTGGTGCGGATCAAGCGGGAGCGCCCGCAGGTGGCGGTCCTGGTGCTGGGCCCGGTGCCCAGCCCCCGTGGCATCGCGGCGGCCTTCGCCGCGGGCGCCTCCGGCTACGTGCGTCACGACGAGCGCATCGAGGGGGTCGAGCGGGCCATCATGAAGGCCCGGGCCGGTGAGGCGGCGGTCGCGCCCCAGCTGCTCCAGGGCGCGTTCAGCGAGCTGCTCAATCCCGCCGCGCAGCCCGACGACGAGGGTCAGCGGCTGCTGCAGATGCTCACCCCGAGGGAGGTCGAGGTCCTGGTCCGGGTCGCCGACGGCGAGGACACCCGGCTGATCGCGGCCGGCATGGGCATCGCCCCGTCCACCGCGCGCACCCATGTCCAGCGGGTCCTGATGAAACTGGGCGTCGGCTCCCGCCTGGAGGCGGCGGCCCTGGCCGCGCGCACGGGCCTGCTGGACCGGGCGGGACCCCTGCCGCAGCACGCGGCACCGACGGAGAGCGGGACGGGGCCGGAGGCGCTGTAGCCTCCGACCCCGTGCTCGTCATGCGGCGGGCTTGTCCGGCAGGTCCTCGGGCGTGACCTCGGGGACCGTCGGCGGGGTCGGGCGCAGCTTCAGCCAGGCCAGGAAGAAGATGCCCAGCAGCAGCATCCCGATCCCTGTCCACAGGTTGATGTTGACGCCCTGTGCCTTGTCGATGGCGGACTGGTCGTCGGCGATGCCGGCGATGGTGACGATGACGCCGTAGACGACGAACAGGCCGCCGATGATGCGCCGCAGGTCGAAGATGCGGGCGGCGGTCGCCGACTTCTGCTGCAGCTCGGTGACCTCGCGCAGGACGTCCTGCTCGGTGTACCCGTGGCGCTCGGGGCGGTCGGAGGGGCTGGAAAACTCGGACATGGTCTCTCAATCCTCCCGCGGTCAGAACGAGAACGGGATGTAGCAGGCGGCCGCGATGACGATCGCACCCCAGCCCAGCAGGGCCGGCCTGCGGTACCAGGCCTCGTCGCCGGGGGCGGGCGGCTCGGTCATGCCGGGGGAGGTGGTGCCGTAGACCAGGCCCTGGAGCTCCTCGGCGGGCTTGGGCTTGGTGAACAGGGACACGGCGACCATCACCACCGCGCCGGCCACGAAGCCGACGATCGCGGAGACGAAGTTGGCGCCCTGGTCGGAGGGGATGTCGATGATGCCCTTCTTGTAGATCACGAAGTAGTTCACCATCGCGGCCACGGTGCCCGCGAGCAGCCCCCAGAAGCCGGACTTCGTGGACGCGCGCTTCCAGAACATGCCCACGATGAAGACGACGAACATCGGCACGTTGAAGAAGGAGAACAGCGTCTGCAGATAGCTCATGATGTTGGAGAACGACGAGGCCAGGAACGCCGTGCCGACGGAGGCGCAGACGCCGATCACCGTGATCAGGCGGCCGAAGCGGACGTAGTACTCGTCCTCGCGGCCCCGGACCACGTACCGGCCCCAGATGTCGTTGGTGAACACCGTGTTGAAGGAGGACACGTTGGCCGCCATGCCGGCCATGAAGGCGGCCAGCAGACCGGTCACCGCGATGCCGAGGACGCCGTTGGGCAGCAGCTGCGACATCAGGTAGGGGATGGCGTCGTTGTACTGGTAGCCGGACTTGGCGGTGCCGAAGCCGGGGATCAGCGCGGCGGCGACCAGGCCCGGGATCATCACGAGGAAGACGATGAAGATCTTCGGGTAGGCGGCGATCAGCGGGGTGCGCTGGCCGGCGGAGAGGTTCTTGGCGGACAGGGCGCGCTGCACCTCGGCGAAGTTGGTGGTCCAGTAGCCGAAGGACAGCACGAAGCCGAGGCCGAGCACGATGGTCAGCCAGTTGGCGCCCAGCGGGTTGGAGCTGCCGATCCCGGTGCCGCCCCAGGCGGTGGTGAAGTTCGCGCCGTGGGTCGCGGTCAGCTTGTCGGTCAGGCCGCCCCAGCCGCCGACCTTCTTCAGGCCCAGCACGACGATCGGGATGAGGGCCGCGAGGATCACGAAGAACTGCAGCACCTCGTTGTAGATGGCGGAGGACAGACCACCGAGGGTGATGTACGCCAGCACGAAGGCACCGGCGACCACGATCGCCACCCACTGCGGCCAGCCCAGCAGCGCCTCCACGACGATCGCGAGCGCGTACAGGTTCACACCGGCGATCAGAATGGCGGCGAAGGCGAACAGGATCGAACTGAGCAGGTGTGCGCCCTTGTCGAAGCGCAGCAGCAGCATCTCGGGAACCGAGCGGACCTTGCTGCCGTAGTAGAAAGGCATCATCACCAGGCCGAGGAAGACCATGGCGGGAATGGCGCCGATCCAGTACCAGTGCACGGTGTACGCGCCGTACTGGGCGCTGTTGGCCGCCATGCCGAGGATCTCGGTGGCGGCGAGGTTGGCGGAGATGAAGGCGAGGCCGGTGATCCAGGCGGGCAGGGAACGACCGGAGAGGAAGAAGTCCAGGCTGGTCTTCACCGATCTGCGGGCGGCGAAGCCGATGCCGAGGACCACGGCGAAGTAGATGGCGAGGATCGTGTAGTCGAGCCCGTTCGTGGGGAGGCGCAGCTCGGCTGCCAGGTATGGGGGGATGTGCACCTGGTGATTCAACACTTTTGCTGATGTCCTTTGTTTGATTGTGACGTTGACGCAGGTGGTGCGTTGTGTTTCGATGTGTTTGGTTCTGTTTGAAGATTGAGTGGCTCGAATAGGGAGTCGCAGTGAAGAAGACCTCGACCCGCCTGGCCGACGGTCGCGAGTTGATCTACTACGACCTGCGCGACGACAACGTCCGCGACGCGGTGGACAAGCGACCGCTGGAGCGGACCCACACCACCTCCGAGATCCGCCGTGACCCGCTGCTCGGCGACAGCGTCGCCATCGCCTCGCACCGGCAGGGACGCACCTACCACCCCCCGGCCGACGAGTGCCCCCTGTGTCCCTCCAAGGACGGCAGGCTGAGCGAGATCCCGGACTCCTCGTACGACGTCGTGGTCTTCGAGAACCGTTTCCCCTCCCTGGCCGGCGACTCCGGGCGCTGTGAGGTCGTCTGCTTCACCTCCGACCACAACGCCTCCTTCGCGGACCTCACCGAGGAACAGGCCGCCCTGGTCCTGGAGGCGTGGACCGACCGCACCTCCGAGCTGTCGCATCTCCCCTCCGTGGAGCAGGTGTTCTGCTTCGAGAACCGGGGTGCGGAGATCGGTGTGACACTCGGACATCCGCACGGCCAGATCTACGCGTACCCCTTCACCACCCCTCGCACCGCCCTGATGCTGGGCCAACTCGCCCAGCACAAGGAGGCGACCGGCGGGGAGAACCTCTTCGATCATGTTCTCGAGCGTGAACTCGCCGACGAGCGCGTCGTCCTCGAGGGTGAACACTGGGTGGCCTTCGTGCCGTACGCGGCGCACTGGCCCTACGAGGTCCACCTCTACCCGAAGCGCCGGGTGCCGGACCTGCTCGGTCTCGACGAGGAGGCCCGCACAGAGTTCCCCCAGGTCTATCTGGAACTCTTGAGGCGCTTCGACCGGATCTTCGGTGAGGGAGAGCCGCCGACGCCGTACATCGCGGCCTGGCACCAGGCGCCGTTCGGCGCGCTGGAGGAGTTCGAGGGCGTCAACCGGGACGACTTCGCGCTCCACCTCGAGCTTTTCACCATCCGCCGAACCTCCGGCAAGCTGAAGTTCCTCGCGGGTTCCGAGTCCGGCATGAGCGTGTTCATCAACGACATCCGGCCGGAGGCCGCGGCCGAGCGACTGCGAGAGGTAGCGAGTTGATGAAGTACCTGGTGACGGGTGGCGCGGGTTACGTCGGCAGTGTCGTGGCCCAGCACCTGCTGGAGGCCGGACACGAGGTCGTCGTCCTCGACAACCTGACGACCGGTTTCCGCGAGGGCGTGCCCGCCGGGGCCGCGTTCGTCGAGGGCGACATCCGTGACGCCGCGAAGTGGCTGGACTCCTCCTTCGCCGCGGTCCTGCACTTCGCCGCCTCCTCCCAGGTCGGCGAGTCGGTCGTGAAGCCCGAGAAGTACTGGGACAACAACGTCGGCGGCACCATGGCGCTGCTCGGCGCGATGCGCGACGCGGGCGTGCGCAAGCTCGTCTTCTCCTCCACCGCGGCCACCTACGGCGAGCCCGAGCAGGTCCCGATCGTCGAGACCGCGCCCACCAAGCCGACCAACCCCTACGGCGCCACCAAGCTCGCCGTCGACCACATGATCACCGGCGAGGCGAACGCCCACGGCCTGGCCGCGGTCTCCCTGCGCTACTTCAACGTGGCCGGCGCCTACGGCACCTGCGGCGAGCGCCACGACCCCGAGTCCCACCTGATCCCGCTCGTGCTCCAGGTCGCCCAGGGCCGCCGCGAGGCCATCTCCGTCTACGGCGACGACTACCCGACGCCCGACGGCACCTGCGTGCGCGACTACATCCACGTCGCGGACCTGGCCGAGGCCCATCTGCTCGCCCTCGGGGCGGCCACCCCCGGCGAGCACCTGATCTGCAACCTCGGCAACGGCGAGGGCTTCTCGGTCCGCGAGGTGATCGAGACCGTCCGCCGGGTCACCGGGCACCCGATCCCCGAGGTCGTGGCCCCGCGCCGGGGCGGCGACCCGGCGGTCCTCGTGGCCTCGGCCGCCACGGCCCGCGAGAAGCTCGGCTGGAACCCGTCCCGCGCGGACCTCGCGGGCATCGTCGCGGACGCGTGGGAGTTCGCTCAGCACATCGCAAGGGAGCAGTAGTGGGTGCACAGCAGGTCCGGGAAGGCTTCGCCGCGCTGTACGGGGCCGAGCCGGAGGGTGTCTGGTCGGCGCCGGGACGCGTCAACCTCATCGGTGAGCACACCGACTACAACGACGGCTTCGTGATGCCCTTCGCGCTGCCGCACGTGGCGACGGCGGCCGTCTCCCGGCGCACGGACGGCGTCCTGCGCCTGCACTCCAAGGACGTCGAGGGCGGCGTCGTCCAGCTGCGCCTGGACGACCTGGCCCCCGGGTCGGACCGGAACTGGACGGCGTACCCGGCGGGCGTGGTCTGGGCCCTGCGCGAGGCCGGCCACGCCGTGACCGGCGCCGACGTCCACCTCGCCTCCACGGTGCCCTCGGGCGCCGGCCTGTCCTCGTCGGCGGCGCTGGAGGTCGTGATCGCGCTCGCCCTCAACGACCTGTACGAACTGGGTCTGCAGCGCTGGCAGCTGGCCCGTCTGTGCCAGCGCGCCGAGAACGTCTACGTCGGCGCGCCGACCGGCATCATGGACCAGACGGCGTCCGCGTGCTGCGAGGAGGGCCACGCCCTCTTCCTCGACACCCGGGACCTCTCCCAGCAGCAGATCCCCTTCGACCTGGCCGCCGAGGGCATGCGTCTGCTGGTGGTCGACACCCAGGTCAAGCACGCCCACAGCGAGGGCGAGTACGGCAAGCGCCGGGCCGGCTGCGAGCGGGGCGCGGCCCTGCTCGGCGTCGACGCCCTGCGCGACATCCCCTACGCCGATCTCGACGAGGCCCTCGCGCGGCTCGGTGACGACGAGGAGGCGGTCCGCCTGGTCCGGCACGTCGTCACGGAGGACGGGCGGGTGGAGCAGACCGTGGCCCTGCTGCGCTCGGGCGAGACCCGCGCCATCGGCCCGGTCCTGGTCGCGGGGCACGCCTCCCTGCGCGACGACTTCCGCATCTCCTGCCCGGAGCTGGACCTGGTCGTCGACACCGCCCTGGCCGCGGGCGCGCTCGGCGCCCGGATGACCGGCGGCGGCTTCGGCGGCTCGGCGATCGTCCTGGCGGAGGCCGCCGACGTGGACACGATCACCAAGGCGGTCGAGGAGGCGTTCGCCTCCGGCGGTTACACGGCACCCCGGGTGTTCGAGGCCGTACCGTCGGCAGGTGCCCGGCGCTTGAGCTGAGCCGATCGCCCGACGGGCTTGCTCATGTCACCCGAGCCGCTTCGTCAAGGTGTACTCCGTGATCCCCGGCGGATAGTCGGGGATCACGCACACCACGTCGTACCCCTGCTTGCGGTAGAAGTCCGGCGCCTGGAAGTCCCACGTCTCCAGCCGGGCGGACGCGCACCCGCGTTCGTCCCGCGCCAGGGCCTCCGCCGTCGCGAGCAGTTGCGAACCCAGACCCGTGCCGCGGTGGCGTCCGTCCACCCACAGGTAGGTCACGTGCAGCCACGTCGTCCACGTGTGGCCGACCAGTCCGCCCGCCAGATCACCCGCGTCGTCCAACGCCCAGACGTGGAGCGGAAGTTCGCGTTCACCTGGGGTTCCGCGCAGGGCGCGCAGCACGGGGGAGGCCGCCGTGTTGGTGTCTCGGAGCCGCATTCGGAGAAGATCGCGCCGGGCCTTGTCGACTTCTGTCTCAAGACGAAACATGCGGCTCACGATAAACGTGCCGGACAGCCAGTTCTGCAAATTACCTTCCCCTCCCGGCCCCCGGCCGTACCCTGATGAACAGCACCGGTGGGGGCCGGTGCCGATCAGGGGGCGAGACAGTCGGGTTCGACGCCCGAAGTGGGGGTAGCAGTTCCGCACGGCGGCGGCCGCGGCGGCCCATCGCGCTTCGGGCGTCGTACCCGCGCCCGTACCGTCTCCCGACAAAGGGGTCCCCTGCTCTTCAAGGAGCTTGGGGAAGGGGGTTTCGTGGTTCGCATCCGAGTCCTGGTCGTCGACGACCATCGCATCTTCGCCGAATCGCTCGCCGCAGCCCTGGCGGCCGAGCCCGACGTGGACGTCTCCGCCGCCGGCAGCGGTCCCGCCGCGCTGCGCAGCCTGGAGCGCGCGGCCGCCGAGGGCCGCCGCTTCGACGTCCTGCTCGTCGACTCCGACCTGGGCGGCAACCTGCCCGGCGTGCGGCCCGCCGTGCCCGTCCACGACAACGACGAGGACGGACTGGTCGACGGCATCTCGCTGGTCGCCGGGGTGCGCACCGCGCAGCCGGGCGTACGGATCGTCGTGCTCGCCGAGAAGGACGATCCGCGGCGCGCCGCGCTCGCCCTGCAGGCCGGGGCCTCCGGCTGGGTGGCCAAGGACTGTTCGCTGTCCAGACTGCTCAACGTCATCCGGGGCGTCCTGCGCGACGAGACGCATCTGCCGCCCGCCCTGCTCACCGGTGTCCTCAGGGAGCTGACGGCCGCCCGCAAGCACCGCACCGAGAGCGAGCGGCTGGTGGAGTCCCTCACCCCGAGGGAGCGCGAGGTGCTGCGCTGCATGGTCGCGGGCCTGGGCCGCAAGGCGGTCGCCGAGCGGCTGTTCCTCTCCCCGCACACCGTCCGCACCCATATGCAGAACGTCCTGGGCAAGCTCGGCGTGCACAGCACCCTGGCCGCCGTCGCCCTCGCCCGTCGGGCCGGCGTCGGACCCGTGGACCTAGCCGGGGATGTTGTCGAACGGGGCGGTCAGCTGGCGTAGCAGTCCCGCGAGTTCACCGCGCTGGGCGCGGGAGAGCTCGGCGAGGATCGCCCGCTCCTGGTCGAGCAGTCCGGCGAGGGCCTGGTCCGCGCGGTCCCGGCCCTCGTCCGTGAGGCGCACCAGCACTCCGCGCCGGTCGCTGGGGTCGGGCAGCCGCTCCACCAGGCCCTTCTTCGCGAGCCGGTCGATGCGGTTGGTCATGGTGCCCGAGGTGACCAGGGTCTGGGTGAGCAGCTGGCCGGGGGAGAGCTGATAGGGGGCGCCCGCGCGCCGGAGCGCGGTGAGCACGTCGAACTCCCAGGGCTCCAGGGCGTGCTCGGCGAAGGCCAGCCGACGGGCCCGGTCCAGGTGCCGGGCCAGTCTGCTCACCCGGCTGAGCACCTCGAGCGGTTCCACGTCGAGGTCCGGGCGCTCCCGACGCCACGCCGCGACCAGCCGATCGACCTCGTCCTCCATGACGATCAGTGTAGTGGTTGTGTCGATGTGAAGTCTCTTGATGTGAAGTCTCTTGACATCAAGAGAATCTGCCGGGGAAGGTGGATGCCATGACCACTCCCGCCTGGGATCCGGCCCAGTACCTCCGTCACGCCGGCCACCGCGCCCGCCCCTTCGTCGACCTCCTCGCCCGCGTCCCCGACCTGCCGAGCGCCACGCCCGCCGTCGCCGACCTCGGCTGCGGACCCGGCAACGTCACCGTCCTGCTCGCCGACCGCTGGCCCACCGCGCACATCACCGGCTACGACAACTCGACCGACATGCTCGACCGCGCCCTCACCGAGCACGAGGGGCCCACGCCCGGCGGGGGGCGCCTGGACTTCTCGTACGCCGACGTCCGCACCTGGGCGCCCCCGCAGCCGTACGACCTGATCGTCAGCAACGCCACCCTGCAGTGGGTGCCCGGGCACGTCGAGCGGTTCGGTGACTGGATCGCGGGGCTCAGGCCCGGCGGCACCTTCGCCTTCCAGGTCCCCGGCAACTTCTCCGCCCCCAGCCACCAGCTGATGCGCGAGATCGCCCACTCCGCCCGCTTCAAGGACCGCCTCGCCGACGTCCTCCGCCACGACGACGCCGTCCTCGCCCCGCGGACCTACCTGGAGAAGCTGACCTCCCTGGGCTGCGAGGCCGACGTGTGGGAGACGACGTACGTCCACCTGCTCACCGGCGAGGACCCCGTCCTCGACTGGGTGAAGGGGACCGGGCTGCGGCCGGTGCTGACCGCCCTCGCCGACGACCCGGCCGATCGGGACGCGTTCCTCGCCGAGTACCGGGCGGCCCTGCGCGAGGCCTATCCGGCGACCCCCCACGGCACGCCGTTCCCCTTCCGCCGCATCTTCGCCGTGGCCCGCAAGGAGGCCTGACCGATGCTCGCCGCCGTCGACCATGTCCAGCTCGCCGCCCCGGCCGGCTGCGAGGACCTGCTGCGCGCCTACTACGTCGACGTCCTCGGCATGACCGAGATCCCCAAGCCGCCGGTGCTCGCGGCGCGGGGAGGATGCTGGTTCCGGGCCGGGGCCGTCCAGCTGCACCTCGGGATCGAAGCGGACTTCCGGCCGGCGAAGAAGGCGCATCCGGGGCTGCGGGTCACGGACATCGAGGCCTACGCCGCGCGGCTCGAGGCGGGCGGGGCGCGGGTGGTGTGGGACGGCGAGCTGCCGGGACACCGGCGCTTCTACTCCGAGGACCCGGTGGGCAACCGGCTGGAGTTCCTTCAGCCGCTGGAAGGGGTTTGCACCACCCCGTGAGGGTTACCCGGTGTCGCGAGGAATGCAGTCTCTCGTCACTGGGAGTGATTTGAATGGCAGGCGAGCAGAAGGCCAAGGGCAAGACCGAGCAGGCCAAGGGCAAGGCCAAGGAGACGATCGGCCGGGCCGTCGGCAACGAGAGCATGGAGGCCGAGGGCCGTCTGGAGCAGTCCAAGGGCGACGCCCGCCAGGCCAAGGAGAAGGCCAAGGACGCCTTCAAGCACTGAGGACGCCTTCAAGCACTGACACGCACTGACACCCACCCGACGGGAGCGCTCAGCTCTTGCGGTGTCCTATGAGCCGCGGCTTCTGCTCCAGCCCGTCCAGCCCGTGCCACGCCAGGTTCACCAGGTGGGCCGCGACCTCCGCCTTCTTCGGACGGCGTACGTCCAGCCACCACTGACCGGTCAGCGCGACCATGCCGACCAGGGCCTGCGCGTACAGGGGGGCGAGCTTGGGGTCGAAGCCGCGGCTCTTGAACTCCCGGCCCAGGATGTCCTCGACCTGCGTGGCGATGTCCGAGATCAGGGACGCGAAGGTGCCGGTCGACTGGGGGATGGGGGAGTCACGGACCAGGATGCGGAAGCCGTCCGTGTACTCCTCGATGTAGTCGAGGAGCGCGAAGGCGGCCTGCTCGCACAGCTCCCGCGGATGACCGGCCGTCAGCGAACTGGTCACCATGTCCAGCAGCCGCCGCATCTCGCGGTCCACCACAACCGCGTACAGGCCCTCCTTGCCGCCGAAGTGCTCGTACACCACCGGCTTGGACACCCCGGCCTTCGCCGCGATCTCCTCCACCGAGGTGCCCTCGAAGCCCTTCGCGGCGAAGAGGGTGCGGCCGATCTCCAGCAGCTGCTGACGGCGCTCGGCGCCGGTCATCCGGGTGCGCCGCGCGCGCCGGGGTTTGTCGTTGCTCTCGGTGCTGCTGGAGTCGGTCGCCACGGCGTCAATCATGCCGCCTCGGCGGTCTCCTTCCGGCGCTCGGAGCCCTCTTCCCCGGTCTTGCGGCGCGAATCGATACGCGAGCGTGACGGCCAGCGCACGTCGTACGCCCAGCCGAACGCCTCGAACCAGCGGATGATCCGGGCCGAGGAGTCCACCTGCCAGCGCTCCACCCCGTGCCGCGCCGAGGTCGGGTCGGCGTGGTGCAGGTTGTGCCAGGACTCACCGCAGGAGAGCACGGCCAGCCACCACACGTTGCCCGAGCGGTCCCGCGACTTGAAGGGCCGCTTGCCGACCGCGTGGCAGATCGAGTTGATCGACCAGGTCACGTGGTGCAGCAGGGCCACCCGGACGAGTGACCCCCAGAAGAACCCGGTGAACGCGCCCCACCACGACATCGTGACCAGACCGCCGATCACGGCGGGCAGGGCCAGCGACAGGATCGTCCAGTAGATGAACTGCCGGGAGATCGTGCGGATCGCCGGGTCCTTGATCAGATCGGGCGCGTACTTGTCCTGCGGTGTCTGCTCCTCGTCGAACATCCACCCGATGTGCGCCCACCACAGCCCCTTCATCAGGGCCGGGAGCGTCTCGCCGAAACGCCACGGAGAGTGCGGGTCGCCCTCCGCGTCCGAGAACTTGTGATGCTTGCGGTGGTCCGCCACCCACCGCACGATCGGGCCCTCGACGGCCATCGAGCCGGCGATCGCCAGCGCGATCCGCAGCGGCCGCCTGGCCTTGAACGAGCCATGGGTGAAGTAGCGGTGGAAGCCGATCGTGATGCCGTGGCAGCCCAGGTAGTAGAAGAAGACCATCAGCCCGAGGTCGAGCCAGCTCACGCCCCACCCCCAGGCCAGCGGGACCGCGGCTACGAGCGCCAGGAACGGGACGATGATGAAGAGCAGCAGGGCGATCTGCTCGATCGAGTGCTTCTTCTCGCCACCCAGGGTGGCCGAGGCGAGTGGGGTGTCGTTCGCCTTCGGGGCGTCGTCGATCACATCGGAACTTGTGGTCATGGGCGTCCCCTGTGGGGTTCGAGGGTTGAGACAGATACCGGACGGCTACCGCAACCGTGCCCGGGTACCGTTACAACGGTCCCTACGGTTCCGTAACCTACGGCATCGTAAGTATGGCAGTGCGCTGCCCGGCGGCAAGAGCCCGACAGTCTGCGCGTCCGCATGGACACCTATCCTTGGAGTCGGTCGGACAGCGCGGTCCGCTCTGATTCCTTTCCCGGATGCATGGGCCGTATGCGGCGCCCGCCGCGCGGACCCCTGCCGCCGGGTTCCCTCCCGGACGAGCTTCAACACTGCAAGGAGCCGCACCTGTGAGCAGTGCCGACGACCTCAACCCGACGACCAGCAGCGAACTGCGTGCCGACATCCGCCGGCTGGGCGACCTCCTGGGCGAGACCCTCGTCCGCCAGGAGGGCCCCGAGCTGCTGGAGCTCGTCGAGAAGGTACGCCGCCTCACCCGCGAGGACGGAGAGGCCGCCGCCGAGCTGCTGCGCGGCACCGAACTGGAGACCGCCGCCAAGCTCGTGCGCGCCTTCTCCACCTACTTCCACCTGGCCAACGTCACCGAACAGGTGCACCGCGGCCGCGAACTGCGCGCCCGGCGCGCCGCCGAGGGCGGACTGCTCGCCCGCACCGCCGACCGGCTCAAGGACGCCGACCCCGAGCACCTGCGCCAGACCGTCGCCAACCTCAACGTCCGCCCGGTCTTCACCGCCCACCCGACCGAGGCCGCGCGCCGCTCGGTCCTCAACAAGCTCCGGCGCATCGCCGCGCTCCTGGAGACCCCGGTCATCGAGTCGGACCGCCGCCGCTACGACACCCGGCTGGCCGAGAACATCGACCTCGTCTGGCAGACCGACGAACTGCGCGTCGTCCGCCCCGAGCCCGCCGACGAGGCCCGCAACGCCATCTACTACCTCGACGAACTGCACGCCGGCGCCGTCGGCGACGTCCTGGAGGACCTCAGCGCCGAACTGGAGCGCGTCGGCGTCAAGATCCCCGACGACACCCGCCCGCTGACCTTCGGCACCTGGATCGGCGGCGACCGCGACGGCAACCCCAACGTCACCCCCCAGGTCACCTGGGACGTCCTCATCCTCCAGCACGAGCACGGCATCAACGACGCCCTGGAGATGATCGACGAACTCAGAGGCTTCCTCTCCAACTCCATCCGCTACACCGGCGCCACCGACGAACTGCTGCAGTCCCTCCAGGCCGACCTCGACCGCCTCCCCGAGATCAGCCCCCGCTACAAGCGCCTCAACGCCGAGGAGCCCTACCGCCTCAAGGCCACCTGCATCCGGCAGAAGCTGGAGAACACCAAGCAGCGCCTCGCCAAGGGCACCCCGCACGAGGAGGGCCGCGACTACCTCGGCACCTCCCAGCTGCTCGCCGACCTCACCCTCATCCAGACCTCGCTGCGCGAACACCGCGGCGGCCTCTTCGCCGACGGCCGCATGGACCGCACGATCCGCACGCTCGCCGCGTTCGGCCTGCAGCTGGCCACCATGGACGTACGCGAGCACGCCGACGCCCACCACCACGCGCTCGGCCAGCTCTTCGACCGGCTCGGCGAGGAGTCCTGGCGCTACGCCGACATGCCCCGCGAGTACCGCGCCAAGCTGCTCGCCAAGGAACTGCGCTCCCGCCGCCCCCTCGCGCCCACCCCGGCACCCGTCGACGAGGCCGGCGCCAAGACCCTCGGCGTGTTCGAGACCGTCAAGCGGGCCCTCGCCGTCTTCGGACCCGAGGTCATCGAGTCGTACATCATCTCCATGTGCCAGGGCGCCGACGACGTCTTCGCCGCCGCCGTCCTCGCCCGCGAGGCCGGCCTGATCGACCTGCACGCAGGCTGGGCGAAGATCGGCATCGTGCCGCTGCTGGAGACCACCGACGAACTCAAGGCCGCCGACACCATCCTGGAGGACATGCTCGCCGACCCGTCCTACCGGCGCCTCGTCGCGCTCAGGGGCGACGTCCAGGAGGTCATGCTCGGCTACTCCGACTCCTCCAAGTTCGGCGGCATCACCACCTCCCAGTGGGAGATCCACCGAGCCCAGCGCCGGCTGCGCGACGTCGCCCACCGCTACGGCGTACGGCTCCGGCTCTTCCACGGCCGCGGCGGCACCGTCGGCCGCGGCGGCGGCCCCTCGCACGACGCGATCCTCGCCCAGCCCTGGGGCACCCTCGAGGGCGAGATCAAGGTGACCGAGCAGGGCGAGGTCATCTCCGACAAGTACCTCATCCCCTCCCTGGCCAGGGAGAACCTGGAACTGACGGTCGCGGCCACCCTGCAGGCCTCCGCCCTGCACACCGCACCCCGCCAGTCCGGCGAGGCCCTCGCCCGCTGGGACGCCGCCATGGACGTCATCTCCGACGCCGCCCACGCCGCCTATCGCGCGCTCGTCGAGGACCCCGACCTGCCGACGTACTTCCTCGCGTCGACGCCGGTGGACCAGCTCGCCGACCTGCACCTCGGCTCACGGCCCTCCCGCCGCCCCGGCTCCGGCGTCTCCCTCGACGGACTGCGCGCCATCCCCTGGGTCTTCGGCTGGACCCAGTCCCGGCAGATCGTCCCCGGCTGGTTCGGCGTCGGGTCCGGCCTGAAGGCGCTGCGCGAGACCGGCCTCGACACCGTGCTCGACGAGATGCACGAACAGTGGCACTTCTTCCGCAACTTCATCTCCAACGTCGAGATGACCCTCGCCAAGACCGACCTGCGCATCGCCGCCCACTACGTCGACACCCTCGTCCCCGACGAGCTCAAGCACGTCTTCGACACCATCAAGGCCGAGCACGAACTCACCGTCCGCGAGGTCCTGCGCGTCACCGGCGAGAGCGAACTCCTCGACGCCACCCCGGTGCTGAAGCAGACCTTCGCCATCCGTGACGCCTACCTCGACCCCATCTCCTACCTCCAGGTGACCCTGCTCAAGCGCCAGCGCGACGCTGCCGCCGCGGGCCAGGACCCCGACCCGCTGCTCTCCCGCGCCCTGCTCCTCACGGTCAACGGCGTGGCGGCCGGCCTGCGCAACACCGGCTGACCCTCCCCCGGACACGACGGTGCCCCCGAGTCGTCCACTCGGGGGCACCGTCCGTGCGGTGGGTACGTCAGGCCCGGCGCCGCCGGACCACCAGGTAACCGCCGCCCGCCACCAGCGCCGCGGCGGCACCGGAGAGCAGACCGACCGGGACGCCGTTGCCGGTCTCGGCGAGGTCGCCCGAGTCACTGCCGCCCTGCGCGGACGGCGAGGAGGAAGCGGAGACGGACCCGGCCTCGGAGGAGGACGGGCTCGGCGCGGCGGAAGCGCCGTCCGACGGCGACGCGGACGCGGACGCCGATGACGACGGGGCCGGGGTCGAGGTCGAGGTGGGGGTCGAGCCGCCCGCGCCCTCGTCCTCGCAGTCCGTCCAGAACACCTTGTGCTTCGCGGCACCCTTCTCGCCGTCGAAGTTCCAGAACAGCTTGTAGTGCCCGTCGGGCAGCGACAGGTCCTCCGTACGGCCGTGACCCTGGGCGTCCAGCGTGATGTCGCCGGTCTTCACCGTCGTGCCCTTGGAGGCCGCGGTCGGGGCCCAGGCCTCGATGTGCCAGTCGACCTTCTGGACGCCGTCGAAGCCGAACGCGTCCAGGTAGAAGGTGCAGACGTGCGGCTCGTTGCGCTTGAGCTCCTCTCCGGTCCTGGCGTCGTGGATCTTCACGGTGCCGTTGTCGCCGGGGCCCGCGGCAACAGGGGTGGCGTGGGCGGCGACCGGGGCGGCGAACAGCGCGGCCGCTGCGACGGCACTGAGCGCGCCGGCGCGGGTGAGGGTACGCATGGGGCAAGTCCATCTTCGAGTTACGGGCGGGAAGATGTGGAGGGGGCGGCTCAGCATCCAGCCGCGACTGACCCAAGGTCAATCACGAACAGGCAACACTCAGATCCTCCACAGACGGGAGGGCGGCGAAGGACGTCAAACCGTCATGAACGCGGCCGTCAGCAGAGCGATCCCGGACACCGCCAGCAGCCACGCCGCCCGCGTCCGCCGCAGCCCGCCGGCCACGACCACCGACGCCAGCAACAGCGCCCCGCCCAGCGGGACCCACGCGTACAGAACCCCGCCCGGCCCCGAGCGCACCACCTCGTCGCTCCCCGGCAGCACGACGACCGCGTAGCGGTGGCCCTTCTTCACCGCGACCGACCTGTCGATGACCACGTGCCGCCGGGCCGGCGCCCCTTGCGCGGCCGGCGTGTACGAACCGGTGCAGGTGTCCTCACCGCACGTCGTCACCGCGACCGTGCCGTGCTCCCGCCCCTTGGTCAGCATCACGTACGGGGCGGTCCGCCACGACGCCCACACCCCGGCGATCAGGATCAGCACGGCGATCGTGCCCATCGCCGCCAGCCGCCCGAACCGCAGGGCGGTGACGGAGGCCTGACGGGTGGCGGTGGCTGCGGGCATGGCGGGGATCATTGGCCATGCCCCGACGATCAGTCAACTCGCCGGGGGACATATCAGGAGTTGTACGACTCCATGCTCAGGAGTTGTACGAACTCTGGGCCCGCTCCAGCCCCTCCACCACCAGACACTCCACCGCGTCCGCCGCACGGTCCACGAAGTAGTCCAGCTCCTTGCGCTCCGCCGAGGAGAAGTCCTTCAGCACGAAGTCCGCGACCTGCATCCGCCCCGGCGGCCGGCCGATCCCGAACCGCACCCGGTGGTAGTCCGCACCGAACGCCTTCGTCATCGACTTCAGCCCGTTGTGCCCGTTGTCCCCGCCGCCCAACTTGATCCGCAGGGTCCCGTAGTCGATGTCCAGTTCGTCGTGCACCGCCACGATGTTGGCGACCGGCACCTTGTAGAAGTCCTTCAGGGCGTTCACCGGCCCACCCGAGAGGTTCATGTACGACATCGGCTTGGCGAGGATCACCCGCCGGTTCGCCGGACCCACCGGACCGATCCGCCCCTCCACGACCTGCGCCTGAGCCTTCCCGGCCCGCTTGAACCTCCCCCCGATCCGCTCGGCCAGCAGATCGGCCACCATGAACCCCACGTTGTGCCGGTTCATGGCGTACTCCGGCCCGGGGTTCCCGAGGCCCACGATCAGCCAGGGGCCATTGGCGTCGGTCGTCACGTCCATGTCTCCTCGATACACGCCAGCCGCTGCCCCCCGAGGGAACAGCGGCTGACAGAAAAGTGAGCGTCAGGCTCAGGCCTCGGCGACGGCCTCGTCGCCCTCGGACTCCTCGCCCGCCGACTCCTCCGCCTGCGCGGCCAGCACCTGCAGCACGACCGCGTCCTCCTCGACGGCCAGCGTGGTGCCGTTCGGCAGCGCGATGTCCTTGGCGAGGACGGAGGCACCGGCCTCCAGGCCCTCGATCGAGACGCTGACGGACTCGGGGATGTGGGTGGCCTCGGCCTCGACCGGCAGCGCGTTCAGCACGTGCTCCAGCAGGTAGGCGCCGGGGGCCAGCTCGCCCTCGGTGTGGACCGGGACCTCGACCGTGACCTTCTCGCCGCGCTTGACCAGCAGCAGGTCGACGTGCTCCAGGAAGCCCTTGATCGCGTCGCGCTGCACGGCCTTCGGGATCGCCAGCTCGGTCCGGCCCTCGATGTCCAGCGAGATCAGGACGTTCGGCGTACGCAGCGCCAGCAGCAGGTCGTGGCCCGGAAGCGTCAGGTGCAGCGGGTCCACGCCGTGGCCGTACAGCACACCGGGAACCTTGTTGTCACGACGGATACGACGGGCGGCACCCTTGCCGAACTCGGTGCGCGTCTGGGCGGCGAGCTTCACCTCGGACATGATCACTCCTCGTAGAGGTAGAAACGGACGGGGTCACCCGGCCACGAACGGCCTGCTACGAAGAGCGCGTCGATAACGGACAGCCGAACCCCGAACAGAAACGGGAACGGCCTCCCTCGCCGAGCAACTGGGGCAGTCTACTCGGCGAGGGAGGCCGCGGAAAAATCGATCACTCCCGAGGGAAGCTCGTGAGGCGGGCTTACTGCTCGTCGAACAGGCTCGTCACCGAACCGTCCTCGAACACCTCACGCACCGCGCTCGCGATCGTCGGCGCGATCGACAACACCGTGATCTTGTCCAGCTCCAGCTCGCTCGGCGTCGGCAGCGTGTTCGTGAACACGAACTCACTCACCTTGGAGTTCTTCAGCCGGTCCGCCGCCGGACCCGACAGCACCCCGTGCGTCGCCGTCACGATGACGTCCTCCGCGCCGTGTGCGAACAGCGCGTCCGCCGCGGCACAGATCGTCCCACCGGTGTCGATCATGTCGTCCACCAGCACACACACGCGGCCCTCCACCTCACCGACCACCTCGTGCACGGTGACCTGGTTCGCCACGTCCTTGTCCCGGCGCTTGTGCACGATCGCCAGCGGCGCGCCCAGCCGGTCGCACCAACGGTCCGCCACCCGCACCCGGCCCGCGTCCGGGGACACCACCGTCAGCTTGTCCTTGTCGACCTTCGTGCCCACGTAGTCCGCCAGCAGCGGAAGCGCGAAGAGATGATCCACCGGACCGTCGAAGAAGCCCTGGATCTGGTCCGTGTGCAGATCGACCGTCAGAATCCGGTCCGCACCCGCCGTCTTCATCAGATCCGCGACCAGCCGTGCCGAGATCGGCTCACGGCCACGGTGCTTCTTGTCCTGACGCGCATAGCCGTAGAACGGCACGATCACCGTGATCGACCGCGCCGAAGCCCGCTTCAACGCGTCGATCATGATCAACTGCTCCATGATCCACTTGTTGATCGGAGCCGTGTGGCTCTGGATCAGGAAGCAGTCCGCACCGCGTGCCGACTCCTGGTAACGGACGTAGATCTCGCCATTGGCGAAGTCGAAGGCCTTCGTCGGGACGACCCCGACACCCAGCTGCTGGGCGACCTCCTCGGCAAGCTCGGGGTGGGCGCGGCCGGAGAAGAACATCATCTTCTTCTCGCCGGTCGTCTTGATCCCGGTCACAGCACTGTCTCCTCAGAGGTGTCTCAGCAGGTGGGGTGCGGATGTGCACTTATCACGGTACGCCGTGTCTGACCCGACCGTTTCCGGTCAGCCTTCGCCTTCCTCCCGGCGAGCGGCCGCCTCCGCCGCCCTCGCCGCCGCGCTCCCCGGACGCTTGCGCGCCACCCAACCCTCGATATTCCGCTGCTGACCACGGGCCACGGCCAGCGAACCGGGCGGAACGTCCTTGGTGATCACTGACCCGGCAGCGGTGTACGCACCGTCCCCGACCGTGACAGGAGCCACAAACATATTGTCGGAGCCGGTACGGCAGTGCGACCCCACCGTGGTGTGGTGCTTCTCCTGTCCGTCGTAGTTGACGAACACGCTGGCGGCACCGATGTTCGTGTACTCACCGATCGTCGCGTCACCCACGTACGACAGATGCGGGATCTTCGTCCCCTCGCCGATCGAGGAGTTCTTCGTCTCCACGTAAGTACCGATCTTGCCCTTCGCACCGAGACGCGTGCCCGGACGCAGATAGGCGTACGGACCCACCTTCGCCTCCGGCCCCACCTCCGCGCTGTCGGCCACCGCGTTGTCGACCCGGGCACCGGCGCCGACCCTCGTGTCCGTCAGCCGGCAGTTCGGCCCGACCTCCGCGCCCTCCCCGATGTGCGTGGAGCCGTGCAGCTGCGTACCCGGATGCACGACGGCGTCCCGCTCGAACGTCACCGTCACGTCCACCCAGGTCGTCGCCGGATCGATCACCGTGACCCCGTCCAGCATCGCCCGCGTCAGCAGACGGTCGTTGAGGATCCGCCGCGCCTCGCTCAGCTGCACCCGGTTGTTGATCCCGGCGATCTCCCGGTGGTCGCCGGCCACCGAGGCCCCGACCCGGTGTCCCGCCTCACGCAGGATCCCGAGCACGTCCGTCAGGTACTCCTCACCCTGGCTGTTGTCCGTCCGCACCTTCTTCAGCGCCTCGGCGAGAAGCTGCCCGTCGAAGGCGAACACCCCGGAGTTGATCTCCCGGATGGCGCGCTGGACGTCCGTGGCGTCCTTGTGCTCGACGATCCCGGTGACGGCGCCGGTGGCCTCGTCCCGGATGATCCGCCCGTACCCGGTGGCGTCCGGGACCTCGGCGGTCAGCACGGTGACGGCGTTGCCGTCGGAGGCATGGGTGGCGGCCAGCCGCGTCAGCGTCTCGCCGGTCAGCAGCGGGGTGTCACCGCACACGACGACGACGGTCCCCTCGACCGACCCGCCGAGCCCCTCCAGGGCGATCCGTACGGCGTGCCCGGTGCCGTTCTGCTCCTCCTGCACGGCGGTGCGGGCGGCCGGATCGGTCTCGGCGAGGTGGGCCGCGACCCGCTCCCTCGCGTGCCCGACCACGACGACCAGGTTCTCGGGGTCCAACTCGCGGGCGGCGGCGAGGACATGGCCCACCAGGCTGCGGCCACAGATCTCGTGCAGGACCTTCGGTGTGGCCGACTTCATACGGGTGCCCTCACCCGCTGCGAGAACGACGACGGCTGCCGGGCGAATGGCGCTCACGGGGTTGCCCTTCGGCTTCTGGAATGGTGGGGACATCCGCAGGATACCGGGGCGTTTCATGGGGGACATGAGAGCGGGTCCTGACCGGGCGGTCAGGACCCGAACCGAGCAGCTCCGCCAGCTGGATTCGAACCAGCACTACAGGGCTTCAAAGGCCCGCGGGCTACCAGTTACCCCATGGCGGATGGCTGCGTCAGACCTTACCCGAGTCGTGCTGGAGCCTGAGCCACCATTCCCCTCCACCAGCCCTCGATCTTGCGATAGAGCTCGGCAGCCTGGGACACCCGGATCACCAGGCACCCCCGGTAGTCGGGGCCGACGTTCTTGCGAACAGTCTTGGGGTTGTGTTTCTTGATCGTCGTTTTCTGGAAACTGGAGACGTCGACACCAACCAGGTCTGCCCAGTAGTGCTTGGCGCCCTCTACGTCAGCAGTCATGTGGATCATCACTCGGTACGCCAAGCGTTCGGGCGCTACGCCGAGCAAGCTGAGCCAGGCGAGGTAGAGCTGGATCACGCCAGGGTCGCTGTTGACGAAGAGGACGTTCTCTCGGCGGTCGTACGACTTGTCCTTGCTGCCTTCGGCCCAATAAAGGGCAACACCGGCAATGAACAGGTCACGGTCGGACATCTTGCCCAATTGTTCGGCTGCTGACGCCTTGGTCTTCTGTCGTTCCTCGTCCCGGATTGCCAGCTCATGCTCCCACCTCTTTCGAGCCGCCAGCTTTGCTTGCTCCGAGGGGTCGCGGCGCTCCGGCCTCGGTAGATCCCGCACCCACAATGAGATCGAACTCTTGGAGCACCCCAGTTCCACCTGGATCTGGTCGTACGTCCACCCCTCCAGCCGCAGCTCCCGCGCTCGGGCCCGCAGGTCGTCCTTGGCGTTCGGACGCTTGGTCCATTCCGGAGGGGGCTCGCCCTCCAGGAGGCGGTTGAGGATGTCGTTGTTGTCGACGCGCAGTCGGTCCCGGATCTGGCGTCGGCTGAGTCCCGCGCGCCGCAGGGTGAGCGCCTGCTGCCGCAGGGTCTCGAAGTCGGTGTACTTGCCTTGTGCATGTGCCATGGGCACAAGGTGCGGGCGGAATCAGAGCTTCCGGGGGCGAGTGGTGTGCGATTCAGCAGTTCGAGGGAAAGTGGGGGCATTGGTGGCTGATCGGTCACGGAGTGTGGTGTAGGCCAGTCATGGAAACTCGACGGAAAACCGGCCACGAACGACCGTAGGCTGGAGGCATGACCACGACGGGGGAAGACCAGGCCACGGTCCGGGGAGGGCCGTGGTGGTGGACCAGGTGGCTCAGTGCCGCGTTGGATGTCGGGCTGGCTGTCGCGTCCGCGGTGGAGTGCGCTTTCGAAGGGATCCGGTTCGCGCGGGACGCGGGGATCCCGCTGGCCGCGGGGATCGTGTTCGGCGTGTTGGCCGGTTCCGCCTTGCTCGTGCGCCGGCAGTGGCCGATAGCCGTCGTCCTCGTCTCGATCGCCATCACGCCCGCCCAGATGGGCTATCTGATGGGCGTCGTCGGCCTGTACACGCTCGCCGCGTCCGAGTTGCCGCGCCGCATCATCGCCTCACTGGCCGGCATGTCGCTGGTGGGCATGCTGATCGTGATGTTCGTGCGGGTGCGGCAGGACATGGCGCACGGCGGTCTGGACCTGGGTGACTGGTTCGTTCCGTTCGCGTCGATCACGACGGCGATCGGGATGACCGCGCCGCCGCTGCTGCTGGGGCTGTATGTCGGTGCCCGGCGCCGGCTGATGGAGAGTCTGCGGGAGCGGGCGGACAGCCTGGAGCGGGAGTTGCAGCTGCTGGCGGAGCGGGCCGAGGAGCGTGCGGAGTGGGCGCGCGGCGAGGAGCGGACACGGATCGCGCGGGAGATGCACGACGTGGTCGCACACCGGGTGAGTCTGATGGTGGTGCACGCGGCGGCCCTTCAGGCCGTGGCCCGCAAGGATCCTGAGAAGGCGGTGAAGAACGCCGCGCTGGTGGGGGACATGGGGCGGCAGGCGCTGACCGAGTTGCGGGAGATGCTCGGGGTGCTCAGGAGCGGGGAGGGTTCGCGGCGGGCGCAGCAGCCGGTTCCGCTGGCCGCTGTCGGAATGGCTGCCGCGGTGGCCGCGTCGAGGGTCGTCGACGAGGGTGACGGGCCGTGGCTGTCGGAGCTGGAGGAGTTGGTCGGGCAGTCGGCGGCGGCCGGGATGGTGGTGGCTCTGTCGGTCGAGGGGGACGTGCGCTCGTACGCGGCGGAGATCGAGCAGACGGCGTACCGCGTGGTGCAGGAGGCGTTGACGAACGTCCACAAGCACGCGGCGGGTGCGAAGACGTATGTGCGGGTGGCGCACCGGGTGTCGGAGATCGCGATGCAGGTGGAGAACGAGCCGCCGCCGGAGCTCGCGTCCGCGTCGTCGGCGCGGCTGCCGTCCGGGGGGAACGGGCTGGTGGGGATGAAGGAGCGGGTCACCGGGCTGGGCGGTGTGTTCGTGTCGGGGCCGACGGACGCGGGGGGTTTCCGGGTGTCGGCGGTGATTCCGGCGGCGTAGGCCCCGCGCCGGTCAGCCCGCGGTGAGCCGTACGGGTTCGATGCCCGCGACGAGGGCGGCGAGGGCCTGGTCGATGTCGGGACCGAGGTACCAGTCGCCGGTGTGGTCGAGGGCGTACACGCGGCCCTCGGTGTCGATGGCGAGGAGGGCGGCGGAGTCGGTCTCGGCGCCGAGGGGGCTGACCTCGCGGTCGAGGGCGCGGCCGAGGTCGGCGAGGGTGCGGGCCATGTGGAGGCCGTGCAGGGGGTCGAGGTGGATCGCGGTGGGGGCGATCTGGCGGCCGGGTCCGGTGGGGGTGATGTGCAGGCCGCCGAACTCGGCCCAGGCCTCGACGGCGGCGGGGAAGACGGCGTGCCGGTGGCCGGCGGGCGAGGTGTGCTCGCGCAGGGCGTCGGCCCAGATCTCGGCCTGCTTTATGTCCCAGCGTCCGGGTTGCCAGCCGGCGGCGCGCAGGGCGGCGTCGACGGGTACGGGGAAGCGCGTGCTGGAGGTGCGGTCGGGGTGCATCTGCCCTTCGATCGTCGAGTTCGCCGGCGTCACTGACCGGCCCTGGGGGCCGTGCTGTCGTACGGATTGGTCGTACAGGTTGGTCGGGGGATTCAGTCGCCTGCCGCTGCCGGGTCGACGACGCGGACGCCGAAGTGGGCGCTGAGCGCGGTGCAGGCTCGGCAGGGTGCCGCGAAGCTGCCGTGCAGGGGGTCGCCGTCCTCGCGGATGCGGCGGGTGGTGAGTTTGGCCTGCTTGAGGGCTTTGCGGGCTTCGCCGTTGGTCATGGGCTTGCGGGCGGCACGCTTGCTGCGGGCGGCGTCCGCGGCGGCTATGTGGCGGGAGATGAGGATGGTCTCGGCGCAGCGGCCCGTGAAGCGGTCGCGCTGGGCGCTGGTGAGGGTGTCGAGGAAGTCCTGCACGAGGGGGTGCAGGGGTGGCGGCTGGTCGCCGCGGGCGGCGGTGCCGGTGAGGGTGGCGCCGCGGACGGAGAGGGCGGCGGCGACGGTGGGGAGTATGCCGTCGCGGCGGTGCAGGAGGGTGG
>NZ_WVUG01000121.1 GCF_017614965.1 Streptomyces griseorubiginosus | reverse complement strand
CCGACCGGGGGCGCCCGGCGACGTCGTGCCGGGCGCCCCCGGTCGGAGCGGGTCAGGAGTACCAGGTGGGTTCGGGCAGCTCGCCCTCGAGAACCCAGCGCCCGACCTCGCGCCGCTTGTAGGCGACCGGGTCGTGCAGGGTGTGGGTGCGGACGTTGCGCCAGAAGCGGTCCAGGCCCTCGGCGCTGCTGGTGGAGCGGGCGCCGGTCACCTCGAAGATGCGGTTGCCGATCTCCAGGGAGACGTCGGTGGCGCGGGCCTTGATGGCGGCCACCCGGACCTCGAAGTCGCCGCGGGTCTGCGCGGTGACCGAGTCCGGGTCGTCGTGCAGCTTCTGTCCCTCCGCGGCGACGGCATCGGCGAGCGCCTCGGCCGCCCAGAGCTTCGCGGTGAGGTCGCCGTAGATGTCGATGACGTAGGGCTCGTCGACCGCACGCTCGTAGCCTCCGTGCAGCCAGGAGCGGGACTTGGTACGGGTGTAGGCGGCCGCCGTCTCCAGGGCACCGCCGGCGATGCCCAGGTAGAAGTTGACGAAGACCAGCTGGATGGTGGGGACGTTGAGGGTGTTGTACGTCCGTGGCTGGAACTTCTTGTCGACGTAGCCGAGCGCGGACGACCACGGGGTACGGACGCCGTCGATGGTGGCGCCGCCGCTCTCGGTGAGCCGCTGGCCGATGTTGTCCCAGTCGTCGTGGAAGGCCAGTCCCTCGCTGTTGGAGGGCACGACGGCGAAGACGTGCAGTTCGGTGCCGTCCAGGACGCCTTCGAGAACGGTGACGTCGGAGACCTTGCTGCCGGTGGAAAAGGTCTTGCGGCCGGTGAAGACGAGGTCGTCGCCGTCCTCGGTGACGATGACGTCCTTGTCGCGGGGGTTGACGGCCCCGCCGAAGAACCAGCGTTCGCGGGTGGCCTCCGCCTCGATCCGCTGCCACTGGTCGCGGGTGCCGACCAGGCGGGCGGCCCAGAACCACAGGTAGTGGTAGCCGAGGAGCTGTCCGATGGAGCCGTCGCCCTTGGCGACCTCGCGGACGACGCGGTAGGCGGTGGTCCAGTCCTGGCCAGCGCCGCCCTGCTCGGTGGGGCCGAGCAGGGTCACCAGGCCCGCGTCCTTCAGGCGCTGGACCTCGGCGTAGGGGGTGGCACCGGCACGGTCGCGTTCGGCGGCGTCGGTGGCAAGGACGGCCGCGACCTCGGCGGCGCGCGCGATCCAGTCCTGGGCGGTCTGCGGGGCGGTGCTGCGGTGCCAGTCGGTGGGCGCTGCGGTGCTCATGGGTGTCAGCCTCTTTTCGCGATGAGGAACGCAGGGGACGAAGAGTCAGGCGTGCGCGGTAACGGACTCGGGCTCGGCGTCCGTTGCCGGCAGCTGGGCCTCCAGCTCGCGGACCAGGGGCAGCACGCGCCTGCCGAAGTACTCGACCTCCTCGTGGTAGTGCAGGAAGCCCAGGAGGAAGAGGTCGACGCCGAGCTTCTTGTAGGCGACGATGCGTTCGGCGATCTGTTCCGGGGTGCCGATGAGGCCGGTGCGGAAGCCGTCGTTGTACTGGACGAGGTCCTCGAAGGTGGAGTCCTGCCACATGCCCTTGCCGTCGGCGGTGGACTGTCCGGCCTGTTTGACGGCGGCGCCGAACCCCTCGACGGCCTCCGAGTCCGCTTTGGCGACGATCTCCCGGAGCGTCTGTCGGGCCTCGGCCTCGGTGTCGCGGGCAATGAGGAAACCGTTGAGGCCGAACTTGGGCGCCGTGCGGCCGGCTTGGGCCGCAGACGTCGTGACGTCGTTGATCTGCTCCACGACTCCGTCGAAGTCCTTGCCGTTGGAGAAGTACCAGTCGGAGACCCGGCCGGCCATCTGCCGGGCGGCCGTGGAGTTGCCGCCCTGGAAGATCTCCGGGTGCGGGCGGCTGGGAGTGTTGAGGGGCTTGGGCTTGAGTGAAAAGTCGCGCAACCGGTAGAAGTCACCGGCGAGTTCGGTGTGGTCCTCGGTCCAGATCTGCCGCAGCGCGCGGATGAATTCCTCGGAGCGACGGTAGCGTTCGTCGTGTTCCAGCCAGGGCTCTCCCAGGGCGGTGAACTCGCCCTTGAACCAGCCGGAGACGACGTTGACCGCGAAGCGGCCGTTCGACAAGTGGTCGGCGGTGGCGCCGAGTTTGGCCAGCACGCCGGGGTGCCACAGACCGGGGTGGACAGCGGCGATGACTTTCAGGCGCTGCGTGGCCAGCAGCAGGGCCAGGCTGAAACTGGTCGACTCGTGCTGGTATTCGGCGCCGTAGCTGGCCATGTAGCGGACCTGGCTGAGGGCGTACTCGAAGCCGTTGTTCTCGGCGAGGACGGCGAGTTCGCGGTTGTATTCGTATCCCCAGTCGGTGCGCTGCTCTATCTTGCTCGTGACCAGCCCCCCACTCACATTGGGGACCCAATAGGCGAATTTCACGGGCGTGGGCATGCGGAACTCCTGTTGCGGAAAGAGATTTCGGGCGCGCCGAATCCCGAAGGTGTGAAAGTGTGCGGAATTCAGCGGAATTCAGGCGATGAAGAAAATCGCGGGAAACACGTCACACAACCTGTCCGTGACAGGTGCGGCGTGGCGGAAGAGCGCGGCAGGTCCGGGGAGTCAGGCCGCGACGCAACAAGAGGCGCTGGAGACGCGCGCGAGGTCGACGTGGCGTCGCCGCGTGAGGTCCAGTCGCATCTTCATGTCACCGATCGTGACAGGGGATGCTCCGGGCAGTCAAGGCAAACCCGACCGGTCTCGTATCGCGGACCATTGAATTTCACGAGGGTGTCACAGGGAAACCCTTGCACGACCGCAGCCGGACGAAAATGCTGTCCTCGTGCGGACAGAACAGCTGGAGTACATCGCGGCCGTGACCAGACTCGGCTCCCTGCGCCGGGCCGCGGAGGAAATGCGCCTTTCGCAGCCCGCGCTGAGCGAAACCGTCAGGAATCTGGAACGGGAACTCGGAGTCGATCTCCTGGAGCGCAAACGGACCGGGGCGACGATGAGCGCAGAGGGCCGGGAGTTGCTGCCGCACATCATCAACGTGCTGGAGGCGGTGGACCGGTTGCGGAGCGCGGCCGGCGAGCGGCATCGCACCAGCCGCATGATGCGGGTGGGCACGGTGAACGCCGCGACCGTTCCCCTCCTGGTTCCGGTGGTGCGGGACTTCCGCGCCGCGCATCCGGCCACCCAGGTCGAGGTGGTCGCCGCCCAGCAGACCGACATCAACCGGGCGCTGTCGGAGGGTGGTTTCGATCTGGGCCTCGTCAACCACCTGGACGGCGACGACATGCCCGCCGGCTTCGAATCCACGCAGTTGCTGCACGGCCGGCCGGTGGTGTGCCTGCGCCCCGACAGTCCGCTCGCGTCCCTGCCCGCGGTGTCGGCGGACGACCTGCTCACCCAGCCGCTGATCGCCATGCGCTCCGGCTATGTGATGCACCGCTATGTCCACCGGCTCCTGGAGGGCCGAAGCCCAAGCTTCTCCTACTCCACCGACGGCGCCGAGATGGGCAAGCTGATGGTCGCCGAGGGCCTCGGGGTGACGGTCCTGCCGGACTTCAGCGTCATCGGGGATCCGCTGGAGAGGCTGGGCACGATCACCTACCGGCCGATCGCCGGGGACATGACCCGGGTGCTGCTGATGCTGCAGCGACGCAAGGCCGAGTCCGTGCCGCAGGCGGCGCAGGATCTCCATGAGGTGTTCGTGCGCCGGGCGCGCGAACTGGGAGGAAGGCTAACGGCCGAGCAGCCCGGCTGAGGGCAGCGAAGCCGGCGCTGCGCCGGCCGGTCCGCCGGGAGCCGATCGGATTCCGGCGGACCGGCCGCGCATCGATGAACCAGGCCGGGGGAACGATCACCGCCCACAAGGCGGCCAACGCCCAGAGTTCCCACGACGGTGCGAGCGGCGGGCGCGGCCGCACGCGCCTGCCGCGTCTCACCTCTCGCCCGACAGCGTCCTGGGGCACGGAGGGACCGCATCCGCCGGGCCGGTCGGGGAGCTGGAGCGAGTACCGGCCCAGCACGTTGATGTGGTGGCGGACGAACGCGTCCCGCCCGCCGAGTACGAACGCGACTTGTTCGCACCCAGATAGGTCGGGGTGCCGTGCGGGGCCGTAAGACCCTTGACATGCGCGTCCACTCACTTCCACACTTTCAAATGAACGTTTATTAGATGCAGGCGGAAGGTCAGGTTCAGCCATGTCCCAAGCCCAGGACTCACCCTGCGTCGACACCGTCGATGAGGTGATCGCCGAGCAGCAGGAAATCTTTCTCAAGCGCCAGCCGCGCAGCGCGGAGCTGGTCGAGGAAGCGAGCCGGTACCTCGCCGGAGGCGCGACGTCGAGCTGGCAGATCGCCAAGCCCCAAGGAGTCTGGATGAGCCACGGCGCCGGGTCGAAGGTGTACGACGTCGACGGCAACGAGTACGTGGACATGCACGGCGGCTACGGCGCGTCGATCGCCGGCCACGCACACCCGGCCATCGTCGCGGCGGTCTCCGACCGGGTCCGCCGAGGCACCCACTTCGCCCAGCCGACCGAGGACGCCATCTGGGTCGGCCGGGAACTGTCGCGCCGCTTCGGCCTCCCGCTGTGGCGCTTCGGCAACTCCGGCACCGAGTCCACCATGGACGCGATCCATCTGATGCGCGCCGTGACCGGCCGGGACATGTACCTGAAGCTTGAGGGCGGCTACCACGGCCACCACGACTCCGTACAGGTCTCCGTGATGCCCGCCGCCGAACAGATCGGCAGCCGTGAGCACCCGAACCGCGTGAGCGCCAACGGCGGCATCCCGCGGGCGATCACCGACCTGGCCGTGATCGTCCCCTTCAACGACCTGTCCGCGATCGAGCGGGCACTCGTCGAGCACCGCGGCCGGATCGCCGGCATGATCCTCGAGCCGGTCATGATGAACGCGGGCATCATCCCTCCCGACCCCGGCTACCTGGACGATCTGCGCACCCTGCTCCACCGGCACGGCGCGCTGCTGACCTTCGACGAGGTCAAGACCGGATTCACCACCGGACCCGGTGGCGCGACGGCCCGCTACGGCGTCGTACCGGACATCGTGTGCCTGGCCAAGGCGCTGGGCGGCGGCATCTCGGTCGCCGCGATCGGCGGCACCGCCGAGGTCATGGGCGCGATCGTCGACGGCCGTTACGAGCAGGTCGGCACCTTCAACGGCAACCCCCTGGCCATGGCCGCCGCCCGCGCCACCCTCGCCGAGGTGCTGACCGACGAGACGTACAGCCGCCTCGACCGTCTCGCCTCCTCCCTGCAGCAGCAGATGGAGCAGACGATCGCGGACGCGGGCGTGCGGTGGAACGTCGTCAGTGTCGGTGCCAAGGGGTGCGTCACCTTCAAGGCGGAGCGGGTCCGTGACTTCCGTGACTTCCTCGGCGTCGACGACCGCTACAGCCACGCGCACTGGCTGGTCCAGCACAACGGAGGGGCGTTCCTGCCGCCGTGGGGCAAGGTCGAGCAGTGGCTGCTGTCGGCGCAGCACGACCAGGCAGACATCGATCTGTTCGCGCGGAACTTCCGCACCTTCGTGGCGGCGGTGTCGCGCTGAGCGCTCCGCAGCGCGATTCGGTGCGCCTCTTCAGGACGCTGCCGAATCCCAGCCGGTCTCGCCCGACCCGCTGAGTCCCTTGGGTCACCGACTTCCCGACGAAGAACGGACGGGAGAACCGTGAGCAGTGCGCAGTCCGCCGCCCGACCCGCCACGCCGCCCGGCACCCAGCCCCCGACCGACACCCCACACGACGCGCTGCGTACCAGCGGCCTGCGCGCCATCCTCGCGCCGCGGTCGGTCGCGCTGGTCGGCGCGTCACGGCGCAACCTCCAACTCGTCGCCAACATCCGGCGGGGCTCGACCGAGGCCGTAGGGATCCATCCGAGCAACTCCGCAGTGGCCGGACTGCCGTGTGTCCCGTCGCTGTCGGCGTTGCCGGCACCACCCGACCTCGCGGTGCTCGCCGTGGGCCCGGCGACCATCGCGGCGAGTATGCGGGACGCTCTCGCGCTCGGCGTGCGGTCGTTCGTGGTCCCCGGCCTCGGTGTCGAATCCGGAGCCGACGGCCCGGCCGCCGTGCGGGAGTTGCACCGGATCGCCGAGGACTTCTCAGCCGCGGTCCTCGGCCCCAACTGCATGGGCTCCGCCAGCCCGGATGCGCCCTCGGCCTGGCTCGGGACGATCCCCGCGTCCTTCCTGCCGGGCCCGGTCGCGATCGTGAGCCAGTCGGGCTCCATAGCCGACGCGTTCCTCGCGCTCGGCCCGCGCTACGGCTTCAGCGGCGTCGTCTCCTGCGGCGCGGAACTCAACCGTGACGCCGCAGACTGGGTCGCCCACTTCGCGGCCGATCCGGCGACCAGGGTGATCGGGCTGTTCCTGGAGACGGTGCGGCGGCCCCACGCCTTCCGCCAGGCCCTGCGCGTCGCGGCCGAGGCGGGCAAACCCGTGGTGTGCCTGAAGATCGGGCGCAGCGAACAGGCTCGCCGCGCCGCCCTCGCGCACACCGGCGCGATCGTCGGCTCGCACGCCGCCTTCTCCGCCGTGCTGCGCTCCCACGGTGTCCTCCAGGTGGACGACCTGCCGGAGATGATCGAACTCCTCGGCGTGTTCTCGACCGCACGCCGGCCCACCGGAAGCAGGATCGGCGCGGTCACCGAGTCCGGAGCCGAAGCCGCCCTGCTGGGTGACCACGCCGAGCGCAACGGGCTGACCTTTCCCGCTCTCCCGGAGCCGATCCAGCGGCGACTGCGCGCCGACCATCCACTGCTGCCGAAGCACAACCCGCTCGACCCGTGGGCCATCGCCGAACCCGTGGCCGCGTTCTCGGCCGCGATCCAAGCGCTGGCCGACGCAGGTGCGTACGACCTCCTGATCGCGCAGGTCGACCTCTCGCGCCACCGTGGCGAGAGCGAACAGACGTGGTGCGGCGCGGTCGTGCGCGCCCTGGCCGACGCGGGCCGTCGTACGAACACCTTCACCGCGGTGACGACGGTGCATCACACCGACCCTCCCGAAGCACTCGCCCACTATGCCGCCGAGCATGATGTCTGCCTGCTCAAGGGCATCGGATCAGGCCTGACGGCCATCGCCCGAGCCGCCACCTGGTCCGCGGAAGCGGTCCTGCCGCAAGCGGTGCCGCCCCTGCGCACGGCCGACATCGCCGGCCAACTGGCCGGCCTGCCCGCGGGTCCGCTCTCCGAGTTCGACTCCTCGGCGCTGCTGGAACGGACCGGCGTCGCCTTCGCCCGGCGCATCCTCGCCGAGTCGCCCGACGACGCCGTCGAGGCGGCGAGGACGCTCGGGTTCCCGGTGGTCGTCAAGACGGACGGACCCGCCCACAAGGCCCGCACCGGTGGCGTCATGCTCAACCTGAACGGCCCCGAAGCGGTGTCCGACGCCGCGACGCGACTGGCCGGCCGCGTGCTCGTGGCCGAACAGGTCGCCCCAGGCGTCGAGGTGTTCTGCGGCATGGTGCGCGATCCGGTCTGGGGACCGGTCTACGCCCTGGGCCGTGGCGGCACCCACGTCGAGAGCACCACACCGCTCACCTTCGTCGGCCCCCTCACCCCCGACCTGGTGCGAATCATGATCAGCCGGGCCGGGCTCGAGACGTGGCAGTCACCGTTGGCCGAAGCGCTGCTGGCCGTGGACGCCCTGGCGCGCGGCGCGCCACGCATCGGCGAGATCGACATCAACCCCGTCGTCTGCGCTCCGGACGGCGCGGCCCGAGCGGTCGACGCACTGATCGTGCTCACGGCCGACGCTTCCCCCGACGAGGACTCAGGATGACCGACATCAAGGAGCAGCGAACGCCACGGCGCCGTCGGCTGGATCGATCGCAGCGAATTCACCCACTGGGACATCCCGCCCCTCGTCGACGACTCGGTGGGTCAGAAGGAGTGGACCACCGAGGCACGGCGTTTCGGCAAGCGGCTCTGGGACATCGTCGGTGAGCGAAAGGATCCCGCGATTGTCTTCGAACACCCGGGTGCGGCCACCATCCCCACCAGCGTCCTCGTCTGCCGGCCGGGCGGCATGGTCGTCATCTGCGCGGGAACCACCGGATACGACGCCGTCGTTGACCTGCGCTACCACTGGACGAGGCAGAAGCGTCTGCAGGGCTCGCACGGCACCAACGACGCCAGGCCGTCGCCTACAACGACCTCGTCCGCGCCGGGAAGATCGATCCCTGCCTCGGATGTACGGGCGCGTTCTGACTGGAGCGGGAGCACCGCGCGTGACTCAGCGTCCGAGTGCGGCCTTGGCGTAGGAAAGGGCCAGTTCGCACGCGAAGGCTGGTGTCATGCTGGGGTCGTCGAGGGCGACTTGGATGGTGAGCCCGTCGATGAAGGCGCCGAAGCCCACGGAGAAGCGCTCGACGTCTGCCGGTTCGAGCGGAAGCTCACGGACGATGTCGGCGATCATGGTCCGCCACCGTTGGTCCTGTGCCGCACGGGTTGCCGCGACCTCTTCATGGCGCGTGGCCTGCGACCAGGTGTCGAGCCACAGAGCCCAGAGCCGGCGGTTGTCGTGTTCCGCGGAGAAGACCCACTCGACCAGGCGCTGCAGGCGTTCCTCGGGGGTGGCGCCGTCGGCTACAACCTGCTCGGCTGAGGCGTAGAACTGTTCTTCCGCGTGCTTGAGAGCCTCCACCAGCAGGCGGTCGAGTGTGCGGAAGTGGTAGATGATGGTGGCGCCGCTGACAACGGCCCGGTCGGCGATCTGCGCGATGCGGGTGTCGGCGAAGCCTCGTTCGCAGATGACGTCGGCGGCGGCGCGCAGGATCTGGTCCCGTCGGTCGTCGGTCCCGGACGCGGCACGCCTGACAGGCCTGCCGTCGGCCTGTTCCGCCGCGAATCTGCCTCGTGGCACTCTCGCCCTCCCGCTGGACGGGCCCGTCGGGCCCCCTCACCTGCCAGGCTACCGTCCACAAACGTTCGCATGAACGTTTATTAGGGGCGCAGGTGGGCTATGGGCTCTCGTCTCGGACGTCAGGGTGCGGTGTAGACCGCCGAGCCCTCCACGTACGTGGCGGTGACCTTCGTCGAGGCGATCTCCTCAGGGGGCCCGGCGCAGGGGTCGCGGTCCAGGACGACCAGGTCGGCGAGGCTTCCGACGACGATGGAACCGGTGTCGTCGAGGTGGTTCACCCAGGCGGATCCCGTCGTGTAGGCGGCCAGGGCGGTGTCGAAGGCGATCCGTTGTTCGGGCAGGAACGGCTCGGCTTTCGAGTGGGGCAGGATCCGGTTGACTGCCACGTGGATGCCGCTGATCGGATCGGGGCTGGTCACCGGCCAGTCGCTGCCGGCGGCCAGCCTCGCGCCCGCCGCGCGGAGCGCGGCGAAGGGATACTGCCGGCGGGCGCGCTCGGGGCCGATGACCGGAATGGTGAACTCGTCCATCTGGGGTTCGTGCGCGGCCCACAGGGGCTGGATGTTCGCGACGGCGTCCAGTGCCCTGAACCGTGGAATGTCGTCGGGGTGGACGATCTGCAGATGGGCCAGGTGGTGCCGGTTGCCGGAAGGGCCGTTGGCGGCCCGCGCTGCCTCGACGGCGTCCAGCGCCTCGCGTACGGCGCGGTCGCCCAGCGCGTGGAAGTGCACCTGGAAGCCGAGCCGGTCCAGCGCGGTGACATGGGCGCGCAGGGCGACGGGGTCGACGAAGCTCAGTCCGGCCGTCTCTTCTCCGCAGTGGTGCGCGTAGGGGGCGAGGAGGCCGGCTGTCCGGTTCTCCACGACCCCGTCCTGCATGATCTTGACGGTGCCCGCCGTGAAACGGCCCGCGCTGCCGTGCTCACGGCGATCGGCCAACTCGTCGATCTGCTCGGCGCCACGCCCGCGGTCCCACCACAGCGCACCGCGCACCCGTGCGGTGAGCAGGCCGGCCGACGCGGCCTCGCGGTAGGTGCCGAGGACGTCGAAGCCGCCGAGGCCGGAGCCGACCAGAGCGTCCTGCCATGCCGTGATGCCCAGGGAATGCAGCATGCGCTGCGAGCGGAGGAGGGCGTCGAGGAGTTCGCCGTCGGTGGGCGCCGGTACGAACCGGCCGACGAGGTCGGCGGCGCCCTCCTGGAGCATCCCGGTCGGTGAGCCGTCTGCCGCGCGTTCGATCCGTCCGTCGTGCGGGTCGGGGGTGGCCGCGGTGATCCCGGCCAGTGCCAGGGCGCGGGAGTTGACCCAGGCGCCGTGGTGGTCACGGTTGGGGAGGAAGACCGGCCGATCGGGCACGACCTTGTCCAGCAGAGCGGCGGTGGGCAGTCCGCCGGGGAATGCCTCAAGGGACCAGCCGCCGCCGGTGATCCACTCCGCGGAGGGGTGTGCCTCGGCGTAGGCATCGATGCGCCGTAGATACTCCGCCGCGTCGGTCGACCCGGTCAGGTCGCACTTGGCCAGTTCGAGGCCCCCGTGCACGGCGTGGATGTGGGCGTCCTGGAATCCCGGGATCAGGGTGCCGCCGTTCAGGTCGACCATCTCGGTGCGGGCGCCTGTGAGTTCGTCGGTGTCGGCGCGCCCGAGGCCGACGATGCGGCCGTTGCGTACGGCGACCGTGTCCGTGCGCGGGAGGGCCGGGTCCATGGTGCGGACGGTTCCGTTGACGAAGACGAGGTCGGCGGAGATGGTCATCGTGCTCCTGACGTGGAGGGGGTACGGGCGCGGGTGCGGAGGGGGGATCAGCCTGCCTGGGCGGGCGCGGCCGTCGGCCCCTCGGCCGGGTCGAGGCGGGCAGGGGTTTCGCCGATGGCACCGCGGAAGAAGGCGGCGCGGCGGCCCCATTTCGCCCAAACCGAGAAGCACAGGCCCGCCACGAGGATCGCCAGCGGCACCGAGGCCAGGAACCGGCCGTTGGTGGCGTCGAGTGCGAACGACGGGCTGGTGGTCCAGTTGTGGTAGGTCAGGTAGCCGCCGAGGGTGAGCAGTACCACCGCGGACAGCGCCGGGATCACGACATCCCGGAGTGCCGGGAACACCCCCGCCCGCAGCCGGTCGGCGAAGCGGACCGCACAGGCCAGCCCACAGAGGGCGTAGTAGAGCGAGACCAGGGTGCCGATCGAGGTGGCGGCGGCGGCCACCACCTGGTTCAGGGTGCCGATGCCGATGGCCAGGCTCGCGATGGTGGCCGCGATGCCGGTCACCAGCAGTGTGCCGATGGCCGGAGTGGCGTACCTCGGGTGCAGCCGGGTCCAGATCCGGCCCAGCGTCTGGTCACGGCCCATGGCGAGGGTGTTGCGGGCGACCGGGAGGACGCCTGCCTGGAGTGAGGCCACCGACGAGCACAGCAGCGCGAGCAGCGGCAGCGCGGCCAGCGGTTCGGAGGCGAGCCGACTGCCGAGGTAGGGCAGCAGTTGCGAGGCGTGTGCGGTCATCTCGGGAACGCTGAACATCCGTCCGAAGCTGACCGCGGCGAGCAGGAACATCCCGAGCATCAGCAACAGCGAGGAGTATCCGGCCCGCGCGGCGTCCCGCGGGTCGCGGGTCTCTTCCGTGACCGCGAACACGCTGTCCCAGCCCCAGAAGATGTAGACCGACACGACCAGGCCGGCGGCGAGCACACTCACCGAGTCGAACCCGAAGGGGTTGAACCAGCCGAGGCTGAAGGCGTGGTGACCGGCGAAAAGGGTTCCGCGCACGCCGGCGACGACTCCCTCGGAGCAGTGGCCCGACGAGTCGGGTACACCTCCGAATTCGCCCTCGGCAACGCCTTCAAGCGCGCCTTCGGTGTCGTCCCCGGCCGCTTCCGACGGTCCCGGCGCAGGCCACAGCCGCCCGAGGCAGGTTGACGCCCACCCACACGGCCGGAGGACTGCGCGTGGCACAGACGATCATCTCCGCCCGGCTGTCGTGCCCTGTTCCGACATCGCACTGCCCCGGCCGAGTACCGCAGCGAGGGTCTCCTCGACGGCAGCCCTGACCCGTACGGGATCGTCCAGATCCAGGCCGACGGAGAGTCCGTCCCTCAGCAGCATGAGCATGTCGGCGGTTCGCTCCGCGTCCGGATGGCCCTCTCCGGTCAGCAGTTCTCGGTAGAGATCACGGAGCCAGCGGCGGTGGTCGGCGATGGCCTGACGTACGGGATGGGCGGGATCGGGGTACTCGGCCGCGGCATTGACGAACGCGCAGCCCCGGTAGTCGGGGCCCGCGCCGAAGTCGCACATGAGGGTGAAGATGGCTTCGAGCTTCGCCCGTGGCGAGGCGGTCGGCATACCGGCGACCGCCGCGCGTTGCCAGGAGCTCTGCTCGACCACATAAGCCCGGACGAGATCGTCCTTGCTCGGGAAGTGACGGTAGAAGGTCGCCTTGGCGACCCCTGCTTCCGCGATGATCCGGTCGATGCCCACCGAGTGGATGCCCTCCGTGTAGAAGAGGCGGGTCGCGGTCTCCAGGACGCGCGCACGGGCCGGCTGGCGGCTTTCCCACGGTTGTGCGGTCACCCCATTGACGCTACCAGACAGGTCTGTCTACTCTCGGGATCGAGACAGACAGGTCTGTCTCGACGATGACCAGATGGCACACGGAGAGCGGGAGACAGAAATGGCACAAGGCATCAAGGTCGGCGACAAGGCCCCCGACTTCACCCTCCCCTCGCAGTCCGGCGAACCGGTCCGGCTCTACGACTGGCTCGGCGAGGGGGCGGTGGTGCTCTACTTCTACCCCAAGGACGACACCCGCGGCTGCACCGCAGAGGCCTGCGCCTTCCGCGACAGTCATGAGGTCTTTACCGACGCGGGAGCCCAGGTCATCGGCGTCAGCTCCGACTCCGTGGACCGGCACGCAGCCTTCGCCGGCCGGCACAGCCTGCCGTTCACGCTGCTCAGCGACGAGGGAGCCCGGGTGCGCAAGGCGTACGGGGTGCCCACCACGTTCGGCCTCATCCCCGGACGGGTCACCTATGTGATCGACCGTCAGGGGACGGTCAGGCACCTCTTCAACTCCATGACCGGGATCGACCGGCACATCAGTGAAGCGCTCCAGGTGGTCCGCCAGATCCAGGCCGAGGACCTGGTCTGACGCGTTCTTCCCGTGCACAGCGGAGGGAGAGAGATACAGCCCGTCGGCTCGGAGCCACAGGCGCCCCTCTCAGACCAGGCGGGTGCACGTGAAGGCTCTGCTGTCAGTGTGCCTCGGCGGCAACTCCACTCCGGTCGCCGGGGTGACCGACGCGGTGAAGAGCGCGTCCGGCTTCCCTGCTAGGACCTGTCCTGTCGATCTCGGCCGTCCAACGGTCACACTCCGACGAAGCTCACCGTTTCCGTCATGTCCGCCCGGCCGGTGCGCAGTTGCGGCACGCCCTCCTTCTCGAACCCCACTGAGACGCCGCAGAACAGCACGAGTCCGTCATCGGCTCCGACTGCCCGGCTGACAGTCTCCCGGTACACGGTCCACATCACCTGGGGGCAGCTGTGCAGCCCCTCGGCCCTCAACAACAGCATGACCGTCTGCAGGTACATGCCGGCGTCAGCCCACTGCCCCGGCCCCATCGTCCGGTCGAGGTAGCAGAACAGAACGGCCGGCGCCCCGAACGCCTCCGAGTTCAACGTGGCGATCTTCCTGGGCCGGTCTGGGTCGTCGCGGTCGATCCCCAGCAATTCGTAGCGCTGGGCGGCGGCAGCAGCGAATCGGTCCAGATACGGCGAGGCCAGCCCCTCCGGGTACATCGGGTACTCACGCTCGTCGCCGGGGTCCCCCGCCCGTGCCCTGGCTGTCGCGGTCCGCTTAAGTTCCGCCAAGGGTTCACCGGTCACAACGTACAGGTGCCACGGCTGGAGGTTCCCGCTGGACGGAGCCCGCGTCGCTGCGGTCAGCACTCGTTCGAGTGCCTCCTTGGGCACGGGCTCATCACTGAACGCCCGCACGGCCCGGCGACTGTCCACGGCCTCATACACATCCACGTCTTCGCGTCCTCTCATTCATCCGGCCCCCTGCACCGTATTCAGCCGTCAGCACCGAGCATCGCCGGAGGTTGGAAGACGCCCCGACAGGTCACGTCCAGATCTGCCGCCAGATCTCGCGTGGGAAGGTGGTGAAGGCCAGCAGGTCGTGCTGGGCGGTGTCCAAGTGGGCTGCGGCTTTGGGGAACTTGGCCTCCAGCGCGTCCAGAACGTGCACCCGTCCGCCAGCTGATCGAATCAGTCAACGGCACCTTGAAGGGCCAATTAGACCTCGAACAGCACGGCGGTCGCAGCATCGACGGCGTCGGCGTCCGAGTGGCCCAGCGGATCCTGGCGACGGCCTGCGCGATCTGGCGCAACCGCACCATCGGCGCCCCCATCGCCGGTCATGTGGAGGAAGGTTCTTCCGGCGCCGCTCTTCAGGAACTTCATCGTGGCGTCCCCGAGGACTCCACCGGCGAAAGCGGCGATGACGAAGTTGCTGATCGCCTTGCCCAGGAGAGCCGCGTTCCAGCGTGTTTCGACGTAGTACGACACTGCGGCGGAGAGTCCGGTGACGATCGCGCTGCACAGGGCGAAGACGGTGGCCCAGACGGTCTCTGCCGCCCACGCTGCGGCTGCCTGCACAAGGGTGACTAGGTCGAGTTCGAATGCGCACTGGGACATCTGTTGGGGCCGTCAGCGTCGCGTCGATCGCCGTGGAGGTCGATGGCCTGTGCGGCGTAGAAGCTGCCGGGCTGATGGAGTTGACCGATAGGGAGGCCCTCGAAGCGGACTTGTCGACGGCCTGCCGGCGGGGGGCGGGTAACGAACTGCCGTCGTCCCTCGCAGGAACGCGTCAGCCATCGACCCCGCATGTCGGTTCGCCGCCTCGGCGAGGCCTACAGGCGGTACTCGCTGGCCCAGGTGTCCGGGCAGCGCACGACAAGGGCCGCGACGTCGTCGTCGAGCTTTCCTCCGCTGTAATGGAGCAGGGCCGCGTGAAGCCGGTCGAGCAGCTCGCGGGGCGGCGTTTCGCCCTGCTGCTGCGTCCATTCCGGCAGAGGGAAGAACGCGCCGGTGCGGTCCCGGGCCTCCGTCACCCCGTCGGTGTAGAGGAGCAGCTGGTCGCCGGGGATGAAGTCGAAGGCGTCCACGCGGTGGTGCTCGCCGACGAGCGTCGTCAGGTTGAGCGGCGGCGAGGGGGTGGTGGCTTCCAGTAGCCGGGTTTTCCCCTGGTGGACGAGCAGGGGTGGGGGGTGCCCGCAGCTGAGGATTCTGACCTGGCCGCCGTCCTGGGGGATCTCGGTGACGAGGGCGGTGGCGAAGTGCTCCGGCCGGTCAAGGAGGGAGAACGCGGCACTGTGACGAGTGATGGTGACCTCCAGGCGATGAATGATGCCGCTGAGATCGGGCTCGTCGTATGCGGCCTCCCTGAAGCAGCTGATCAGCGCGGAGGCCGCTCCGACCGCGGACAGGCCCTTGCCGCGCACGTCGCCGATGAGGAGCCGGATCCCATACGGCGTGTCGGCCGCCTCGTAGAAGTCGCCACCGATCCGGGCCTCCTCCTGGGCCGCCAGGTACAGGGCCTCGATCTCAATGTTGTTCATGCAGTGCGGCAGAGGGCGCAGCAGCACCTCCTGCGCGGCCTCGGCGACAAGCCGGACGTGGAACAGCGTCTCCTCGCGCTGCAGCCGGACATGGCTGGCGTAGGCGGCCGCCAGGGTGACCGCGATGATGGCTGCCGACGTGTACGGCGTTCCCAGGTCGGTGTAGACGAAGCCGAGACCGATCATGACCAGGAGGCAGAACAGTCCGAGCAGGAGCGTGGGAAGCACGGGCCACATGGCGGCGGCGAGAGCGGGAGCGGTGGGAAGAAGGCGGCTGAAGGCGATCTGCCGTGGGGTGGAGAACGCCAGAACGGCGATGAGGGCGGTGAGGATCACCGGTGACAGCGTGGCCGCTTCCCACCGGCCGCCGCGGAGAGGATGCCGACGCCACGGCCGCCCAAACCCGATCACAAAATGCATCATAACGACAGGAACCAGGCATCGAGCTCGGATGGACGACGCGGCTCAGTCCTGATGATCGGACACGTGCGGTGGATGCGTCACCATCCGGCCGACGGAAGGCGCGCACCGGGCCTGGCCCCCTGCAACTCAGACCCCTCACCCGGCGCACCGCTCGGGCTGTCCCCGTCACCGCCCTCCGGTTACTCGTCCCGCCGCGGGTTCACCCTCTCCGGACAGGCGTCCTCAGTCATCCCAGGTCTGCACAGCGGTGTTATCAAGGGTGTATGGAGGGATATCCCAGCCGATTGCGGACCTCACGTCCTCCGCCCGACGGTGGCCGGCGGACTCGGCGCCTGTCCCTGCTGAACCCGCACACCGCGGCAGGGCAGGTGTTCCTCGTTCAGAGCCTGATCGTGCTGCTGCTGGTGGTCGCCGCGGTGGCGTGCATCATGCTGCAGGCGGCGTACGACGCTGTGCGGCAGGGACGTCGGGAGTCGGTGGTGGCCGCCCAGTCGTTCGCCAGCGCCCCCGGTGTGAGCCTGGCACTGCGCAGCCCGGACCCGACCGCCGTGCTGCAACCGCGAGCCGAGCAGGCGCGCAAGCGGGCAGGCATGGACTTCGTCGTCGTCATAAGCACGAACGGAATCCGGTACACGTATCCCTACCCCTCGGAGATCGGCAAGAAGTTCGTCGGCACCATCGAGCCGGCCCTCGAAGGCCGTACCGTCGTCGAACAGGCGGGCGGTCCACCTCTGCCGACGGGCAAGGGGACGGCCATCCAGGCGGTCGTCCCGGTGACCGATGCCCGCGGCCGGATCGTCGGCCTGGTTTCCGCGGGGATCACCGTCACGAACGTGGCGCGACTGTGGATGCCGCAGCTGCCGATCGTCCTGGGCGTCGGCGCGATCATGCTGCTGCTGGCCGCGGCAGGGACGACCGCAGTGTCCCGGCGACTGCTGCGGCAGACACATGGCCTGGCCCCGACGGAGCTGGCGCGGCTGTACGAGCACCACCAAGCCGTGCTGCACGCGGTACGGGAGGGGGTTCTGATCACCGGCGAGGACCGACAGCTGCTGCTGGCCAACGAAGAGGCGAAGCGGCTACTGGGTCTGCCGGCCGACGCACAAGGGCGGCACGTGCGGGAGCTGGGGCTTCCCGAGCAGATGGCGGGCCTGCTCGCATCCCCGGAGAAGGTCACCGACGAGGTGTACCTCGCCAACGACCGGTTGCTGGCTGTGAACAAGCGGCCCACGTTCCCGGAGGCCGACGACGCGGGCAGCGTGGTGACGTTGCGGGACACCACGGAGCTGGCGGCGGTGTCGGGTCGGGCCGAGGTGGCGCTGGGGCAGCTCAAGCTGCTGTACGAGGCGGGGATGCGGATCGGGACGACGCTGGATGTGGAGCGCACGGCCCAGGAGCTGGCCGACGTGGCGGTGCCCCGGTTCGCCGACGTCGTCGCGGTGGATCTGCTGGATTCGGTGGTGCGCGGCTCTGAGCCGACGACGAAGGGCTGGCGCCACCTGCTACGGTCCGCGATCAGCGGAGATCAGCGGATGCTGCCGGTGTACCGGCTGGGCGAAGTGATCACGTTCTCGCCCGAGACTCCGCAGATGCTGGCGCTCGAACAGAGCCGGGGCGTCCTGGAGGCGGACCTGCGGCAGGCCCACGGCTGGCAGAAACAGGATCCGGAACGCGCTCGAAGGGCTCTGGAACTCGGATTGCACTCCCTGGTGACCATGCCGCTGCGGGCGCGCGGGGTGCCCCTGGGCCTCGCGCACTTCTACCGGACGGAGGGCTCGCCCGCGTTCGAACCGGAGGACGTGGCCTTCGCGGAAGAGCTCGGCGCGCGGGCGGCGGTGGCCATCGACAACGCACGGAGGTTCACCCGCGAGCACGCGATGACGGTGACGCTGCAGCGCAGTCTGCTGCCGCGGGGCCAGCCGGAGCAGGACGCCCTGGAAGTGGCCTGGCGCTACCTGCCGTCGGAGGCGGGAGTGGGCGGGGACTGGTTCGACGTCATTCCGCTGCCGGGCGGACGGGTCGCGCTGGTGATAGGGGATGTCGTCGGCCACGGGCTACACGCCTCGGCGACGATGGGCCGGCTGCGCGTCGCCGTGCACAACTTCGCCACGCTGGACCTCCCCGTCGACGAGGTCCTCGGGAAGCTGGACGATCTGGTCGCCCGCCTGGACGACGAGGACGACTCCAGCACTGCCCCCGACGACCAGGAGGGGACGGGGTTGACCGGAACGACGTGCCTGTATGCCATCTACGACCCGGTGACAGGGATCTGCACGATGGCCCGTGCGGGTCATCCCGGCCCCATGGTGGTGAACCCGGACGGGACGATCGTCTGCCCCGACGTGCCGGCCTCACCCCCGTTCGGCGTCGGAGGCTACCCCTTCGAAACCGCCGACGTGCACCTGGCGGAGGGCTCCCAGCTGATCCTTTACACCGACGGGCTGGTCAAGAACACTGCCCGCGACATCGACGCCGGTCTCGAAGAGCTGCGTCGGGCGCTGGGCGGAGCCGGGGCCGGGGAAGGCACTCCGGAGGAGACCTGCCGAGCCGTGATCGGGGCGTTGAAGCCGACCCGGCTCTCGGACGACATCGCACTGCTGGCGGCGCGGACCCGGCGGATCCCGACCTCTTCGGTGGCCGAGTGGGATGTGCCCCCGGACACGGCGGTGGTGCCCTCGGTGCGGGCCCGGTGCAGGACGGTTCTGAGCGGCTGGGGGCTGGACGAGACCGCGTTCACCACGGAGCTGATCCTCAGCGAGCTGGTCACGAACGCGATCCGCTACGGATCACCACCTGTGAAGGTGCGCCTGCTGCGCGGACGCAGTCTGATCTGTGAGGTGTCGGACGGCTCCAGCACCTCTCCGCGACTGCGTCGGGCGGCGACCACGGACGAGGGCGGGCGTGGGCTGTTCCTCGTGGCGCAGTACGCACAGCGGTGGGGGACGCGGTACACGACCCGCGGGAAGGTCATCTGGGCGGAGCAGATCCTGCACGGCGGCGCGTCCGGTCCCGCGGACGACACGTCGGTCGACGTCCTCCTCGAACAGTTCGGGGATCCCCTGATGTGAGGACCACTGAATGAGGCACCCTTCACGGTCTGGTCCATGTCCGCATCGAAGGGTCTCACCACGTCGCGCGCTGCCTTCGGAAGCTTGGCTACCGCCTCGCGCTGCTGGACCTGCCCCTCCGCCGTCAACGACTGGAGTCAGCCGAGTTGGTCGAGCCGGCCGCCGAGCCCGTGTCGACCGAGTCGCCGACGTCTACACCTGCGGTGATCTCAGGGTGCGGGTTGGGGTCGGCGGGCAGTACGCGCGCCCGCGCTCCGGTCAGGATGACCGTCCCGAAGAAGTCGCACGACACAAAGGCTCTCGGCCTGGGAACGCAGGAAACTGGTCCGTACGGGCTCGCCCGCGCCCGGCCGGCCTCGCACCGGACGGTGACCCACCAGGACTGACGAGCAGTCAGTCCGTCTGGGAGCGGCGGGACTCAGAGCCAGCCGCGGCGAGCGGCCTGCCAGGCGAGTTGCATCCGCGTGTCGGCGCCGGCGAGCGTCATCATGTGCTGGATGTGGCGCTGCACGGTGCGCCTGCTCAGCCCCATCTGACTCGCGATGGCCTTGTCGGCGACACCAGCCACCAGCAGCGAGAGCAGCCGGCGGTCGGTCTCGGTCAACGGGTCGGCGTCGACGACCCCGTCGCTGCCCTCCACCCCGCCGGACGCGCTGACGTTCAGCGGGACCGCGGTCTCCCAGTAGCGCTCGAAGAGCGAGATGAGCGCCTCCAGCAGGCTACTGCCTCGCACCAGCGCGGCCGTCGCCACCTGGGGACTGCCCTGGGGCCCACCGGGGACCAGCGGGCAGATGGCGATGGCGCGGTCGGCCACGGCCAGGCGCAGCGGCAGGTGCGGAACCGACCGGGCCACCTCACCGGCGCGGACACCTTCCACGACATTGTCGACGGCGCCCTCGTCGTCGAAGAAGGCCTGCTCGTACAGGACGCGGTAGCGCACCCCGCGGGCAAGGGCGTCGTACTCGGCGCGATTGCTGCCCGAGGGCATCGCCACGTACTGCGCCTTGCAGAACCAGAGCATCTCGTGGCGCGCGTTGTCCTGCATCTGCCGCAGGTGCTGGCGTAGCGCCTCCGCTCCGGTGATGACCTCGATGAGCTGGCCGGGGTCGTGCCTGCGGCGCGTGCTGCGGTAGCTGTCGAGCAGGTCGGTGACGGCGGTACGCGCCTTGTCCAGCGCGTCGGCGTTGCGCTGCAACCGCGGCAGCAGCGCCACGTCGGGCGGTACGGCGGCGTAGTGCAGCGGATCGCGGTCGGTGGGGCTGGCGAGACCCTTGCCGCGCAGGGCCGCGAGGACGGCCTCGGCGGAGTCGTGCGGGAGCCCGGTCCGGTCGGCGACCTCCTGTGCCGACGCGGTCGCGGTCCCGACCAGGAGCCGGTAGACCGTCTCCTCGATCGCCGTGAGACCTGCCGCCTCCAGCATGCCGTGCCCCTCCCTCGCCGAGGCCGGCACCGAGAAGCGGCACGGCCCGTTGAAGTGTGCACCGCGAGCCACCGCCGGGCAAACAAACGGCGGGTGCCGGGGCTTCCGCCCGGGCACCCGCCGTCGTTCAGCCGCTCAGCAGGGCCGACGTCACCTCCCCGAGGACGGGCCGCGGTGCAGGTACGCGCGGTCTACGGTCTGCCGCACGCTGTTGCCCGCGCCGTCCACGGCGGTCACCCGCAGGCTGACGTACGCGTCCCCTCGCACGCCCGACGGCCGTTCGACCGCGGCGGTGAACCGCGTGCCGCCGTGCCGCGCGGTGCGGGCGGTGTGCGCGGTGTGCCAGGTACGGCCGTCGTCGTACGACGCCTCGACCTTGAGCGTGACCCCGCGCGGGACGGTCAGGCCGTCCGGCATCCGTACGTTCAGACCCAGCGTGTGCGACCGGCGCGGACCCACCGCGTTGCGGAGGTCCACGGGCGCGCTGTAGTCCACCTGGAGCAGTGGCAGCAGCGTGGCCGTCGCCGCGGTGTCCGAGGTGAACGTCCAGGACGTCCTGGTGCCGGTGCCGAACCGCCAGTCCGCGGAGGTGCGGGCGGTGGTGAGGTCCAGCCGGTAGCCGGCCTTGCCCGCGGGCACCTCGAATCCGCCCCAGGCCCCGGTGTCGGACTGTGCCACGAGCCGGCCGTTGCGGTACACCTCGGCGTTGGCCACGTCGCTCGGGTCGCCCACCGCGGACACCGCGGCACCGGTGCCCACACCGCCACCCAGCGAACTGGCCTCCGCGAACGACCAGTGGCCGGACTGGGAGTCGGTGAACTCCGGGATGTGCAGGGACAAGGTGTCGCCGTTGCGCACCGAGCCGGGCCAGCCCGTCACACCGTGCGGGATCGACGGGCGCACCGGCCCCGCGAACCACTTCTCCGCGGCGTGCTGTCCGGGCCGGTAGGTGCGGGCGGCGTCCCGCATGCCGACGCCCAGCGCGAGGTCGCGGTCCATGACGGTGTCGTGGTGCACGGTGTGGCTCCACACCGTGTCACCGGCCGTCACGTACTCGGTGCGCTGCTGTCCCACCGGCACGTCACGGGTGTACTGGTTCCAGGCGAACTCCTGGTAGGGGCGCCAGCCGAAACGCTGCTCGCTGGCCCAGGCCGGGGCGCCGGTGCGGGTGTAGGAAGCCTTCACCACCGCGCTGTTGCGTTCGCTGACCGTGTACACCAGCTTCTCCGGAACACGCTGCTGGGACACCTGCATGACGTCGTACAGGTAGGGGCTCTTCACCGTGCCGGAGAAGTCCACCGTGGTGGTGCGCTTACCGGCGCGCTCGAGCAGGTCGGTGCCCTCCGTCGCGCCGGCACGCATGATCGGCAGCGCGAGGCGGTCGCCCTCCGGCTGCCAGCGCGTCCAGGGGAAGAAGCCCCCGGGCATGACGAGCATCAGCGCCTTGGCCCCGGCGTCCGCGGCGTTCTTTGCCAACTCGGTGTCGTCGCCGAAGTCGTAGCGGACGACAGCGAGCTTCCCGCGCACGTGCGCGGCCTTGAGGTCCGAGGGAGTACCCGCTCCCGCGTCCACCGCGGTCAGCCGGACGCCCTTGTCGTCGAAGACCGGAGAGGCCGGCAGGTAGTACGGGACGAAGGGCGCCGAGGTGCCGGACACCTTCGCCCGCAACTGCGGGGCCGTCATCTGCCAGCGCGAGGCGAACTCGAAGGTGCCGTCGGTGACCTGAGCGGTCGGGCTGACGTAGATGCGCTTGGCGATGTCGAAGAACATCACGCCCTGGATCAGGCCGTGTCCCTCGATGCGCCGGTACGTCTGGTAGCTGAGGATCCCGCGCTGCTCGGCGGGCTGCGGCGTGCGGATCTGCACCTGGGTGACCTTGGAGGCGTCCAGCGTCACCGTGGTGTCCTTGGCGACCTTCACCTGCGGGTTGATCACCTCGACCAGTTCCTGGCCGTCCGAGGCGTTGTCCAAAGTGCTGAAGTCGACCTGGTAGGTGCCCTCCTCCACGACGGCGATGGCGGGGTCGGCGCTGGTGTACGAGACGAAGCCGTCCTGGCCCCAGATCGTTGGCAGCCAGCCCGGCAGCACCTTGCCCGCGCGGTCGCGCGCGATCACAGTGAGGCGGTGCTGCGGCGCGTGCACGACCAGGGAGAGCGTGGTGTGGGCGAGGACGGTGCCGTCCGCGCCGGTCGCGGTGGCGTAGCCGTAGTAGGCGCCGCGCTTGGCGTCCTTCGGGTCGGTGCTCAGCGGCACGTCGGCGGAGGCGCCGGGGGCGAGGTGGACGGTGCTCGTGCCGGGCGCGACGACACCGGCCGTCAGGGCCTCGCCGTCGGAGTCGGCCAGGGCCACGCTCAGCTTCAGGTCCACTGCCTTGGCACCGGTGTTGGTGTAGTGCAGGGTCGCCGACTGCTGCTTGTCGCCGCCCACCTGGACGGCGGGCAGCAGCACGCTGCCGGTGGCCGTGACCGCACCCATGGCCGCGGCGACGTCGATCCGGCCGCCGCCCTGCTCGGTCGCCTTCGTGCCCGGCATGGTGTGCGCGGTACTGATCAGCGCGTCCTTCAACTGCTGGCCGGTCCAGCCGGGGTGCTGCTGCGCGATCAGGGCGACGGCACCCGCCACGTGCGGGGTCGCCATCGAGGTGCCGGACGCCGCCGTGTAGTTCGCGTCGACCGGATCGCCCATCGTGGTACCGGAAGCGCGCGCGGCGACGATACCGACGCCGGGGGCGGTCACGTCGGGCTTGACGGCCTTGTCGCCGAGGCGCGGACCGCGGCTGGAGAAGGAGGCGAGGGAGTCGCCGCGGTCCACAGCGCCCACCGTCAGCGCGGCGTCGGCCGCACCGGGCGAACCGATGGTGGAGTCCCCGCTCTGGCCCGCGTTGCCCGCCGCGACGACGAAGAGGGTGTCGCCGGAAGCGGACAGCGTGTTGAGTGCCTGGCTCATCGGGTCGGTGCCGTCGGTCGGCTCGTCGGAGCCGAGGCTCATGTTGACGACCTTGGCGTGCTCGCCGGCCGCCCACTCCATACCGTCGATGACCTGCGACTCCGAGCCGTAGCCGTCGTCACCGAGCACCTTGCCGATCAGCAGCTCCGCCTTCGGCGCCACCCCCTTGCGGGAACCGGAGGACGCCGCGCCCGTACCGCCGACGATCGACGCCACGTGCGTGCCGTGCCCGAAGTGGTCCACGGTGTTCCCGCTGCCCGAGAAGTCCTTCGCCTCGGCGATCCGGCCCGCCAGATCGGGGTGGGCGGCGTCCACGCCGGTGTCCAGCACGGCCACCTTCACGCCCTGGCCCTCGTACCCGGCCTTCCACGCCGCGGGCGCGTTGATCTGCGCCGTGCTGCGGTCCAGCACCGGCGCGACCCGGCCGTCCAGCCACACCCGCGGGGTCGCGGCGGCGCGCGCGGCGCCCTCGGCGTCGCCCGGGTTCAAGGCCTTCCAGAAGGCGCCGAGGTCGTCGTCCGCGACGCTCAGCGACCGCGCGCCGATACTGGCGAGGGTCCGCGCCGGGGCCGATGCATCGTTGAACGCGGCGACCCGGTCCGCGACAGCGGCCGCGGCCTTCTCGCTCTTCGCGGTCGTCCGGGCCACGCCGCCGCGAGGGGAGGCGGAGACGATCAGCGGCAGCACGGAGGTGCCGGCCTCGTCGTAGCCCTGGGCGATCAGGGTGGAGACGTCGAACAGACGCCGGTCCAGCGTCCCGGCGGAGACCAGGTCCGCCGCGTCAGACGGCAGCACCGTCAGGTCGCCGCCGTCCTCCTGGTACGTGCGGAAGACGATGCCCTCACGGCCGGGTCCCGGCTCGACCGAGGCGGCGCGGCGGCCGTCGGCCCCCGGCGTCACCGTCACGCGGTCGCCGGTCGCCAGGCGTACCGTCACGGGCGGCTCACCCTGGCCGCCGGCCGATCGCACCACGGTGTCCTGGGGCGTTTGGGCGGAGGCGGCCGGCACGCCTCCGGCGGCCAGCAGCAATCCTGTCGATATCGCCGCCGTCAGGCGGATCCATGCCATCAGCCAAGCACCTCTCGTACAGCCGGGAATCACACGCTGTCCGACAGAATCTGCTGTGGCGGTGTGCATGTCACTGGCCACAGGTGTCACACCTGCGACATGTCCCAACGGCGCCACGGGGTGCGGCCGTTGCATCCCCCAAAGCGGATGAAGAGTTGTCCCGCAACGAGGAACTCGTCCCCAGCCCTGCCGTGCCACCGACCCGCGCCTCCTCCTACCGGGGCCCAAGGAAAGGCACGCTGCGCGGCGACCTGGAACACGCTCAGCCCAACGAAGACCCCGGATCCGTGGAGCCGGACGGCTCCGGCCCCCTGCTGCCGACTGCATGACCCGGTCCGGGGCTCCCGGCCGGTAGTCGGGGTGCTCACGCGCGGGACAACTCGCCGCTGTCCACCCACTCCGGCTGATGCGGCCAACGTGTTCTTCGCGGTCGGAGTGTCGGAGACGACCTCCCTGACGTCGATGCCGGCAGGCTGCTCGATCGCGAACCCGATGGCGGTGGTGATGGCCGAGGGGGATGGCGATCTCGCCGCACTAGCGGTGCCAACGCCACCGCTGCCTCGGGGCTGGCTCCCTTGCCTCGGCAATGCCACCACCGGTGTGAGCACCGTCAGAAGCTGTTGTCTTTTCGATCTTGAGAGATGCGCATCGAACGGGAGTCCCGATCGGGTGGTCTCGGGGCGCTGGGTGCATATGAACAGGGCCTCCTGAACAGCTCGTTGGTGTCGAATCACCGAGC
>NZ_WVUG01000120.1 GCF_017614965.1 Streptomyces griseorubiginosus | reverse complement strand
CGGTCTACAACGAGATCAAGGTCGGCTGAGCCGCCGTGGGACGGTACGTGGTCCGGCGTCTGCTCCAGATGATCCCGGTGTTCATCGGGGCCACGCTGCTGATCTTCCTGATGGTGAACGTGATGGGGATTCTCGACACGCCGCCCGGGCGGATCACCGGAGGGCAGGTCCTGTTCCAGGGGCGGGATCTGCTCAAGCTCAAGGAGGAGGAGCGGCGCAAGGTCCGCGGCGCCGAGATGGCGATGATCTTCCAGGACGCCCTGTCCTCCCTGAACCCCGTGCTGTCCGTGGGCGACCAGCTCGGTGAGATGTTCGTCGTGCACCGCGGGATGTCACGCAAGGACGCCCGGACCAGGGCGATCGAGCTGATGGACCGCGTGCGCATCCCGGCCGCCAAGGCCCGCGTCAAGGACTATCCGCACCAGTTCTCCGGCGGCATGCGCCAGCGCATCATGATCGCGATGGCCCTCGCCCTGGAGCCGGCCCTGATCATCGCCGACGAACCCACCACCGCCCTCGACGTCACCGTCCAGGCCCAGGTCATGGACCTGCTCGCGGAGTTGCAGCGCGAGTACAACATGGGACTCATCCTCATCACCCACGACCTCGGCGTGGTCGCCGACGTCGCCGACAAGATCGCCGTGATGTACGCGGGCCGGATCGTCGAGTCGGCGCCGGTGCACGACATCTACAAGGCGCCCGCCCACCCCTACACGCGCGGCCTCCTCGACTCCATCCCCCGCCTGGACCAGAAGGGCCAGGAGCTGTACGCGATCAAGGGGTTGCCGCCCAACCTGATGCACATCCCCCCGGGGTGCGCCTTCAACCCCCGCTGCCCGATGGCCCAGGACGTCTGCCGCACCGACGAGCCTCCCCTGTACGAGGTTGATCAAGTGAGGGGCAGCGCCTGTCACTTCTGGAGGGAGTGCCTCAATGGTTGACCAGGTTGAGCCGATCCTGGAAGTGAGTGGACTGGTCAAGCACTATCCCTTGACCCAGGGCATCCTGTTCAAGAAACAGGTCGGTGCCGTCAAGGCCGTCGACGGTGTGGACTTCACGCTCAACAGGGGAGAGACCCTCGGCATCGTCGGAGAGTCGGGCTGCGGCAAGTCAACGGTCGCCAAGATGCTCGTCAATCTCGAGCAGCCGACCCAAGGGTTGATCAAGTACAAGGGCGAGGACATCGGCAAGCTGTCCGCCAAGGCGCTCAAGTCCGTCCGCCGCAACATCCAGATGGTCTTCCAGGACCCCTACACCTCGCTCAACCCCCGTATGACGGTGGGCGACATCATCGGAGAGCCGTACGAGATCCACCCCGAGGTGGCGCCCAAGGGCGACCGGCGCAAGAAGGTCCAGGAGCTGCTGGACGTCGTCGGGCTCAACCCCGAGTACATCAACCGCTATCCGCACCAGTTCTCCGGCGGCCAGCGCCAACGCATCGGCATCGCCCGGGGCCTGGCGCTGCGACCGGAGGTCATCGTCGCCGACGAGCCGGTCTCCGCCCTGGACGTGTCCGTGCAGGCGCAGGTCATCAACCTGATGGCGGCCCTGCAGAGTGACTTCGAGCTGAGTTACGTCTTCATCGCGCACGACCTGTCCATCGTGCGGCACATCTCAGACCGGGTCGGGGTGATGTACCTCGGGCGGATCGTGGAGATCGGCCGGGACCAGGAGATCTACGACCACCCCACGCACCCCTACACCCAGGCCCTGCTGTCCGCCGTCCCCGTTCCCGACCCGGGGGCCCGTGAGCACCGGGAGCGGATCATCCTCGCCGGCGACGTCCCGTCCCCGACCGACATCCCCTCCGGCTGCCGCTTCCGCACCCGCTGCTGGAAGGCCCGCGAGCGCTGCGCCCTGGAGGTGCCGCTGCTGGCGGTACCGGCCGAGTTCCGCATGACGAGCGGCCCGGCCGCCCACGACTCGGCGTGCCACTTCGCGGAGGAGAAGACGGTCGTCCCCCCGGAGGGGGAAGGCAACGGACCGGGGTGACATGGCGCACCCCGGTCCGTTTACGGCACCCGCACGGCCGTACGCTGTTCAGACTCGCGTGTCCGTATATCGGGACCGCTTCCGTCAAGTTGCCTGCGTGTTAACGCGGTTCATCCCTGTTTGCGCGGTTGTGCGAGCGAACGCCGCAGGAAGTCCAGCTGCAGCCGCAGCAGGTTCTCGGCGACCTCCTCCTGCGGGGTCATGTGCGTGACGCCGGACAGCGGCAGCACCTCGTGCGGCCGGCCGGCGGCCAGCAGCGCCGAGGACAGCCGCAGCGAGTGGGCGACCACCACGTTGTCGTCGGCGAAACCGTGGATGATCATCATCGGGCGGTGCGGTTCGGCGGCGTCGACCAGTCCCGCGTCGTCGATCAGCGAGTTGCGCCGGTAGACCTCCGGCTGCTCCTCGGGGTGGCCGATGTAGCGCTCCTGGTAGTGGGTGTCGTACAGGCGCAGATCGGTGACGGGGGCGCCCACCACCGCCGCGTGGAACACGTCCGGGCGGCGCAGCACCGCGAGCGCCGCGAGATAGCCGCCGAAGGACCAGCCGCGGATCGCGACCCGGGAGAGGTCGAGCGGGAAGTCGCCGGCAAGTGCCTGGAGCGCGTCCACCTGGTCCTGCAGCACCACCGCCGCAAGGTCGTCCCGTACCGCCTTCTCCCAGGCGGGGGAGCGGCCCGGGGTGCCCCGGCCGTCCGCCACGACCACCGCGAAGCCCTGGTCGGCGAACCACTGCGAGGTGAGATGCGGGTTGTGCGCGGCGACCACCCGCTGCCCATGAGGACCGCCGTAGGGATCCATGAGCACCGGGAGGGGAGTGTCCCCGTGGTAGTCCCGTGGCATAAGCACGGCGCACGGGATCCGCTGTGCGCCCCCCTGTGTGAGCGTCACGCGCGGGGACATACCGGGATTTTCGGCGTACGAGGCGATGGTCGCCGTCTGCTTGCCGTCCCGCAGCACCTGCACGCGGGCGCCCGGCCGGTCCGGCGTGGCGGAGACCAGCACGGTCACGCCCCCGGCGCGCACCGCCGAGTGCACGCCGGGCTCGTGCGAGACGCGCTCCAGGCCGCGTTCGCTGACGCGATAGACATGCACCTCACCGGTCTCCGGGTGCTCGGCCTCCTCGCCCGCCGAGGCCGAGACCAGCGCGTCCTCGTCCGCCACGTCCAGCACGGCCCTGACGTGCAACTGCGGCCCGGTGAGCGGGCGTTCGCCCACCGCGAGCACCCGCGCGCCGCCCTCGTCCGCGATCCGCACCAGCCGTCCCGAGGGGCTCCAGCAGGGCACCCCGGGGAAAAGATCCAGCCAAACTGGATCTTCGTCCGCGTGCACCAGCCGGGTCGCCCCGGTGTCCGGCTCCACCGCCAGATACAGCTGGCTGCGCTGGTCCCGCGCCTGGACGAGCAGCAGCGGGGCACCCGCCGCTGACCAGTGCACATGCGCCAGATACGGATAGCGCGCCCAGTCCCAGACGACCTCCGTGCGCGCCCCGTCCAGGCCGATCACGAACAGCCGTACGTCCGCGTTGTCCGTGCCCGCCGCCGGATACGGGACGTGTTGTGGATCACGTTCCGGATGGGCGGGGTCGGAGATCCACCAGCGCCGTACCGGCGTGTCGTCCACGCGCGCGACCAGCAGCCGGTCCGACTCGGGCGACCACCAGAACCCCCGCGAACGCTGCATCTCCTCGGCCGCGATGAACTCGGCCAGGCCGTAGGTGACGTTCTCCGACTCCGGCTCGGCGAGAGCCCGTTCGCCCTCGCCCTCGGCGCCCACCACCCGCAGGGCGCCCCGCGCCACGTACGCCACGTGCCGGCCGTCGGGGGAGGGGCGTGGGTCGATCACCGGTCCCGGAGCGGGGAGTTCACGTGCCGTGCCGGCCCGCAGCTCGGCCGTGAAAAGCCGTCCTGACAACGCGAAAGACGCCAACTCCACATCGCCGTCGGTGGCATAGCCGACGATGCCGGCACCGCCCTCACGGCTGCGTTCGCGGCGCGCCCGCTCCTGGGGTGAGAGGTCCTCGTCGGCACCGCCGAGCAGGGTGCGCGGGTCGGCCGCCACCCGTTCCGTGCCGCTGTCCACGTCGAGGACCCAGAGCGAATTCGCCCTGTCCGTACCGGAACCGGAACGCAGGAACACGACACGGGCGCCGTCGGGCGCCACGGTGAAGGAACGCGGCGCGCCGAGGGTGAAACGCTGGGTGCGGGCGTGCCTGCGGGGGAAGGAGTCGGACGTCGTCGTCATGCCCCGACCATATTGGCCATGCGCCCCCTTGTGCGGCCGTGCGCCGATCGATGCGCAGGTCCGGATAGTTATGATCACTACCGCACAGTGGGTATGAACCTGCTGGTCCCTGTGGATTTATCTGCCGGGATTTCTGCCCCCTGGTCCGACCCCGCGCTCTTGGGATCTTTGGAGGTGAGCCGCCGTGGCACTCTCGATTTCGGCGGTGGTGCTGCTGGCGATCGTCGTCTTCCTGTTGGTCAGGAAGTCCGGGCTGAAGGGCGGGCACGCGGTCGTCTGCATCCTTCTGGGGTTCTATCTCGCCTCCTCGACCGTCGCACCCACGATCAACGATCTGACGACGAACATCGCGAGCATGATCGGCAGCATCAAGTTCTGACCCGGGCTGCGCCGCGCTGTCAGCGGCGCCTCGTAGGGTGGACCCATGACGGAACCACCCCGGCGTCTGCTGCTGGTGCACGCGCACCCGGACGACGAGTCGATCAACAACGGCGCGACCATGGCGCGGTACGCGGCCGAGGGCGCCCGGGTGACGCTGGTCACCTGCACCCTCGGTGAGCGCGGCGAGGTCATCCCGCCCGGCCTGCGGCACCTCACCGGAGCGGCCCTGGGCGAGTACCGGCTGGCCGAGCTCACGGCCGCCATGCGGGAGCTCGGCGTCGAGGACTTCCGTCTGCTCGGCGGCCCCGGCCGCTACGGCGACTCCGGGATGATGGGCCTGTCCGACAACGAGGACCCCGCCTGCTTCTGGCAGGCCGACCTCGACGAGGCCGCCGCCCACCTGGTCGAGGTGATCCTGGAGGTACGCCCCCAGGTCCTCGTCACCTACGACGACAACGGCGGCTACGGCCACCCCGACCACATCCAGGCCCACCGCGTCGCCATGCGCGCGGCCGAGCTGGCGGCGGGGCAGGGCTGGGAGATCCCCAAGGTGTACTGGAACCGGGTGCCCCGGCCGGTCGCCGAGGAGGCCTTCGCCCGGCTCGCGAAGGATCTGCCCGCGCTCCCCTTCTCCAAGGCCGCCGTCGTCGACGACGTCCCGGGCGTGGTGGAGGACGACCGGATCACCGCCGAGATCGACGGCAGCGCGTACGCGGACGCGAAGGCCGCCGCCATGCGGGCGCACGCGACCCAGATCGAGGTCGCGCCGCCGTACTTCGCGCTCTCCAACGAACTCGCGCAACCCCTGTTCACCACCGAGTACTACGAGTTGGTAAGAGGTGACCGGGCAGGAGGGGTGCGGGAGTCTGATCTCTTCGCCGGGCTCGGGGTCGGTGTCGGTGACGGCGGCGACGCGGGCCCCGGTGACGGTACCGGTGCCAGGGAGGCGTCATGAGTGAGCGGGGCTCGATGCTCGCGCAACCGCTTCAGCGGCTCTCCGCGGGGCGGGCGTTGCTGTTCCTCGGGCTGTTCGTGCTGGGCGCGGTCGTCGGGGCCGCCGGTGCGCTGGTGCAGGCGGGCTGGTTCCCCGGCGGGCTGCTGCTCGCGCTCGCCGGCGAGGCCGGGCTGCTGCTCGGCGGCGGACGGGGCACCGGCAGCCGGGGCGGAGCGATCGCACCGGCCGCCGGCTGGGTGATCGCCGTCATCCTGCTCACCGCCAGCAGACCCGAGGGCGACTTCCTGTTCGGGGCCGGAGGGGGCTCGTACCTCTTCCTGCTCGGCGGGATGGCCGTTGCTGTGATCTGCGCCACCCTTGGGCAGGGGCGGCAACCAACGGGGCGTGACGTCCGACTTGCCAAGTGACGTACCACTTGGCCGTTAACCAGGCGTGCGAGTCCGGTGTGGGTTTCCCCGGCGGTCGTGGGATACGCGCCAGAAGTGGCCAGTATGGTGGTGCGCGCCGCCGAGCTGCCCGTGAGGTCATGTCGGGCGGCGGAGCCAACCGGGAGAACCTGCCTTGAGTCGTGAAACTGACACTCCGTCCTCCGGGCCCAACGGGCGCGGCGGCGGAGCCGCATACCCGTCCGGCACGCCGCCGTACGGCACCCCCGCGGCATCCGACGCCGGTTCGGACACGGGCCGTTCGGCCGAGCGGCCGGAGGAACGCAAGACCGAGACCACGCTGACGACCCGGATCCGGATCAACATCCCCGGATCGCGGCCGATTCCGCCGGTCGTGGTGCGGACGCCCGTCGCGGACGCCGGCACCTCCGAGGAGACCGGCGAGACCGAACTCCCCACGGCGGCACCGGGCGCGGCCACGGCCACCGTGGACGCTCCCGCGGAGCCCGCGCAGTCGGCCGAGGACAAGACGAGCGACTGGTTCGCGCCCCGCAAGTCCGGCCCGGCCAAGGGAGGTCCGGGGAGCGGAGCGACCAACGGCGCCGGTCTGCCGGGCGGTTCGGCCGCGGGAACGCCGGGAGCGGGGGCTCCGGGCGCCTCCTCGGGCGGTGCGCGTCCGGGCGCGGGTGCGTCCGGTGGGGCGCGTCCCGGTGGCGTGGTCGGCTCGATGAGCGTGCCCGGCGGCTCCCGGGCGGGCGGCGCGAACGGCAGGCCCGGCGGGACGAACGGCGCGGGGCTCCCCGGCGCGACCGGCGGTCCGGTGGCTCCCGGCCACGGCGGCGGCACCGGCTCCTTCGACGTCACCGAGGCCCTGGCGGCGGGCCCGCTGGGCAACGGCGGCACGCGTGCCGGCGGCGAGCCGCGCCGCGACGAGCTGCCGTACTTCTCGGACAGCGACCCCGCCCAGCAGAACGGCCACCCCGACCAGAACGGCTTCGCCGACCCGAGCGGCCAGAACGGCCAGAACGGCCAAGGCGGTTTCGGTGGCCCGGGCGGCCAGAACGGCCAGGGCGGTTTCGCCGGCCAGGACAGCCTGAACGGCCAGAACGGCTACGGCGGCCCCGGCACCCAGAACGGCTTCGCGGGCCCCGCCCAGGACAACGGCTTCGGCGGCCCCGGTGGCGACCCCTTCGCCGGTCCCGGTGGTCCTGGCCCGGGCGCCGACAACTTCTCCGGCCCCGGCGGCGCGAGCGGCTTCAACGGACCGAACGGCCGTGGCGGACAAGGTGGGCAAGGCGGACAAGGCGGCTCGCAGGGCCCCGCAGGCCCGACCGGCGGCCCCGTCACCGGCGACGGCCCGCTGGTCCCGCCGCTCGGCCCCGGCGGCCCCGGCACACCGCCCGGCGGCGAGTCCTTCGGCGGCCCTGGCGCCCCCCGCACCGCACGCGGCGGCGCTCAAGCCGGTCTCGGCATGGCTCCCGGTACCGCTGCCCCCGGCACCGGCCTCGGCCCCGGCGGCGGCCTCAGTGACGACACGGCGATCCTGACCCCGCAGAAGCCGGCCCCCGAGCCCGGCACGCCGGGTTACCCGACGCCCGACAACGTCTCCGGGCACACCGTCACCAGCGGCATCCCGATCGTGCCCCCCGGCGCCAAGTCGCCGTTCGGCCCGGGCGGCTCCACCGACGGCCCGCTGCCCCACACGCCCCCCAAGCTGCCCGAGCCGGTCGCGCAGAACGTGCCGGCGGCCGCCGCGCCCAAGAAGAAAAAGAAGGGCCGCAGCAAGCTGGTGCTGCTCGCCGGTGTCCTGGTCGTCGCCGGCGTCGGGGTCTACGGCGCCGGGCTGCTGATGAACCACTCCGACGTGCCCAAGGGCACCACCGTGCTCGGCGTCGACATCGGCGGCGGCACCCGCGACGACGCGGTCAAGAAGCTGGACGCGGCCTTCGGCAGCCGGGTGAACAAGCCGCTGAAGCTGTCGGTCGGCGGCTCCACCGTCCCGCTGACGCCGGACCAGGCCGGCCTCCAGTTCGACGAACAGGCCACGGTCGCCAAGGCGGCGACGAGCGACTACAACCCGGTCTCCGTCGTCGGCTCCCTGTTCGGACAGCACCGCGTCATCGACCCGGTCATGCCCGTCGACGAGGAGAAGCTGGCGGCGGCGTTGAAGAGCGCAGTCGGCGGCTCCGGCTCCGGTTCGGTGACCGACGGCACGATCGAGTTCAAGTCCGGCAAGGCCGTCGCCGTCTACGGCAAGGGCGGCAAGGGCATTGATGCCGCCAAGTCGGCCCAGGCGGTCGAGGAGGCGTACCGCTCCCAGGTCGAGTCCGGCACGACGGCCCCGGTCGCGGTGGTCACCACAAGCCAGCAGCCGACGGTCTCGAACGCCGAGGTCGACCGGGAGATGAAGGCCTTCGCGCAGCCCGCGATGTCGGCCAACGTCATCGTGAAGACCGACACGGGCAAGCAGATCGAGTTCAGCCCGCAGAACTCCCTGTGGAAGTTCCTCAGGGTCAAGGCGGTGGGCGGCAAACTCGTCGACAGCCCCGACCTGAACGCCCTCAAGGAGCTGTACGGCCAGACCTTCGACGGCGTCCTGATCACCCGGGGCACCGGCCAGAAGACGGCCGTCACCCCGCAGGACGTCTACGTGGCCCTGCGCCAGGCCCTGCTGAGCAAGACCAACCGGGTCGGGATCATCCAGACCGACCCGAGCTGACGCCAGGCTCAAGGATCAGGCCCGAGAGGGGGGCGACCGGCGAGCGCCGGGCGCCCCCCTTCGCCGTATGACATCTGTCATCCGGCAGCCAGGACCGCCGACACTGCCGGGACGCGGGGCCCGGCGGCCACGATGGTTCGCATGACGACGACAGCGACGGCCGCCGGCACCCCGGTGGTCGGGTTCGACCAGGTGAGCAAGGTCTACGGGAACGTACGGGCCGTCGACGGGCTGACGCTCGCGCTGCATCCGGGGGAGACGGTGGCCCTGCTGGGCCCCAACGGCGCCGGCAAGTCGACCACCCTCGACCTGCTGCTGGGCCTCAGGAACCCCGACGGCGGCACGGTCCAGGTCTTCGGCACCACACCGCGCCAGGCCATCGTCGCCGGGCGCGTCGGCGCGATGCTGCAGAGCGGCGGGCTGATGGACGAGGTGACGGTCGCCGAACTGGTGAAGCTCGCCTGCGATCTGCACCCCAGGCCCTACCAGGTGCGCGACGTCCTCGCCCGCGCCGGTATCGCACAGATCGCCGACCGCAAGGTCAACAAGCTCTCCGGCGGCCAGTCCCAGCGCGTCCGCTTCGCCCTGGCCACGGCCGGCGACAGCGATCTGATCGTCCTCGACGAGCCCACCACCGGCATGGACGTCTCCGCCCGCCAGGCCTTCTGGGCCACCATGCGCGAGCAGGCCGACCAGGGGCGGACCGTGCTGTTCGCGACCCACTACCTGGAGGAGGCCGACGCGATCGCCGACCGCGTGCTGGTCCTGCACCGGGGACGGCTGCTGGCCGACGGCACGGCCGCCGAGATCAAGGCGAAGGCGGGAGCCCGGCGGGTGGCCTTCGACCTGGAGGGCCCGATCGACGAGGCGCCCCTGCGTGCCCTGCCCTTCCTCACCTCCATAGACATAAGCGGCCAGACCGTCCGCATCCAGTCCACCGACGCCGACGCGACCGTGCACGCCCTCTACGGGCTCGGCGTCTACCCCCGCAACCTCGAAGTCGCCGGGCTCGGGCTCGAGCAGGCCTTCGTCGCCATCACGGAGGCCGAGGAGGCCAAGCAGTCATGAACAGCCTGATCAAGCTGGAACTCACCCGCGCCCTGCGCAACCGCAGGTTCCTGTTCTTCTCGGTGATCTACCCCTCGGTGATCTTCCTGCTGGTCTCCAACCAGACGGGCACCGTCGACGGCACCGGCCTGAGCGTCGCGAAGTACGTCATGGTCTCCATGGCCTCCTTCGGCGCCCTGACCGCCGTCCTGATGGGCAACAGCGAGCGCATCGCCAAGGAACGGGAGGGCGGCTGGGTACGGCAGCTGCGGCTGACCCCGTTGCCCGGGCGCGGCTACGTCCTCGCCAAGACCGCCAGCGCGGCCGTGGTGAGCCTGCCGTCCATCGTGATGGTCTTCCTGGTCGCCGCCGCGGTGAAGGACGTACGGCTCGAGACCTGGCAGTGGTTCGCCCTCACCGGCGCGATCTGGGCCGGCAGCCTGGTCTTCGCCGCGCTCGGCGTCGCCATCGGCTACCTCGCCTCCGGGGACGCGGTCCGCCCGATCACGATGATCGTCTACTTCGGTCTGTCGATCCTCGGCGGCCTGTGGATGCCGTCCTCGACCTTCCCCACCTGGCTGCAGGACATCGCCAAATGGCTGCCCACGCACGCGTACGCTGCCCTGGGGCGGGCCATCGAGCAGAGCCAGGCCCCCCACACCCAGGACATCGCCATCCTCGTCGCCTTCTTCCTGCTCTTCGCGGGCGGCGCGGCCTGGCTGTACCGGAAGGACACGCTGAAGGCGTGAGCACCATGACGGACGACACGCTGCCGCCGGACGCCCGGCCGGAACAGCTGACGCGCATAGGTCAGCCGCCCCGCACCATGAGTGAGGCGATGCGCAAGGCGCTGTGGATCGCCCCGTGGCTGATCTTCCTCGGCGCGCCGGTGCAGGACCTGGCCGCCGGTCACCACACGCCCGGCGCGACCGTGGCCGGCTGGGCGGGCCTCGCGGCCTTCGTCGGGACCTATGTGACGCTCGTCTTCCGTAACATGGGCCGACCGTTTCGCGGGCCCGTCGTCGCGTGGCTCGTCGGTGCGCTCGGTGCGCTCGCCGTCGTCCTGTGCCTGACCCTCGGCGGCGACTGGATCGGCCTGTTCGTGTACGTCTCCGTCACCTGCGGCGCGGCCCTCCCCATCCGGGTCGCGTACTGGGCGATCCCGCTGAACGCGGCCGCGATGCTCCTCGTCGGACTGCGCAGTGGTGTCCACGACTGGAGCCTGCTGCTGGTGGTCGTGCTCCTGGGGTACGCGATGACGGGCGTGAAGCAACTGGTGCGCACGACGGTCGAGTTGCGCAAGGCGCGCGCGACGGTCGCCCAACTGGCCGCCAACGAGGAGCGGCTGCGCCTCGCCCGCGACCTGCACGACCTCCTCGGCCACTCGCTCTCCCTGATCACGCTGAAGAGCGAGCTCGCCGGCCGTATGCTCCCCGACCACCCCGACAAGGCGGCCCAGCAGGTCGCCGACATCGAGCAGGTCAGCCGGCAGGCCCTCGTCGACGTCCGGGCGGCCGTCTCCGGCTACCGGCGCACCCGCCTGCCCGACGAACTGGCGGGCGCGCAGGTCGCCTTGAAGGCGGCCGGTGTCGTCGCCGAGGTGCCCGCCGAACCCGACCTCCGGGACGTCCCCGAGGAGAGCGAGTCCGCCCTGGCCTGGGCGCTGCGCGAGGCGGTCACCAACGTCGTACGGCACAGCGGCGCGACCCGCTGCACGGTGGAGCTGCTGCGCCGGCAGACCCTGGACGGAGCGGTCCTCGAACTGTCCGTCGAGGACAACGGCTCGGGCGGCTCGGGCAAGAGCCCCGGCAACGGGCTGACGGGCCTGACCGAGCGCCTGGAGAAGACCGGCGGCACCCTGGAGGCGGGACGCGTCAGGAAGGGCTTCCGGCTGGTCGCCCGCGTCCCGGTGGGCGCCCGCTCCACCGTAGGATCCGGGGCATGAGCCCTACGATCAAGGTGCTGCTCGCCGAGGACCAGTCGATGGTCCGTGAGGCGTTGGCAGCGCTTCTCGGTCTCGAGGACGACATCGAGGTGGTCGCGCAAGTGGCGCGCGGCGACGAGGTGCTGGCGGCCGTCCGGGAACACGGCGTGGACGTGGCCCTGCTCGACATCGAGATGCCGGGTTGCACGGGCATCGAGGCGGCGGCCCAGGTCCACGGGGCCCTGCCCGCCGTGAAGCTGGTCGTGCTCACCACCTTCGGCCGCCCCGGTTACCTCCGCAGCGCCATGGAGGCCGGCGCCGACGCCTTCCTGGTCAAGGACGCCCCGGCGGCCCAACTCGCCGCCGCGGTGCGGAAGGTGCTGGCCGGCGAGCGCGTGATCGACCCCACGCTGGCGGCGGCGGCCCTGGCGGAGGGCGCCAACCCGCTGACCGACCGGGAACGGGAGGTCCTGCGCGCGGCGGCGGACGGCTCCACCAACGCGGAGCTGGCGGCGGCCCTGCACCTGTCCCAGGGCACGGTCCGCAACTACCTCTCGACGGCGATCCAGAAACTGGCGGTCCGCAACCGGGCGGAGGCGGTGCGCACAGCGCGGGAGAAGGGATGGCTGTGAGCCTCAGTTGAGCATCGCCCGCGCGGTGCGGGCCTGTTGGCGGACCCGCTCGGCGGCCGGTTCGTCCACCGCCGCGACCACCTCGGCGTAGGCCTCCAGTTCGGTGGCGCCGGTGAGGAAGTCGCCGCGCTGGACCAGGAGTTGGGCGTGTTCGTAGCGCAGCCGGGCCGGATGCGAGGGCAGCAGCAGGGACAGCTCCACCGCCCACAGCGCCACGTCCGACCGCTCGGGCCGGGCGGCGGACCACGCGCGGATGTTGTTCAGGATCCGCAGCACGACGTCCAGCGGATCGGCCGGCGTCAGCATCGACGGATGCAGGGCGGCCCCTGTGGCCCCGGCGACCAGCAGCTCCGCGTCGTCCCCGCTGAGCACCCGCCCCCCGTCGAACGGATCCGCGAGCACCTGCTGCTCCTGCGGACCGAACCCGACGACGAAGTGCCCGGGCAGCGCGACCCCGTACACCGGCGCCCCGGCCCGCCGCGCGACCTCCATCCACACCACCGACAGCAGGATCGGCAGCCCGCGCCGCCGCCGCAGCACCTCGTGCAGCAGGGACGACTCCAGCCGTTGGTAGTCGGCGGGGGAGCCGTGGAAGCCCTCCCGCGCGCCCAGCAGATGGTGCAGCGCGGTGGCCCAGGAGACCGGGCCGCCCGGACGGAACGGCACCTGCCCGGCCAGCCGGTCCAGCTCCATCTGCGCCGCGTCGATGCCGGCCTCGTCCAGCGCCCCGTCCGCCTCCGCGCCCACCAGCAGGCACAGCGTCGACAGGTCGGGCCGCTCGGAGCGCGCCTCCTCGGCGAAGCGCCGCCGCAGCTCGGCGGAGCGTTCGGGGGAGGGGGGATTCGGGGAACGCATAGCTGGCTCGTGCCCTCTCACGGCGATCGGTTACCGGCCGCCGCCGGAAGACGACGGCTCCCGGTAGTGGTGGTACGCGTGGTGCGCGGCGAAACCCATCCCGGCGTACAGCGCCCGCGCGCCCGCGTTGTCCGTCTCGACCTGCAGCCACGCGGCCGAGGCGCCCTCGTCCAGCGCCCGCCGGGCCAGCGCGGCCATCACGGTCGTCGCCAGCCCCCGCCGCCGCATCTCCGGGTCGACCTCGACGGCAGCGAAGGAGGCCCACCGCCCGTCCACGACGCACCGCCCGATCGCGGCGGGAGCCTCCGCCCCCGGAACCGTCGCGAACCACACCGAGGGCCCGCTGCCGAGCACCTTCAGCGCCACCTCGCTCACCCCCTTGCGCTGGTAGCGCGCGAGCCACGCCTCGTCGGCCTCCCGGGACAGCACGACCCCGGCTCCCTCGGCCCGGTCCGCGACCGGCGCCAGCGCCCCGACCCACACCTCGGCCGTCACCTCACGCACCCAGCCGCGCCGCTCCAGCTCCGCACAGAGCAACTCCTGCGTGCCCTCAGGGCCTGTCCGGCGGATCATGCCGGCGTCGCGGGGCCTGGCACGCGCATCTGCGGCGTTGTCGTCGGTCGCCATGGCTCCGCCATGACTCCCTCCTCCGCCTTGCAGCTGCACGCGCCAGGCCCCGCTCGGGTCCGCGGAGGGGCTCCCTTTCTCAAAGCCGGCCTGATCCGCCGGACAGGCCTCGCCCCCCGTCGCGGCCTGGACGTACGCCGGCAGCCCACGGTCGCCGTACCACCGTCGTACGACGTCCAGCGCCTCGTCGAGCGGTATACCGGGGTCGCCGAGGGCCAGCACCGAGTTCGCCCGGCGGGTGAAGCCGCCCGCGGCCCGCAGCTCCCACCCGCCGAGCCGCTCGCTCTCCACCGGCCGCCACGCGCGCGAGGCGACGTGCGCGAGCTCCTCGTACGAGGCGGCGGGCCCTCGGCGACGGGCCGGCGTGGCGGGGACGACCTTGCCCGCCACCAGCGCGGATTCCGGGATGCGGACGCTCTCGCCACCCTTGCGTGTGATCAGCAGCACACCGTCGTCCCATGATGTGAGAACACCCACCGTGTCGGTGAACTTCTCGTGCGCCGCTCCAGGATCGCCCAGGCGTCGTACGGAGACTCGTTTACCCACGTCAGCGGGGGTGATCCGGACCTCGAGTCGGCCGGACGCAGAGATTTCCACAGGTCGGTTCACCCCTCCTGTTCGGATCATGCCCAGGAACGGAGATACTAGGGGCGGGCATCGACGACGCCGCGCTCCCGCGCGCCAGGCGGCGGAGCCTGAGGAGGCCCGCCAGCGCCCTATCGAGGAGGAACGACAGCGTGACCTACGTCATTGCGCAGCCTTGTGTCGACGTCAAGGACAAGGCGTGCATCGAGGAGTGCCCGGTCGACTGCATCTACGAGGGCCAGCGGTCCTTGTACATCCACCCGGACGAATGCGTCGACTGCGGTGCCTGTGAGCCGGTCTGCCCGGTCGAGGCGATCTTCTACGAGGACGACACTCCGGAGGAGTGGAAGGACTACTACAAGGCGAACGTCGAGTTCTTCGACGAGCTCGGCTCCCCGGGCGGCGCGAGCAAGCTGGGTCTGATCGAACGGGACCACCCCTTCATCGCCGCGCTCCCGCCGCAGGCCTGACAGGGCGGCGAGCCCGCAGCGTTCTCTGCCGCCTCGGTCCCGTACGGCCTGATCACCCCTGATCGCCGCGCGGGACCGAGGCGTTCGCGTACGACCCGAAAGTGAGCGTCCGACCGTGTCCGCAGTCTCCGACCGCCTGCCCACCTTCCCCTGGGACAAGCTGGAGCCCTACAAGAAGAAGGCCGCAGCGCATCCGGACGGCATCGTCGACCTCTCCGTCGGCACCCCGGTCGACCCGGTCCCCGACCTCATCCAGAAGGCGCTGATCGACGCGGCGGACTCCCCGGGCTACCCGACGGTCTGGGGCACCCCGGCGCTGCGGGACGCGATCACCGGCTGGCTGGAGCGCCGGCTGGGCGCCCGCGAGGTCACCCACCGCCACGTCCTGCCGGTCGTCGGCTCCAAGGAGCTCGTCGCCTGGCTCCCGACCCAGCTGGGCCTCGGCCCCGGCGACCGGGTCGCCTACCCGCGCCTGGCCTACCCCACGTACGAGGTGGGCGCCCGGCTGGCCCGCGCGGAGTACGAGGCGTACGACGACCCCACGGAGCTGGACCCCGAGGGCCTGAAGCTGCTCTGGCTCAACTCGCCCTCCAACCCCACCGGCAAGGTCCTCTCGCGGGCCGAACTGACGCGCATCGTCGCCTGGGCCCGTGAGCACGGCGTCCTGGTCTTCTCTGACGAGTGCTACATCGAGCTGGGCTGGGAGGCGGATCCGGTCTCGGTCCTGCACCCCGAGGTGAACGGCGGCTCGTACGCGGGCATCGTCTCCGTGCACTCGCTCTCCAAGCGCTCCAACCTGGCCGGTTACCGCGCCGCCTTCCTGGCCGGCGACCCGGCGGTTCTCGCGCCCCTGCTGGAGATCCGCAAGCACGGCGGCATGATGACGTCGGCTCCCACGCAGGCGGCGGTGGTGGCGGCCCTGGCCGACGACACCCACGTCCAGGAGCAGCGGGAGCGTTACGCCTCCCGCCGCGAGGCGCTCCGCGGGGCCCTGCTGAACCACGGCTTCCGCATCGAGCACAGCGAGGCGAGCCTCTACCTGTGGGCGACCCGGGACGAGTCCTGCTGGCAGACGGTCTCCCACCTCGCCGACCTGGGCATCCTGGTGGCCCCGGGCGACTTCTACGGCCCGGCGGGCGAGAGGTTCGTACGCGTGGCACTGACGGCGACGGACGAACGGGTGCGGGCGGCGACCGAACGGCTGGCCTGAGGACGCGAGAAGGGGCCCGGGACCGAGTCCCGAGCCCCTTCACCGATGAACGCCGCGTCAGCCGACCGGCAGTCCCTTCATCGGCAGGGTCTTGCCCGTCGGCAGGCCGCCCTTGGTCAGCGAGTCCGTCGGCAGCCCACCCTTCGTCGCCGTCTTCGCGGTGTCACCGAGGACCCCGCCGGCCGACCCCGCCGCGTCCCCCGCGGTCCTCTGCGCCGCGGGCGTCGCCTTCTTCACGGCCTGACCGCTGGTCTTGCCGGCGGCCGGCAGCGCCTTCTCCACCGTCTTGCCACCGGCGCTGCCCGCGACCTTGGTGACGTTCTGCGTCGCGGCGTCGACGGTGTTGCCGACGTGCGCCCCGTCCAGGGCGGTCAGCCCGCCGAGGTTGGGCGTCGCGGGCAGTCCGGTGGCCGCGCTCGCGGAGCCGGCCGCACCGACCCCGGCAGCCACTCCCGCTGCGGTGAGCAGCGCGGCGCGGGCGATCCGGCGGGTCAGAGGGAGGGACATGATGCTCCTGTTGATCGACTGGATGTTGATCGTCCGGGCTCGGACGCAGTGACTACCGCTCGAAACCCGCGAAGGTTGCGGAGGCCCAACGTAAAGAGTTGGCAATGCGTCGCATAATCAGCTGCGCACAAAAACGGGCAAACGGCGCCCGGTCCGAAAGTCTGCCGAACCCTTACAGCCCTTTGTCCCCAAGGGTTGTGACGGATCCGGGAGTGAGGCGCGAAAACCTGCGCACACCACGGAACCGGGGCGGCCCGAGTGACCCGTGCGAGTGAAGACCCGTACTACTGCCCGGTCACGATCCGCACCGCGGCCTTGGCGGCTGCGCCGGCCTCCTGCGAACCGGCCGTGCGCCAGCGGCTGTCGGTGTTCCCGGCGGTCCACTCCCGCCCGCCGAACGAGACCCGCTCGATGTGCAGCGCGGTCGCGTTGGCCACGGCCCAGTGCGCCACCTGCCACCCGCGCTGGCCGGCCGTCCGCCCCTTCGCGGGGCTCTTGCCGGCGGCCACGGGAACCGTCACCGTGCGCGTGCCCGACGCCGCGGCGGCCGTCGTCGCCGGCGAGGGCGTCGAGGCATGCTTCTTCCGGCTCACCTCGGCGCCGGCCGGCTGCAGCGCGTCCCGCCCGAAGTCCCGGACGAGAGCGGCCCGTACGGCGTCGGGCCCCGCCGCCTGCACGGTGGTCGGGTCCGGGCGGCCCTGGCAGGTCAGGGTGGCCGGCGCGTGCCCGGTGAGGGCGGCGGCCAGCAGCTCGGCGTCCGGCTCGTGCTTGGCGTAGGCCTCCGGGAAGCCGCTGCGCTGCACGCGCTGCGCGGCCACGGTGAGCGGGAGCTTCTGGTAGTCCGGCACCTTGGCCAGGTGCTCGTAGAAGACGCCCGCCGCGTACGTCGGGTCCAGGATCTGCTGAGGCTTGCCCCAGCCCTGCGAGGGCCGCTGCTGGAAGAGGCCGAGGGAATCCCGGTCGCCGTGCTGGATGTTGCGCAGCCCCGACTCCTGCAGCGAGGTCGCCAGCGCGATCGTCACGGCCCGCTCGGACATCCCGCGCCCGGTGCCGACGGCGGCGATCGTCGCCGCGTTCACCGCCTGCTCGGGCGTGAACTCGTACTCCTCACCGTCGTTCCTGCCCGAGACCACCTTGCAGCCGGGGCCGTGCCCTCCGGTGACGTACTGCACCACGAGATAGCCCGCGACGGCGAGCAGGACCACGAGGGCCGCCCCGATGCGAAGGAGACGGCCGCGGCGCTTGAGGGTGGGAGACGGCTCTGGCACGCCGTACAAGGTAGCGGAGGCCGCTGTGACTCCTGCCGCGGGTGTGGACAACTGATGAAGGCGCTGGCGGGATAGGGTCTGGGGCATGGCCGACACCTCGATTGACCTCACCCTGAACGCGGCCGAGCTCACCGCGCGGCTCGTCGACTTTCCCTCCGAGAGCGGCACCGAGAAGCCCCTCGCCGACGCGATCGAGGCCGCCCTGCGCACGCTCGGGCACCTGACGGTCGACCGGTACGGCAACAACGTGGTCGCACGGACCAACCTGGGCCGTCCGGAGCGTGTCGTCCTCGCCGGGCACATCGACACCGTCCCGATCGCCGACAACGTCCCCTCGCGGCTGGACGACGACGGCGTCCTGTGGGGCTGCGGCACCTGCGACATGAAGTCCGGGGTGGCGGTCCAGCTGCGCATCGCGGCCACGGTCCCCGAACCCAACCGGGACCTGACCTTCATCTTCTACGACAACGAAGAGGTCGAGGCCGAGCGCAACGGACTCAAGCACGTCTCCGAGGCCCGCCCGGAGTGGCTCGAGGGCGACTTCGCGGTTCTCCTCGAGCCGTCGGACGGCCAGGTCGAGGGCGGCTGCCAGGGCACCCTGCGGGTGCTGCTGAAGACCAGGGGCGAGCGCGCCCACTCCGCGCGCAGCTGGATGGGCTCCAACGCCATCCACGCGGCCGCCCCGATCCTGGCCCGGCTGGCCTCCTACGAGCCCCGCTACCCGGTGATCGACGGCCTGGAGTATCGGGAGGGCCTGAACGCGGTGGGGATCTCGGGCGGGGTGGCCGGCAACGTCATCCCCGACGAGTGCGTGGTCACGGTCAACTTCCGCTACGCCCCGGACCGCACCGAGGAGGAGGCGATCGCCCACGTCCGCGAGGTGTTCGCGGACTGCGGGGTGGAGGAGTTCGTGGTCGACGACCACAGCGGCGGCGCGCTGCCCGGCCTCTCCCACCCGGCGGCCGCGGCCTTCATCGAGGCGGTCGGCGGCACCCCGCAGCCCAAGTACGGCTGGACCGACGTCTCCCGTTTCTCCGCCCTCGGCGTCCCCGCGGTCAACTACGGCCCTGGCAACCCGCACTTGGCGCACAAGCGTGACGAACGGGTCGAAACGGCGAAGATCCTCGCGGGTGAGGAGCGGCTGCGCGCCTGGCTGACACGCTGAGGTCCCCCGTCCGTAACCCGCGTAGATCTACGCTGAGGTGGAAACACCTGCAAGCGGAGGGAGCGCACATGGCTACCGGGAACCCCGAGGGCAAGAAGGTGCCGCCGGACGAGCAGCGCCTGGGACCGGTCCTCCGACGGCGGGGACAGGTGACGGCGAGCACCACGGACCAGCGGCTGCTGGACGCGGGCGGCCCCTCGGACTGGGTCCACACGGACCCGTGGCGCGTGCTGCGCATCCAGTCGGAGTTCATCGAGGGCTTCGGCACGCTCGCCGAACTCCCGCCCGCGATCAGTGTCTTCGGCTCGGCCCGCACCCCCGTCGACTCCCCGGAGTACGAGGCCGGTGTGCGGCTGGGCAGCGCGCTGGTCGACGCCGGGTGGGCGGTCATCACGGGCGGCGGTCCCGGCGCCATGGAGGCGGCCAACAAGGGCGCGTTGGAGGCGGGCGGCATCTCGGTCGGCCTCGGCATCGAGCTGCCCTTCGAGCAGGGCCTCAACCCCTACGTCGACATCGGCCTCAACTTCCGCTACTTCTTCGTCCGGAAGATGATGTTCGTCAAGTACGCGCAGGGTTTCGTCGTCCTCCCGGGCGGACTCGGCACCCTGGACGAACTCTTCGAGGCCCTTACCCTCGTGCAGACCCAGAAGGTCACCCGGTTCCCGATCGTCCTCTTCGGCACCGAGTACTGGGGCGGCCTGGTCGACTGGCTCAAGAACACCCTGGTCGCCCAGGGCAAGGCGGCGGAGAGCGACCTGCTGCTCTTCCATGTGACGGACGAGGTCGAGGAAGCGGTCGCCCTCGTGTCGAAGGAAGCGGGCCGCTGACCGTCCGCGCCTGACCGGGGGCCGGCGCCCTAAGCCAGCCCCCGCCGGGCCACCGCCGGAGGACGGTGACCCGCGATCGACGCCACCATGTCGAGCACCTGACGCGTCTCCGCCACCTCGTGCACCCGGTACACCTGGGCCCCCAGCCAGGCGGAGACGGCGGTGGTCGCCAGCGTCCCCACCACCCGCTCCTTCACCGGCTTGTCCAGGGTCTCGCCCACGAAGTCCTTGTTGGACAGCGACACCAGCACCGGCCAGCCCGTGGCGACCATCTCCCCCAGCCGCCGCGTCGCCTCGAGGCTGTGCCGCGTGTTCTTGCCGAAGTCGTGCCCGGGATCGATCAGCACCGACTCCCGCGGCACCCCGAGCCCCACGGCCCGCTCGGCCAGACCCAGGGTCACCCGCAGGATGTCGGCCATGACGTCGTCGTACGACACCCGGTGCGGACGCGTCCGCGGCTGCGCGCCCCCCGCGTGCGTGCACACCAGCCCCACCTTGTACCGGGCGGCGACCTCCGCGAGCCCTGGATCCACCCCGCCCCACGCGTCGTTCAGCAGGTCGGCCCCCGCCTCGCACACGGCCTCGCCGACCTCCGCCCGCCAGGTGTCCACGCTGATCACGACGTCCGGGAAGCGCCGGCGGACCTCCGCCACGAATCCGACGGTCCGGCGTGCCTCCTCCGCGGCGCTCACCTCGTCGCCGGGTCCCGCCTTCACACCGCCGATGTCGATGATGGCGGCCCCCTCCGCCACCGCCTGCTCCACGCGCGCGAGGGCGGGCTCGTCGCGGAAGGTCGCCCCCTGGTCGTAGAAGGAGTCCGGGGTCCGGTTCACGATCGCCATGACCACCGGCTCGTGCGCCTCGAACTCGCGCCTGCCCAGCCTGAGCATCCGCTGTGACCTCTCCTAGTACGACCTGGGTGTTCCGGCCTTTCGGCCGCCTGTGACCCTAACTGTCAGAGTCGCATGGCACGATCGGACCCTGACACATCCAGCTTCCGTACATCGAGCGTGGGGACCACAGCGATGGTTATGTTCTTGTTCCTCGTCGTCGCTCTCGCCGTCGTGGTCGCCGCGGTGACACTGGCCGTGGTGGGCGGCGGGGAGGGCGACGGACCGCTGCCCGAGGTGGCCCCCGAGCGCCTGCAGGACCCCCTGCCGCCGGACCGTCCGGTCGGCCGCGCGGACGTCGACGCGCTCCGCTTCCCGCTCGCCGCGCGCGGCTACCGGATGGCGGACGTCGACGACGCCCTCAACCGGCTCGCCGCCGAACTGGCCGAGCGGGACGCCCGGATCGCCGACCTGGAGTCCGCGCTGGCGGGCGCCCGGGCGGCGGCCCACCACGTCTCCATGGAGAAGCCGGGGCACGGGCAGGAGGGCCACCAGTGACCGACGGCGCCGCGATCGCCGGCCCGGACGGAGCGCTGCGCTGCCCCTGGGCGCTGTCCACCGAGGACTACGTGGCCTACCACGACGAGGAGTGGGGCCGCCCGGTCCACGGCGACGACGCGCTCTTCGAACGCCTCAGCCTCGAGGCCTTCCAGTCCGGCCTGTCCTGGATCACCATCCTGCGCCGCCGGCCCGGCTTCCGGGCCGCGTTCGCCGACTTCAGGATCGAGAAGGTCGCCGCCTTCACCGAGACGGACCGCGCCCGCCTCCTCACCGACCCGGGCATCATCCGCAACAGGGCCAAGATCGACGCGACGCTCGCCAACGCGCGGGTGCTGGCGGAGTGGGCCCCTGGCGAGCTGGACAGCCTGATCTGGTCCCACGCGCCGGAACCCGGACCGGCGCCGAAGACCCTGTCCGACGTCCCTCCGGTCACCCCGGAGTCGACGGCCCTGTCCAAGGCGCTGAAGAAGAGAGGCCTGCGTTTCGTGGGACCGACCACGGCGTACGCCCTGATGCAGGCGTGCGGCCTGGTCAACGACCATCTTCAGACGTGCGTCGCGAGGCAGGTCTGATCCTCAGCGGCCCAGGTACTTCGGCTTCTCCTTGTTGACGAACGCCTGCACCGCGATCATGTGGTCCTCGGAGGACCCGGCCCGCGTCTGCAGCTCGTCCTCCTTGTCCAGCGTCTCGTCGAGGGAGTGCGTCAGGCCGTACGCCATGGCCTCCCTGAGGGCCGCGTAGGCGACCGTCGGCCCCTCGGCCAGCGCCCGCGCCACCTTCTCCGCCTCGGCGTGCAGCTCGGCGGCCGGTACGAGACGGTTGGCGATCCCCAGCTCGTACGCCTCCTGGGCCTTGATACTGCGGGGGAAGAGCAGCAGGTCGGCGGCCCGGCCCGGGCCCACGACCCGCGGCAGCGTCCAGGACATCCCGGAGTCCGCGGTCAGGGCGACCCCCGCGAAGGACGTGTTGAAGGCGGCGGTGTCGGCCACGACCCGGTAGTCGGCCACCAGGGCCAGCCCGAATCCGGCCCCCGCGGCGACCCCGTTCACCCCGGCCACCACGGGCTTCGCCATCCCGGCCAGGGCCCGCACGATCGGGTTGTAGTGCTCACGCACCGTGCTCATCGTGTGCCCGGAGCCGGTCTCCCGGTCCTGCGCAAGCAGCCCGATGTGCTCCTTGAGGTCCTGACCGACACAGAACGCCCGCTCCCCGGCGGCCGTCAGCAGTACGGCCCGTACGGCCGCGTCGCCCGCCGCCTCCTGGACCGCCTCCCGCAGCGCGACCTTCGTCGGGATGTTCAGCGCGTTCATCGCCTCGGGCCGGTTCAGGGTGATCGTCGCGAGCCCGTCGGTCACCTCGTAGAGCACCGTGTCGGCCATGGTCTGTCCCCTCCGTTGGTACGACCGGTCAGTACGTCTTCGTACGAAGGACAGCATGACGGAGATCGCCGTCCGCGCACCGGACCGGACGTGTGACCTGCGTCAAAGAATTCTCGGCGGATTCCGGTGCGCGGAAGTCCGTGCGGCCGCGCAGTATCGCAGTCACATCGCCGAATTGGGTGGTTTTGCTCGCGCGCGTTGCCCAAGCGATGCCGACTGATGTTGGTCATCGGGTCCTGAGATGCGGGATAATGGCTTGGAAGCAATGTGTTCGATGCCGGTGTCGCGTGTCCAAGTCCCACGCCTGGACCGCGCGTGCCCTCCAGGGCCGTCGGCTTTGACGATGAGCTGGTTTCAGGAAGGGGAACGAGCATGGCGGCCATGAAGCCGCGAACGGGTGATGGCCCGCTCGAGGTGACCAAGGAGGGGCGGGGCATCGTCATGCGCGTTCCGCTCGAAGGCGGCGGTCGGCTCGTCGTCGAGCTGACCCCTGACGAGGCCGACGCGCTCGGCGACGCCCTCAAGAAGGTCGTCGGCTGACGCGGAAGCGACCATACCCTTTCGACAACCCCGGCATCCAAGTGGTGCCGGGGTTGCTCTGTGTGGGCCTCGTCACCGACCCGGCGACGCCGCCTTCAGGGGCCGGTCAGCGCTTCACGGCGCACAGCAACCCGTCACCCACCGGCAGCAGCGACGGCAGCAGCTCCTGGCTCTCCCGCACCGCCCGCAGCAGCTCCCGCAGCCGCAGTACCTCCGTCGGCTGGGGTCCCGAATCGACCGTGCGGCCGTTCGCGAAGACCCCCTCGAAGACCACCAGACCCCCCGGACGGAGCAGGCGCAACGATTCAGCGAGGTAGTCCATGACCTCCTGCCGGTCGCCGTCGCAGAAGACGAGGTCGTAACCGGCGTCCGCGAGGCGGGGCAGCACGTCCAGGGCGCGGCCCGGGATGAAGCGGGCGCGGTTGCTGGCGAAGCCGGAGGCCCGGAAGGCCTGACGGGCGAACTGCTGGTGCTCCGGCTCGGGGTCGACCGTGGTCAGGACGCCGTCCGGCCGCATCCCGTGCAGCAGGTGGATACCGGAGACGCCGGTGCCGGTCCCGATCTCGGCCACCGCCTTCGCGTCCACGGAGGCCGCCAGCAACCGCAGCGCGGAGCCCGTGCCGGGCGACACCGAGCGCAGCCCCGCCTCACGGGCCCGGTCGCGGGCCCAGCGCAGCGCTTCGTCCTCGGCGGCATAGGCGTCGGCGAACGCCCAGCTTGCCTGCCGGTTGCCGGTAATGACCCTCTCCTGTCCCCGTGGTTGCCTGGGCGTGACTGTATCCGTTGGGCCCGGGAACCCGCAGATGGGACCGGGCGTTTAGAGGGGTGGAGACGACGGCGGGGGGACACAGTTGGATCACGACGACGGTCGGGCGCTCGGGCAACCGCGGACGCGGCGGCACGAGCCGGAGCAGCCCACATCAAATTCTCGTAAAACCGCTTATCCGGTCCTAACGGGCGAGGTGGCTATGGTAGGGGCTCCACTGGACACCACCAGAGATGACAGGGGAGGTGCGGCCGCGCCCAACGGGGACCGGGCTGGAGTGCTGCGGCGCTTCCTCGGATCAGCGGGCAGGCCGAAATCCGTGAACGACACCGCTGCTGACCCCAGCCACGCCGCTGACCACGCCCAGACCGCGACTTTCTCCACCGACGCGGACGGGCAGGCGTGGACTCCGCCCACATGGGAGGAGATCGTCAGCATGCACAGTGGCCGCGTCTACCGGCTGGCGTACCGCCTGACCGGTAACCAGCACGACGCCGAGGACCTCACCCAGGAGGTCTTCGTCCGCGTCTTCCGCTCCCTGTCGACCTACACGCCGGGCACCTTCGAGGGCTGGCTGCACCGCATCACCACCAACCTCTTCCTCGACATGGTCCGCCGCAAGCAGCGCATCCGCTTCGACGCCCTCGGCGAGGACGCGGCCGAGCGCCTGCCCAGCCGCGAGCCCACCCCGCAGCAGGCCTTCAACGACGCCCACTTCGACGCGGACGTCCAGCAGGCCCTCGACACCCTCGCGCCCGAGTTCCGCGCCGCGGTCGTCCTGTGCGACATCGAAGGACTGTCGTACGAGGAGATCGCCGCGACCCTCGGCGTCAAGCTCGGCACGGTCCGCTCCCGGATCCACCGCGGCCGCTCCCAGCTGCGCAAGGCCCTCGCGCACCGCGCGCCGCAGACCCGGAGCTCCGAGCGCCGCTCCTTCGTGCCCCGGGTGGCCGCTCTGGGAGGAGGGGGCGCGACCGCGTGAGTGGATCACGACCCGACCCCGTCGAGCGGCGCCTCGCCGAGCAGCATCTGGGAGACCGACTCTCCGCCCTGGTGGACGGAGAGCTCGGTCATGAGACGCGTGAGCGAGTCCTCGCGCACCTGGCGACCTGCGCCAAGTGCAAGGCGGAGGCCGACGCGCAGCGGCAGTTGAAGAGCGTCTTCGCGGAGGCGGCCCCGCCGCCTCCCTCCGAGAGTTTCCTCGCGCGGCTCCAGGGGCTGCCCGGGGGAGGTGATCCGGACGGCGGTGGCTCGCCGTTCGGCGGGGGAGGATTCGCCGGCCTGCCCGGAAGACCCGGCGGCTCCGCGCTCCCCGGGGTCTTCGGCCTGAAACGCCCCGAGCGTTTCGCCTTCGACTACACGCCCGCCGCGCCGCACACAGCCCCCACC
>NZ_WVUG01000011.1 GCF_017614965.1 Streptomyces griseorubiginosus | reverse complement strand
ACCCCCACCCCCTCCTTCACCGTCCCCGGATCATCGATCATGCCCAGCATCGCGTGAGCGACGTCCGCCCGCGCGATGAACCGCCCCCGGCGCGGGAAGCCGCCGACGACGACCCGGTACGAGCCGGTGAGGGGCTTGTCCTGCAGCCGCGGTGGCCGCACGGACGTCCAGTCCGTGCCGCTGCGAGCCAACTCGTCCTCCATCTCGCGCAGGTCGGCGTAGACGTCCTTGAGCACCGCCGAGACGATCCCACGCATCCCGCGGTCGAGCAGACCGTCCCCCTCCGGCTCGGGCCCCACCGGAGCCGCGCTGACCACGACCACCCGGCGCACGCCCTCGGCCTCCATGGCCCGCAGGACCGTACGCGTCAGCCGGGCCGCGACCCCGGCGTCCTTGCGGCTGCGGGCACCCAGACCGGAGAGGACCGCGTCCCGCCCGGCGACCGCGGGGCGTACCGCCTCCGGGTCGGTGAGGTCGGCGCGGAAGACCTCCAGGCCGGTACCGGTCACCTCGAGCCGCGCCGGGTCCCGCACCACGGCCGTGACCCGGTGGCCCGCGGCGAGGGCCTGCCGGACGATCTCCTGCCCGATTCCCCCGGTGGCGCCGAAAACGGTGAGGTTCATCGATCCACTCCAATCCTCCAACGGTGGGTGAGTACTCACTCACTCCGTCATACCAGAGTGAGTAAATACTCACCCACCCGTCAAGACCCGCTGGACAAGGCATGCGATCCTTGGGCGCCATGCAGCAGAAACCGGCCCGCGCCCGCATCCTCGACGCCGCTCACGAGCTCATGCTCACCGTCGGGCTGGCCCGCGCCACCACCAAGGAGATCGCCAGGGCGGCCGACTGCTCCGAGGCCGCGCTCTACAAGCACTTCAGCAGCAAGGAGGAGCTGTTCATCGAGGTCCTGCGCGAACGGCTCCCAGGACTGGGCCCGCTGCTGCGCGCCCTCACCGCCGAGCCGGGCCGGCACACCCTCGAGGAGAACCTCACCGAGATCGCCCGGCAGGCGGCCCTGTTCTACGAGCAGAGCTTCCCGATCGCGGCCTCCCTCTACGCCGAGACCCAGCTCAAGAAGCGCCACGACGACGCGATGCGACAGATGGGATCCGGTGCGCACAAGCCCATCGAGGGCCTCGACGCCTACCTCCGCGCCGAACAGGCGGCCGGCCGCGTCCACCCCGACGCGGACACCTTCGCGGCCGCCTCCCTCCTCCTAGGCGCGTGCGCACAGCGCGCCTTCGCCTACGCCGCCACGAGCGACGGACAGCCGCCCCCCGTGGACGACTTCGCCCGGCGCATGGCCCGCACGGTGCTGAGCGGAATCACCGCGTGCGGCTGAGGTTGCGCGAGTTCCGGCCGAGGACCGGCCCGTACGAGCACCGGATCGTCCAGCCCTGGCTGCCTCTGCGGCACACCTTTCTGAGCCCGCCGGAGCCGATCGGTCTGCTGCTGGGCGACCACGACGGCCTGAATCGGCTCGCGGGCCTGTTCTCCTTCGCCGCCTACTCCCGCCACACGATCGTGCACGTGCCCCTGCGCGAGGGGGTCCCGCCCGACGAGGGCTGGGGCCGCCCCGTCGACCTCGTCCTCGCCCACCACACCCTCGGCCTGCGCCCCGCTCGATGGCCCGAACTGCGCCGGAAGCTGCGCCGCAGCACCGCGACCGCGCTGACCGCCCGCACGGACGAGGCGCGTACGGACCGGGACGCCGCACGGTGGCGCGAACGCCGGGAACGGGCGGACTTCCGCGAGGAGTTGCGGCACGCCACGCACGCAGACACGTTCTTCCTCTTCGGCAGCAGGGGCGTCTTCGCCCAGAGCGCCACCTCTTTCGCTCACGCGGCGGGCTGGGGCCCGCGCCACAAGCACGTGGTCGAAGGACGTTCGGCACTGATGGCGGAACTGCCGGCGCTGGTCCAGTCACCCGGTGGCGGCCACCCCCGGGACGTCCTGATCTGCTTCAAGCCCTATCCGCCGTACGCCCACTTCAAGCGCCCGGGCCGCTGAGCCAGTCGTCCACCCCCGCCAGCAACCGCGCCCGCACGGGCTCGGGCGCCGCCGAAGCCCGTACCGACTGCCGGGCCAGTTCCGCCAACTCCTCGTCCGTGAAGGCGTGATGGCGCCGCGCGATCTCGTACTGCGCGGCCAGCCGGGAACCGAACAGCAGCGGGTCGTCGGCGCCCAGCGCCATCGGCACACCGGCCTCGAAGAACGTCCTCAAGGGCACGTCTTCAGGCTTCTCGTACACCCCCAGAGCGACGTTCGAGGCCGGACACACCTCACACGTCACGCCCCGCTCCGCGAGCCGCTTGAGCAGCCGCGGATCCTCCGCCGCCCGCACCCCGTGCCCGATCCGGTTGGCGTGCAGGTCGTCCAGACAGTCCCGCACCGACGCGGGTCCGGTCAGCTCGCCCCCGTGCGGAGCCGAGAGCAGACCGCCCTCCCGCGCGATGTGGAAGGCACGGTCGAAGTCCCGGGCCATGCCCCGCCGTTCGTCGTTCGACAGCCCGAACCCGACGACGCCCCGCTCGGCGTACCGCACCGCCAGCCGGGCCAGCGTGCGCGCGTCCAGCGGATGCTTCATCCGGTTGGCGGCGACGAGCACGCGCATGCCCAGACCCGTCTCCCGCGAGGTCGTCTCCACCGCGTCCAGGATGATCTCGAGCGCCGGGATCAGCCCGCCCAGCCGGGGCGCGTACGACGTCGGATCGACCTGGATCTCCAGCCACCCGGCCCCGTCCCGGACGTCCTCCTCCGCGGCCTCCCGGACCAGCCGCTGGATGTCCTCGGGTTCTCTGAGACACGACCGCGCCGCGTCGTACAGGCGCTGGAAGCGGAACCAGCCCCGCTCGTCCGTGGCCCGCAGCTTCGGCGGCTCCCCGCTGGTCAGCGCCTCGCTCAGCGTCTCGGGCAGTCGCACGCCGTACTTGTCGGCCAGTTCCAGGACGGTCCCCGGCCGCATGGAACCAGTGAAGTGCAGGTGCAGGTGGGCTTTCGGCAGCAGCCGGACGTCTCGAACCGTCTCCATCAACTCTCCGTGTGCGTTAGGCTCCGCTCTGTGCCGATGGGTGCCGGGCAGGGCTTGTCCGCCGTTCAGCCGAACGGGAAGCCCCCAGGGGCGGAGTCACCCCAGGATCCTGCCGTAGAAATCCTGGACCAGGCAGCGAGTTTCCCGAACGGGCGCGTGCCTGAACGCACAAGCGGGCCCCCGGCTCGACCGGGGGCCCGCTTGTGCGCCGTGCACGTCAGTCCTGCGCCTCCGCCAGCAGCTTCTGGATCCGGCTGACGCCCTCGACGAGATCCTCGTCACCCAGCGCGTACGACAGCCGCAGATACCCGGGCGTGCCGAACGCCTCACCCGGGACGACCGCGACCTCGGCCTCCTCCAGGATCAGCGCGGCCAGCTCGACGGTGTCCCGCGGCCGCTTGCCGCGGATCTCCTTGCCGAGCAGCGCCTTCACCGAGGGGTAGGCGTAGAAGGCGCCCTCCGGCTCGGGGCACAGCACGCCGTCGATCTCGTTGAGCATCCGCACGATCGTCCTGCGGCGCCGGTCGAAGGCCTCGCGCATCGTGGCCACGGCCTCCAGGTCGCCGGAGACGGCGGCGAGGGCGGCGACCTGTGCGACGTTCGACACGTTCGACGTGGCGTGCGACTGCAGGTTGGTCGCGGCCTTGACCACGTCCTTCGGGCCGATGACCCAGCCCACGCGCCAGCCGGTCATGGCGTACGTCTTCGCCACACCGTTGACCACGACGCACTTGTCGCGCAGCTCGGGCAGCAGGGCGGGCAGGGAGACGGCGGTCGCGTCGCCGTACACCAGGTGCTCGTAGATCTCGTCGGTCAGCACCCACAGGCCGTGCTCGACGGCCCAGCGGCCGATCGCCTCGGTCTCGGCCTCGGTGTAGACCGCGCCGGTCGGGTTGGAGGGGGAGACGAAGAGGACGACCTTGGTCTTCTCCGTGCGGGCGGCTTCCAGCTGCTCGACGGAGACCCGGTAGCCGGTCGTCTCGTCGGCGACGACCTCCACCGGGACACCGCCGGCCAGCCGGATGGACTCGGGGTACGTCGTCCAGTACGGCGCGGGGACGATGACCTCGTCGCCCGGGTCGAGGATCGCGGCGAAGGCCTCGTAGATGGCCTGCTTGCCGCCGTTGGTGACCAGGATCTGCGAGACGTCGGGCTCCCAGCCGGAGTCGCGCAGCGTCTTCGCGGCGATCGCGGCCTTCAGCTCGGGCAGACCGCCGGCCGGCGTGTACCGGTGGTACTTCGGGTTCTTGCAGGCCTCGACGGCCGCCTCGACGATGTAGTCCGGGGTCGGGAAGTCGGGCTCACCGGCGCCGAAGCCGATCACCGGACGCCCGGCGGCCTTGAGGGCCTTGGCCTTGGCGTCCACGGCGAGGGTGGCGGACTCGGAGATCGCGCCGACTCGGGCGGAGACCCGGCGCTCGGTGGGAGGGGTTGCAGCGCTCATGGGCCCATCGTTCCAGACCGGAAACATGGCGGGCACGCGGGTTTCACAGACTGAACATGGAGGGGTCGGTCACTGAACACCCGTCCGGAATCATGCGGTGGCCTGGGTGATCTTCCGCAGGTTCTGCGGCGATCTTCCGCCGTCAACGCCCCCACGGGCGCTTTCTGTTCGACGGGGCGCTCCGGACCACGTACACTCTCACCTCGTTGGCCATCAGCTGCCGCGCCGCAAGCGGTGCACACCGAGCACCCGGTCGGATGCGGTACGTTGGGGGACACACAAAGGGTCGTAGCTCAATTGGTAGAGCACCGGTCTCCAAAACCGGCGGTTGGGGGTTCAAGTCCCTCCGGCCCTGCTACACACACCTTCACCAGGTGTGCGCATGTACGTACAGCAACGCACCGCCGTGCGGCTCAGACCGGGCGCGGCACGGCCACGACCCGGGAACAGGTGAGGACGAATGGCGGACGCCGTGGGCTCCATCGACACGCCTGATGCCCAGGACGAGGCACAGGAGACGAAGAAGGCCCGCAAGGGTGGCAAGCGGGCCAAGAAGGGTCCGCTCAAGAGGCTTGCCCTTTTCTACCGGCAGGTCGTCGCCGAGCTTCGCAAGGTCGTCTGGCCGACGCGTAACCAGCTGACGTCGTACACCACCGTGGTGATCTTCTTCGTCGCCATCATGATCGCCCTGGTGACCGTGATTGACTATGGACTCAGCCACGCCGCCAAGTACGTCTTCGGCTGAGCCGACTGCGAAGGGCGCCGTGGTTACCGGCGCCCCTTTCGCGTGTTCCACCCCTATGTATCCAGGAAGAAGCAGCCACCGTGTCTGAGCAGAACCTGAACGACGCCATCGAGCCCGACGAGTCTGTCGACGACGAGCTCGACATCGTCGAGGGCGCGGACGAGCAGGACGAGTTCGAGGCTGCCGAGGCCGAGCTGGGGGAGGCCGCCGAGGAGGACGCCGTCCACGTCGTGGACGAGGACGAGGACTCCGAGGCCGACGAGGACGTCGAGGAAGCCGCCGTCGAGGAGGAGACCGAGCCGGTCGACCCCGTCGAGGCCCTCCGCGAGGAGCTGCGCACGCTGCCCGGCGAGTGGTACGTCATCCACACCTACGCCGGCTACGAGAACCGCGTGAAGACCAACCTGGAGCAGCGCGCCGTCTCGCTGAACGTCGAGGACTACATCTTCCAGGCAGAGGTGCCGCAGGAAGAGGTCGTCCAGATCAAGAACGGCGACCGCAAGACGATCAAGCAGAACAAGCTGCCGGGTTACGTCCTGGTTCGCATGGACCTGACGAACGAGTCCTGGGGCGTCGTCCGCAACACCCCCGGTGTCACCGGCTTCGTCGGCAACGCCTACGACCCGTACCCGCTGACCCTGGACGAGATCGTCAAGATGCTCGCCCCGGAGGCCGAGGAGAAGGCCGCCCGCGAGGCCGCCGAGGCCGAGGGCAAGCCGGCTCCGCAGCGCAAGGTCGAGGTCCAGGTGCTGGACTTCGAGGTGGGCGACTCGGTCACCGTCACGGACGGTCCGTTCGCCACGCTGCAGGCGACCATCAACGAGATCAACCCGGACTCGAAGAAGGTCAAGGGTCTCGTCGAGATCTTCGGTCGCGAGACGCCGGTCGAGCTGTCCTTCGACCAGATCCAGAAGAACTAGCCTCCGCCGCTCAGAGCTTCCGAGCAGGTCAGGCGCGATCGCCTGACCTGCTCGGTTTTTGGCCGCGCATCTATACCCGTTATCGTTGTGCGGTATGCCTGCGTTCGGGTGCTCCCCGTAGGCAGGCAGGACCCGAACCGAAAGGACCCGGAGAGTAATGCCTCCCAAGAAGAAGAAGGTCACGGGGCTCATCAAGCTCCAGATCAACGCCGGTGCGGCGAACCCCGCCCCGCCGGTCGGCCCCGCGCTCGGTCAGCACGGTGTCAACATCATGGAGTTCTGCAAGGCGTACAACGCCGCGACCGAGTCGCAGCGTGGCTGGGTCATCCCGGTGGAGATCACGGTCTACGAGGACCGTTCCTTCACCTTCGTGACCAAGACGCCGCCGGCCGCGAAGATGATCCTCAAGGCCGCGGGTGTCGAGAAGGGCTCCGGCGAGCCGCACAAGACCAAGGTCGCCAAGATCACCGAGGCGCAGGTCCGCGAGATCGCCCAGACCAAGCTCCCCGACCTCAACGCCAACGACCTGGACGCCGCGTCGAAGATCATCGCCGGCACCGCCCGTTCCATGGGCATCACGGTCGAGGGCTGAGCCCCAACCCCCCAGCAGCAGAAGTGGAAGGGCCTGCTCGGCCCGTACCACGACTCCTCAAGAACACACAGGAGCAGTAGTGAGCAAGCGCAGCAAGTCTCTCCGCGCTGCGGACGCCAAGGTCGACCGGGAGAAGCTCTACGCCCCGCTCGAGGCCGTCCGTCTCGCCAAGGAGACCTCCACGACCAAGTTCGACGGCACCGTCGAGGTCGCCTTCCGCCTGGGTGTCGACCCGCGCAAGGCCGACCAGATGGTCCGTGGCACCGTGAACCTCCCGCACGGCACCGGTAAGACCGCCCGGGTCCTGGTCTTCGCGACCGGTGACCGTGCCGAGGCCGCGCGTGCCGCGGGCGCCGACATCGTCGGTGCCGACGAGCTGATCGACGAGGTCTCGAAGGGCCGCCTGGACTTCGACGCCGTCGTCGCCACCCCGGACCTCATGGGCAAGGTCGGCCGCCTCGGCCGTGTGCTCGGTCCCCGTGGTCTCATGCCGAACCCCAAGACCGGCACCGTGACCCCGGACGTGGCGAAGGCCGTCAACGACATCAAGGGCGGCAAGATCGAGTTCCGCGTCGACAAGCACTCGAACCTGCACTTCATCATCGGCAAGACGTCCTTCGACGACGACAAGCTGGTGGAGAACTACGGCGCCGCGCTGGAGGAGATCCTCCGTCTGAAGCCGTCCGCCGCCAAGGGTCGCTACATCAAGAAGGCCGCGGTCTCCACCACCATGGGCCCCGGCATCCCGGTCGACCCGAACCGCACCCGCAACCTCCTCGTCGAGGAGGACCCGGCCGCGGTCTGAGCCTGAGGCTCACCCCAGTCGGACGACGGGCCCCGCACCTGCCCAGGTGCGGGGCCCGTCCCCTTTTGCGGTACACGCGCGCGTGCCCTGGGTTAGCGTGCGAGCAGGGCGACCGCACAGGGGTGGGACGTATGAAGAGCACGACCGTGCGCCACGCGGCCCTGACGGCCGCGGCGGTGCTGGCGCTCTCCGCGACGGCCGCGTGCACCTCCTCCGGGCCTTCCGTTCGGGACGAGCCGTCCCGGAATGCCACGGTCCCCGCCGCCGTCACCACCGCCCTGCGCGGCGCCGAACGCTCCACCGAACGGGCCGAGTCGGCCCGGGTCCGCTCCACCACGACCCTGGGCTCCGAGCTGTCGATGACGGCGGACGGCGTCCTCGCCTGGAGCGACGGCTCGACCGGCACGGTCACCATCACCTACACCAGCGGCACCACCGCCGATCTCATGCGCCGTCTCGGCACGACCTCCATGGAGGCCCGCTATCTGCCGGACGCCTACTACGCGCGCATGGGCGAGAAGTTCGCCCGGCAGGCCGGCGGCAGGCACTGGATCCGGTACGGCTACGACGAACTCGCCGGCCTCGGCGGCGGCTCCGGCGCCGACCTGAAGAACCAGATGCGGTCCACCACGCCCAACCAGTCGGTGAAGCTCCTGCTGGCCTCCGGCGATGTGCACGAGGTCGGCGAGGAGAAGGTGCGCGGCGAGCACACCACGCATTACGCCGGCACCGTGCGGGTCGCCGACCTCGCCGCCGGGGAGCTCAGGAAGCAGCTCACCGAGGCCGGCGTCGACAGCGAGAGCGTCGACATCTGGGTCAACGACCGGGACCTGCTGGTCAAGAAGATCGAGCGGGGCCGGACGGCGAGCGGGGCCTACACCCAGACCGCGTACTACAGCGACTACGGCGTGCGGGTCTCGACGGCCCGGCCACCGGCGGGGGACACCGAGGACTTCAGGCAGTTGCTGAGGAAACAGGGGCTCGCTCCTGAAGCGTGATGATATTCGGGAGCACTTTGCACTCCCTTGGGGATAGGCTCACCGCACACCTGTGTATCGACCATGCGTTCCAGTGTTCGATGTGTTCGGGTGTGTTTCATGTGTTCCATGTGTTCCTTTTGGGGGGAATCAATGACGTCTGCTGTACGTGGTTCTGTGCGCCGTCGGGCGACGGGGGCCGGGCTCGCCGCCCTGCTGCTCGCCGGGGGAGCGGTCGCCTGCGGCGGGAAGGGCGACCAGTCGCCGGAGATGACGCCGGCGGCCGCGGTGGCCAAGGCCGCGAAGAACACGCAGGACATCACGTCCCTGCACTACCGCATGAAGGGCCAGTACCCGGAGCAGGGGCAGATCACGGCCGAGGCCTCCATGCGGCTCAAGCCCACCGTGGCGATGAGCATGAAGATGAACGTGCCCTCCCAGGGTGCCGAGGGCGCGGCGGAGATCCGGCTCGTCGACAAGGCCATGTACATCGGCGGCAACCCCGAGATGGCCAAGGAGATGGACGGCAAGACCTGGCTCAAGTTCGACCTGTCCGCCCTCGGCGACAAGCAGCTCGGCGCGGGCGCGGCGGGCGCAGGCCAGGCCGAGCAGAACCCGGCGGCCGAGTCCGGCTTCCTCACCGGGGCCAAGGACGTGAAGAAGGTCGGCACCGAGACCGTCGACGGTGTGGAGACCACCCACTACCGGGGCACCGTCACCCTCGACGAGCTCAAGGCCTCCCTGAAGAAGGAGAGCAAGGACGTCCGTGAGCAGCGCGAGAAGAGCCTTCAGCAGTACGAGAAGCTCGGCGTCGACACGATGACCATGGACATGTGGGTCGACGGCCAGGACCGCACCAAGCAGTTCCGGTTGAAGGGCCAGGCCGACAAGGGCCCGCTCGACATGACCATCACCTTCGTCGACTACAACAAGCCGGTCGCCGTCACCGCCCCGCCCGCCAAGGACGTCGCCGACCTGGCCGAGATGATGAAGGACGCCCAGGGCTGAGCCGTACGACCGGATTTGCCTCACGGCGATCCGGTCCCGTACTCTCCTACAGAAGCCAAAGACCGCTGGTCGTTGCCGTGCGCTCGGAAGAGGGCCCGGTGGCCGAAGGATCCGCTGAACCGCGGACGACCCGCGCAGGTGACTGTGGAAGTGCTCCCGGACCGCCCCTGACCATGGGGTCGCCCGGTCGAGCTACGCCCCGTGCGCCTGCGCCGGGGCGTTTCGTTTTCCCCAGCCCCTTCCGAGCGGTCGTCATCACCCGGAAGGAGGCCGACGCTCTATGGCAAGGCCCGACAAGGCTGCCGCGGTAGCCGAGCTGACGGAGCAGTTCCGCAGCTCGAGCGCCGCCGTGCTGACCGAGTACCGGGGTCTCACCGTGGCTCAGCTCAAGACGCTGCGCCGCTCGCTCGGTGAGAACGCCCAGTACGCCGTGGTGAAGAACACGCTGACCAAGATTGCGGCCAACGAGGCCGGGATCACGACGCTCGACGACCTGTTCAACGGTCCGACGGCGGTCGCCTTCGTCACCGGTGACCCGGTGGAGTCGGCGAAGGGTCTTCGTGACTTCGCCAAGGACAACCCGAACCTCGTCATCAAGGGCGGTGTCCTTGACGGCAAGGCGCTGTCCGCCGACGAGATCAAGAAGCTTGCGGACCTCGAGTCCCGCGAGGTTCTGCTCGCCAAGCTGGCGGGCGCCCTGAAGGGCAAGCAGACGCAGGCTGCACAGCTCTTCCAGGCGCTTCCGACGAAGCTCGTCCGCACCGTGGACGCGCTGCGCGCCAAGCAGGACGAGCAGGGCGGTGCCGAGTAACTCGGCTCGCATCATGACCGCCGCCTGAGGCAGCCCGCCGCAAGGCAGTGGTCGTAGCGGGCCGAACGTACGCCCGCCTTACATGTACATCCGGCACCAGCCGAAATTAGTGGAAGGAAAGCCATCGTGGCTCTCACCCAGGACGAACTGCTCGCCGAGTTCGAGGGCATGACCCTCATCCAGCTCTCCGAGTTCGTGAAGGCGTTCGAGGAGAAGTTCGACGTCACCGCCGCCGCCGCGGCCGTCGTCGCCGCCCCCGCTGCCGGCGGTGCCGCCGGTGGCGCCGAGGCCGTGGAGGAGAAGGACGAGTTCGACGTCATCCTCACCGGCGCCGGCGACAAGAAGATCCAGGTCATCAAGGTCGTGCGTGAGCTGACCTCCCTCGGCCTGAAGGAGGCCAAGGACCTGGTCGACGGTGCGCCGAAGCCGGTTCTGGAGAAGGTCAACAAGGAGGCCGCCGACAAGGCCAAGGAGTCCCTCGAGGGCGCCGGTGCCTCCGTCGAGGTCAAGTAAGACCTCTCGGGTCCGCCAGGACCACGTGCGCCACAGCCGTCGTGACAGAGGGCTGTAACGCTCAAGCACCGAAGAGCGATCATCCATCCGGGTGGTCGCTCTTCGGCGTTCCTGGGGGCGCGGCCACGGTCACCTTGCGGGCTCGCGTGCGAGGGGTATGGTGATCTTCGTCGCGTCTCCCGGAACTCCGGTTCGGGCAAGGGGGCCTTGACGAACCGCACGCAGCGCGCAATTCTCAGGACGCGTCGCCAGAACGGTCCGAATCCGAGGCATGGATCGGCGACGAAGAGGGCAGTATCAACGTGCGTTGAGGGCAGGCATGCCGAGGGCGTTGAGGACAACGAGGGTCTCAGAAAATCGGGGCTGGACATCAGTGCGCCAAGTGGCTACACTGACCCTTTGCGCTGCCTGTTAGCTGTCCCCTGCCCGTCACCAGGGGTCTGCCCTCGCCTCAGCATTGTCGACCGGATCATCTCTGACCTGGCTTTTTGCCAGATCTGGAAGAGCCTGTCGTGGTGCGGTGGCAAGGGGCCGGGGAGCGCGTAGTGAGTCCGAGCCCTCGGAAGGACCCCCTCTTGGCCGCCTCGCGCACTGCCTCGACCGCGAATACGAACAACGGCGCCAGCACCGCCCCGCTGCGCATCTCCTTTGCAAAGATCAAGGAGCCTCTCGAGGTTCCCAACCTGCTCGCGCTGCAGACCGAGAGCTTTGACTGGCTGCTCGGAAACACCGCTTGGCAGAGTCGGGTCGAGGAGGCTCTGGAGTCCGGTCAGGACGTCCCCACCAAGTCCGGTCTGGAGGAGATCTTCGAGGAGATCTCCCCGATCGAGGACTTCTCCGGGTCGATGTCGCTGACGTTCCGCGACCACCGTTTCGAGCCGCCGAAGAACAGCATCGACGAGTGCAAGGAGCGCGACTTCACGTACGCGGCCCCGCTCTTCGTCACGGCCGAGTTCACCAACAACGAGACCGGCGAGATCAAGTCCCAGACGGTCTTCATGGGCGACTTCCCGCTCATGACCAACAAGGGCACCTTCGTCATCAACGGCACCGAGCGTGTCGTGGTGTCGCAGCTGGTCCGCTCGCCCGGTGTCTACTTCGACTCCACCATCGACAAGACGTCCGACAAGGACATCTTCTCCGCCAAGATCATCCCCTCCCGGGGCGCCTGGCTGGAGATGGAGATCGACAAGCGCGACATGGTCGGTGTCCGCATCGACCGCAAGCGCAAGCAGTCCGTCACCGTTCTCCTGAAGGCTCTCGGCTGGACGACCGAGCAGATCCTCGAGGAGTTCGGCGAGTACGAGTCGATGCGCGCCACCCTGGAGAAGGACCACACCCAGGGCCAGGACGACGCGCTGCTCGACATCTACCGCAAGCTGCGTCCGGGCGAGCCCCCCACGCGTGAGGCCGCGCAGACGCTGCTCGAGAACCTGTACTTCAACCCCAAGCGCTACGACCTCGCCAAGGTCGGCCGCTACAAGGTCAACAAGAAGCTGGGTGCGGACGCCCCGCTGGACGCGGGCATCCTGACCGTCGAGGACATCATCTCGACGATCAAGTACCTGGTGAAGCTGCACGCCGGCGAGACCGAGACCGCCGGGGACAACGGCGACACGATCGTCGTCGAGACCGACGACATCGACCACTTCGGCAACCGCCGTCTGCGCAGCGTCGGCGAGCTCATCCAGAACCAGGTCCGCACGGGTCTGGCCCGTATGGAGCGCGTCGTGCGCGAGCGCATGACGACCCAGGACGTCGAGGCGATCACGCCGCAGACCCTGATCAACATCCGGCCGGTCGTCGCCTCCATCAAGGAGTTCTTCGGCACCAGCCAGCTGTCGCAGTTCATGGACCAGAACAACCCGCTGTCGGGCCTCACCCACAAGCGCCGTCTGTCGGCCCTTGGTCCGGGTGGTCTCTCCCGTGAGCGGGCCGGCTTCGAGGTCCGTGACGTGCACCCCTCGCACTACGGCCGCATGTGCCCGATCGAGACCCCTGAAGGCCCGAACATCGGTCTGATCGGCTCGCTCGCCTCCTACGGCCGCGTCAACGCGTTCGGTTTCGTCGAGACCCCGTACCGCAAGGTCGTCGACGGCCAGGTCACCGACGAGGTGGACTACCTGACCGCCGACGAGGAGGACCGCTTCGTCATCGCGCAGGCCAACGCCACGCTCAACGAGGACATGCGGTTCGCCGAGGCCCGGGTGCTCGTCCGCCGCCGTGGCGGCGAGGTCGACTACGTCGCCGGTGACGACGTGCACTACATGGACGTCTCGCCGCGCCAGATGGTGTCGGTCGCGACCGCCATGATCCCGTTCCTCGAGCACGACGACGCCAACCGTGCCCTCATGGGCGCGAACATGATGCGCCAGGCCGTGCCGCTGATCAAGAGCGAGGCCCCGCTCGTCGGCACCGGCATGGAGTACCGCTCCGCGGTCGACGCCGGCGACGTGGTCAAGGCCGAGAAGGCCGGTGTGGTCCAGGAGGTCTCCGCGGACTACATCACCACCGCCAACGACGACGGCACGTACATCACCTACCGGCTGGCCAAGTTCGCCCGCTCCAACCAGGGCACCTCGGTCAACCAGAAGGTCATCGTCAACGAGGGCGACCGGATCATCGAGGGCCAGGTCCTGGCCGACGGTCCGGCCACCCAGAACGGCGAGATGGCGCTCGGCAAGAACCTGCTGGTCGCGTTCATGCCGTGGGAGGGTCACAACTACGAGGACGCGATCATCCTGTCGCAGCGCCTCGTGCAGGACGACGTCCTCTCCTCGATCCACATCGAGGAGCACGAGGTCGACGCCCGTGACACCAAGCTCGGCCCGGAGGAGATCACCCGGGACATCCCGAACGTCTCCGAGGAGGTCCTCGCCGACCTCGACGAGCGCGGCATCATCCGCATCGGCGCCGAGGTCATCGCCGGTGACATCCTCGTCGGCAAGGTGACCCCCAAGGGTGAGACCGAGCTGACCCCGGAGGAGCGCCTGCTGCGCGCGATCTTCGGTGAGAAGGCCCGTGAGGTCCGTGACACCTCGCTGAAGGTGCCGCACGGCGAGACCGGCAAGGTCATCGGCGTCCGCGTCTTCGACCGCGAGGAGGGCGACGAGCTTCCCCCCGGTGTGAACCAGCTGGTGCGCGTGTACGTCGCGCAGAAGCGCAAGATCACCGACGGTGACAAGCTCGCCGGCCGGCACGGCAACAAGGGTGTCATCTCCAAGATCCTGCCGATCGAGGACATGCCGTTCCTGGAGGACGGCACCCCGGTCGACATCATCCTCAACCCGCTGGGTGTGCCGTCCCGAATGAACCCGGGACAGGTCCTGGAGATCCACCTCGGCTGGCTCGCCAGCCGCGGCTGGGACGTCTCTGGCCTCGCGGAGGAGTGGGCGCAGCGCCTCCAGGCGATCGGCGCCGACCAGGTCGACCCGGGCACGAACGTCGCGACCCCCGTCTTCGACGGTGCGCGCGAGGACGAGCTCGCGGGTCTGCTGCAGCACACCATCCCGAACCGGGACGGCGAGCGCATGGTGCTCCCGACCGGTAAGGCGCGGCTGTTCGACGGCCGTAGCGGTGAGCCGTTCCCGGACCCGATCTCGGTCGGCTACATGTACATCCTGAAGCTGCACCACCTGGTCGACGACAAGCTGCACGCCCGCTCGACCGGTCCGTACTCGATGATCACCCAGCAGCCGCTGGGTGGTAAGGCGCAGTTCGGTGGCCAGCGGTTCGGCGAGATGGAGGTGTGGGCGCTCGAGGCGTACGGCGCCGCGTACGCCCTCCAGGAGCTGCTGACCATCAAGTCCGACGACGTCACCGGCCGCGTGAAGGTCTACGAGGCCATCGTCAAGGGCGAGAACATCCCCGAGCCCGGCATCCCCGAGTCCTTCAAGGTGCTCATCAAGGAGATGCAGTCGCTCTGCCTGAACGTGGAGGTGCTGTCCAGCGACGGTATGTCCATCGAGATGCGTGACACCGACGAGGACGTCTTCCGCGCTGCGGAGGAGCTCGGCATCGACCTGTCCCGGCGCGAGCCGAGCAGCGTCGAAGAGGTCTGACGGGAGTCCGGCCGGAGGACCTGGTGAGGAACCTCCGGCCGGCTCCGGGACCCCCGTTTCAGACCCCAAGACTTACAACCCTGAGAGGGATTGACGCATAGTGCTCGACGTCAACTTCTTCGACGAGCTCCGGATCGGCCTGGCCACCGCTGACGACATCCGTCAGTGGAGCCACGGCGAGGTCAAGAAGCCCGAGACCATCAACTACCGCACCCTCAAGCCCGAGAAGGACGGACTCTTCTGCGAGAAGATCTTCGGTCCGACCCGGGACTGGGAGTGCTACTGCGGCAAGTACAAGCGCGTCCGCTTCAAGGGCATCATCTGTGAGCGCTGCGGCGTCGAGGTCACTCGCGCCAAGGTGCGCCGTGAGCGGATGGGCCACATCGAGCTGGCCGCCCCCGTCACGCACATCTGGTACTTCAAGGGTGTCCCCTCGCGCCTCGGCTACCTGCTGGACCTGGCGCCCAAGGACCTCGAGAAGGTCATCTACTTCGCCGCGTACATGATCACGTACGTCGACGAGGAGCGCCGTACCCGCGACCTGCCCTCCCTGGAGGCGCACGTCTCGGTCGAGCGGCAGCAGATCGAGAACCGCCGGGACGCCGACCTGGAGGCCCGCGCCAAGAAGCTCGAGTCCGACCTGGCCGAGCTGGAGGCCGAGGGCGCCAAGGCCGACGTGCGCCGCAAGGTGCGCGAGGGTGCCGAGCGTGAGATGAAGCAACTGCGCGACCGTGCGCAGCGCGAGATCGACCGTCTCGACGAGGTGTGGACCCGGTTCAAGAACCTCAAGGTCCAGGACCTCGAGGGCGACGAGCTGCTCTACCGCGAGCTGCGCGACCGCTTCGGCACCTACTTCGACGGCTCGATGGGTGCCGCGGCGCTGCAGAAGCGCCTGGAGTCCTTCGACCTCGACGAGGAGGCCGAGAAGCTCCGCGAGATCATCCGTACCGGCAAGGGCCAGAAGAAGACCCGCGCCCTGAAGCGGCTGAAGGTCGTGTCTGCCTTCCTGCAGACCTCCAACAGCCCCAAGGGCATGGTCCTGGACTGCGTCCCGGTCATCCCGCCGGACCTCCGCCCGATGGTGCAGCTGGACGGTGGCCGCTTCGCGACCTCCGACCTGAACGACCTGTACCGCCGTGTGATCAACCGCAACAACCGTCTGAAGAGGCTCCTCGACCTCGGCGCGCCCGAGATCATCGTCAACAACGAGAAGCGCATGCTTCAGGAGGCCGTTGACGCCCTCTTCGACAACGGTCGTCGCGGCCGTCCGGTGACCGGCCCCGGCAACCGCCCGCTGAAGTCCCTCAGCGACATGCTGAAGGGCAAGCAGGGCCGTTTCCGTCAGAACCTGCTCGGCAAGCGTGTGGACTACTCCGCGCGTTCCGTGATCGTCGTCGGTCCGCAGCTGAAGCTGCACCAGTGCGGTCTGCCGAAGGCGATGGCGCTGGAGCTGTTCAAGCCCTTCGTGATGAAGCGCCTGGTCGACCTGAACCACGCGCAGAACATCAAGTCCGCCAAGCGCATGGTGGAGCGCGGCCGCACCGTCGTGTACGACGTCCTCGAAGAGGTCATCGCCGAGCACCCGGTGCTGCTCAACCGTGCCCCCACCCTGCACCGCCTCGGCATCCAGGCCTTCGAGCCGCAGCTGGTCGAGGGCAAGGCCATCCAGATCCACCCGCTCGTCTGCACCGCGTTCAACGCGGACTTCGACGGTGACCAGATGGCCGTGCACCTGCCGCTGTCCGCGGAGGCGCAGGCCGAGGCCCGCATCCTGATGCTGTCCTCGAACAACATCCTCAAGCCCGCCGACGGCCGTCCGGTGACGATGCCGACCCAGGACATGGTCCTCGGTCTGTTCTTCCTCACCACCGACGGCGAGATGCGCAACGTCAAGGGCGAGGGCCGTTCCTTCGGCTCCGCGGCCGAGGCGATCATGGCGTTCGACGCGGGCGAGCTCTCGCTGCAGTCGCGCGTGGACATCCGCTTCCCGGTGGGCACCATCCCGCCGCGCGGCTGGACCCCGCCGGCGCAGGAGGAGGGCGAGCCGGAGTGGCAGCAGGGTGACAGCTTCCGTCTGAGGACCACGCTCGGCCGTGCGCTCTTCAACGAACTGCTGCCCGAGGACTACCCGTTCGTCGACTACGAGGTCGGCAAGAAGCAGCTCTCCGAGATCGTCAACGACCTCGCCGAGCGCTACCCCAAGGTCATCGTGGCGGCGACGCTCGACAACCTGAAGGCGGCCGGCTTCTACTGGGCGACCCGTTCCGGTGTCACCGTGGCCATCTCCGACGTCGTCGTTCCCGAGGCGAAGAAGGAGATCGTCAAGGGCTACGAGGCACAGGACGAGAAGGTCCAGAAGCAGTACGAGCGCGGTCTGATCACCAAGGACGAGCGCACGCAGGAACTCATCGCGATCTGGACCAAGGCGACCAACGAGGTCGCCGAGGCGATGAACGACAACTTCCCGAAGACCAACCCGATCTTCATGATGGTGAACTCGGGTGCACGAGGCAACATGATGCAGATGCGTCAGATCGCCGGTATGCGTGGTCTGGTGTCGAACGCGAAGAACGAGACGATCCCGCGTCCGATCAAGGCGTCGTTCCGTGAGGGCCTGTCCGTGCTGGAGTACTTCATCTCCACGCACGGTGCCCGTAAGGGTCTGGCGGACACCGCTCTGCGTACGGCCGACTCGGGTTACCTGACCCGTCGTCTGGTCGACGTCTCCCAGGACGTCATCATCCGCGAGGAGGACTGCGGCACCGACCGCGGCCTCAAGCTCCACATCGCGGAGGTCGGCGCGGACGGCGTGCTGCGCAAGGCGGACAACGTCGAGACGTCCGTGTACGCGCGCTGCCTCGCCGAGGACATCGTGGTCGATGGCAAGGTGCTGGCCCCGGCCGGTACCGACCTGGGCGACGTGCTCATCGACGAGCTGGTCAAGCACGGTGTCTCCGAGGTCAAGACCCGCTCGGTCCTGACCTGCGAGTCCGCCGTCGGCACCTGCGCGATGTGCTACGGCCGTTCGCTGGCCACCGGCAAGCTGGTCGACATCGGTGAGGCGGTCGGCATCATCGCCGCCCAGTCCATCGGTGAGCCCGGTACCCAGCTGACGATGCGTACCTTCCACACCGGTGGTGTGGCCGGTGACGACATCACGCAGGGTCTGCCGCGTGTCGTCGAGCTCTTCGAGGCCCGTACCCCGAAGGGTGTGGCTCCCATCTCCGAGGCGAGCGGCCGCGTTCGCATCGAGGAGACGGAGAAGACCAAGAAGATCGTCATCACCCCGGACGACGGCAGCGACGAGACGGCGTACCCGATCTCGAAGCGTGCCCGGCTCCTGGTCAGCGAGGGCGAGCACGTCGAGGTGGGCCAGAAGCTCACCGTGGGTGCCACCAACCCGCACGACGTGCTGCGCATCCTGGGCCAGCGTGCCGTCCAGGTCCACCTGGTCGGCGAGGTCCAGAAGGTCTACAACTCGCAGGGTGTGTCGATCCACGACAAGCACATCGAGATCATCATCCGGCAGATGCTGCGCCGTGTGACGATCATCGAGTCCGGCGACGCCGAGCTGCTGCCCGGTGAGCTGGTCGAGCGCTCGAAGTTCGAGCACGAGAACCGTCGTGTGGTCCAGGAGGGCGGTCACCCGGCCTCCGGTCGTCCGCAGCTCATGGGTATCACCAAGGCCTCGCTGGCCACGGAGTCCTGGCTGTCGGCGGCGTCCTTCCAGGAGACGACGCGAGTCCTCACGGACGCGGCGATCAACGCCAAGTCCGACTCGCTCATCGGCCTCAAGGAGAACGTCATCATCGGTAAGCTCATCCCGGCCGGTACGGGTCTGTCCCGCTACCGCAACATCCGGGTCGAGCCGACCGAGGAGGCCAAGGCCGCGATGTACTCGGCCGTCGGCTACGACGACATCGACTACTCGCCGTTCGGCACGGGCTCCGGCCAGGCCGTTCCGCTGGAGGACTACGACTACGGTCCGTACAACCAGTAGGCGAGCGATCGCTTGAGCTGAAGGGCGGTCACCTCGTGGAGGGGTGGCCGCCCTTCGGCGTGCGCGGGGTCCAGCGGCCGGTGGACTCGACGCGCAGGACGCGGCGCGATTCCGGCACGGCGAGGGACAGGCGGGCCGGGCCGTGGCCGTTCGCCAGAGGCGTCCCGTGCGGTGGGTACGGGTCACCTCGGGCAGCGCGAACGCTCCCGTGCCGTCGTGCTCCGCGTGAGCGGCAGATCCGTCTCCAGTCGCCGGGCCTCGCCGGGCGGGCGCAGCGCCAGCCGCCACGGGCCCATGGCCCAGACGTCCAGCAGCCGCTCCGTGCCGCGCTGCGCGGGCAGCAGGACGCGGACCCGGCAGGACACCGGGCGCCCGTCCTGGGGGGCGACCCGGAACAGCTCCCGCGGACGGGGGTTCGGGTCGCCGCCGCCCTCGGACACCGAGAAGCCGCCGTGCCGGCCGGTGGACTCGAAGACGAGCAGAACGGGGCCGTCGCCCGGCGCGGGCACGCGCACCCTGGTCGGCCGAGGGGCCGGGGCGGTAGGGGTGCAGGCGCGGCATTCCGCCGTACGACGTGACGGCGAGCTCTGCCGCCTCGGTGGACGTGGGGCGGGTGCGCCGGGGCGCACGGGCCACGGCGGGCTTCGCGGTGCCGCGTGACCGGACCGCTCCGCCCGCTCCGCCCTTCCGGGCGAACAGGCGGGCCGTCAGCGCCGGTGGCACCACCAGGGCCAGATACATCAGCAGCGCGGCCATGCCGTCGCCGACCGGCACCAGGCCGAACACGAGGACCCCGGCAACGCCCCGCCCCGGCGTCACGCACGACCCCGGTGGCCGGAAGTCGGTCCGCTGTGTGGGAACCCGTGGCGAAAGCGGGGCGTTGGAGGATGATGGAGGCGTTCATTCGCTTTTGGGGGGAGGCGCCCGTGTCTCAACCGACTCCATGGCAGCCGTGGCAGTCGGGGCAAGGTGTCCCGCAGCCGTGGCAGCCCCACACGACCTCCTCCATGCTCGCCTCGCACGCCGACCGCGAGCGTGCCGTCGACGTGCTCAGAGCCGGGTACGGGGAGGGGCGGCTGGAGCACTCCGAGTTCGAGAAGCGGGTGGCGCGGGCGTACGCGGCGCGGACGGTGGGGGAGCTGGCCCTGCTGGTCGGCGACCTGCCCACGGGCCCCGTACCGCAGCCGGCGCCCCTGATGGCCGTACCGCCCGTACCGCGGACGTTCCTGCCCACCGCGCGGCCGCAGACGAACGGGAAGGCCGTGGGAGCCGCCGTGTGCGGTCTGCTGTGCGTGCCGACGCTGGGGCTCACCGGGATCCCGGCGGTGATCCTCGGCCACACCGCGCGCGCCGAGATCGAGCGGACCGGCGAGACGGGTGAGGGGCTCGCCATGACCGGGCTGGTGCTGGGCTGGCTGTCGACCGCCGGATGGGCCCTGGTGCTGACCCTTCTCATCGCGGTGTCGCTCGCTTCCGGCTAGCGTCTCCACGTGACCGGGACGTGAAATCGAAGATCACGTACGGCGTAGGGTCTTGACATGTTCCGCATGGTGATGCGGGCGGGGCCCATTTGTTTTGACCGCAGCGAATGCGGTAGGTACGCTCAGACCTTGTGCCTGGGGTGTGCCCTGGCTCTTGTGCGTGCCATCAACCGCATAGCGAGCCGCTACTGGCCACCGTAATCTGTGCCCTTTTGCCTTGCGGCGGGAGTCTGCCGGATTCGACACACCCGACCGCGTGGGTCGGCGACGTTCCAGGTTAGCTGTACCCATCGGCACACAGAAACCGGAGAAGTAGTGCCTACGATCCAGCAGCTGGTCCGCAAGGGCCGGCAGGACAAGGTCGAGAAGAACAAGACGCCCGCACTCGAGGGTTCCCCTCAGCGTCGCGGCGTCTGCACGCGTGTGTTCACGACCACCCCGAAGAAGCCGAACTCGGCCCTGCGTAAGGTCGCGCGTGTGCGTCTGACCAGCGGGATCGAGGTCACGGCCTACATTCCGGGTGAGGGACACAACCTGCAGGAGCACTCCATCGTGCTCGTGCGCGGCGGCCGTGTGAAGGACCTGCCGGGTGTTCGCTACAAGATCATCCGCGGCTCGCTCGACACCCAGGGTGTCAAGAACCGCAAGCAGGCTCGCAGCCGTTACGGCGCCAAGAAGGAGAAGTAAGAATGCCTCGTAAGGGCCCCGCCCCGAAGCGCCCGGTCATCATCGACCCGGTCTACGGTTCTCCTCTGGTGACCTCCCTGATCAACAAGGTGCTGCTGAACGGCAAGCGCTCGACTGCCGAGCGGATCGTTTACGGCGCCATGGAGGGCCTGCGCGAGAAGACCGGCAACGACCCGGTCATCACCCTCAAGCGCGCTCTCGAGAACATCAAGCCGACCCTCGAGGTCAAGTCCCGCCGTGTCGGTGGCGCCACCTACCAGGTGCCGGTCGAGGTCAAGCCCGGCCGCGCCAACACCCTGGCGCTGCGCTGGCTGGTCGGTTACTCCCGCGCCCGTCGCGAGAAGACCATGACCGAGCGTCTGCTCAACGAGCTTCTCGACGCTTCGAACGGCCTCGGTGCGGCCGTCAAGAAGCGCGAGGACACGCACAAGATGGCCGAGTCCAACAAGGCCTTCGCGCACTACCGCTGGTAGTCGCTACCCACATCGAGACCGAGAGAAGACTGAAGCCTTATGGCTACCACTTCACTTGACCTGGCCAAGGTCCGCAACATCGGGATCATGGCTCACATCGACGCGGGCAAGACGACCACCACCGAGCGGATCCTGTTCTACACCGGTGTGTCCTACAAGATCGGTGAGGTCCACGACGGCGCTGCCACCATGGACTGGATGGAGCAGGAGCAGGAGCGTGGCATCACGATCACCTCTGCTGCCACCACCTGTCACTGGCCGCTGGAAGACGTCGACCACACCATCAACATCATCGACACGCCGGGCCACGTCGACTTCACCGTCGAGGTGGAGCGTTCGCTGCGTGTGCTCGACGGTGCCGTGACGGTGTTCGACGGCGTCGCCGGCGTCGAGCCCCAGTCCGAGACGGTGTGGCGTCAGGCGGACCGCTACGGCGTTCCGCGTATCTGCTTCGTCAACAAGCTCGACCGCACGGGCGCCGAGTTCCACCGCTGCGTGGACATGATCTCGGACCGCCTGGGCGCTCAGCCGATCGTCATGCAGCTCCCGATCGGTGCCGAGGCCGACTTCAAGGGCGTCGTGGACCTGGTCCGCATGAAGGCGCTCGTCTGGTCCGCCGAGGCCACCAAGGGCGAGATGTACGACGTCGTCGACATCCCGGACACGCACGCCGAGGCTGCCGAGGAGTACCGCGGCAAGCTGCTGGAGGCCGTGGCCGAGAACGACGAGGAGATCATGGAGCTGTACCTCGAGGGCGTCGAGCCCACCGAGGAGCAGCTGTACGCCGCGATCCGTCGTATCACCATCGCGTCCGGCAAGTCCAAGGACACCACGGTCACCCCGGTGTTCTGCGGGACCGCGTTCAAGAACAAGGGCGTCCAGCCCCTGCTCGACGCGGTCGTGCGCTACCTCCCCTCCCCCCTGGACGTCGAGGCCATCGAGGGCCACGACGTGAAGGACCCGGAGGTCGTGGTCAAGCGCAAGCCGTCCGAGGACGAGCCGCTGTCGGCCCTCGCCTTCAAGATCATGAGCGACCCGCACCTCGGCAAGCTCACCTTCGTCCGGGTCTACTCGGGCCGCCTGGAGTCCGGCACCTCGGTGCTGAACTCCGTCAAGGGCAAGAAGGAGCGCATCGGCAAGATCTACCGCATGCACGCGAACAAGCGTGAGGAGATCGACTCGGTGGGCGCCGGCGACATCATCGCCGTCATGGGTCTGAAGCAGACCACGACCGGTGAGACGCTGTGCGACGACAAGGCCCCGGTGATCCTGGAGTCCATGGACTTCCCGGCGCCGGTCATCCAGGTCGCCATCGAGCCCAAGTCGAAGGGCGACCAGGAGAAGCTGGGCGTCGCGATCCAGCGCCTGGCCGAGGAGGACCCGTCCTTCCAGGTGCACTCGGACGAGGAGACCGGCCAGACCATCATCGGTGGTATGGGCGAGCTGCACCTCGAGGTGCTGGTCGACCGTATGCGCCGTGAGTTCAAGGTCGAGGCCAACGTCGGCAAGCCGCAGGTGGCCTACCGCGAGACGATCCGCAAGGCCGTCGAGCGCGTCGACTACACGCACAAGAAGCAGACCGGTGGTACGGGTCAGTTCGCCAAGGTCCAGATCGGCATCGAGCCGATCGAGGGCGGCGACGCCTCGTACGAGTTCATCAACAAGGTGACCGGTGGCCGCATCCCCAAGGAGTACATCCCCTCGGTGGACGCGGGTGCGCAGGAGGCCATGCAGTTCGGCATCCTCGCCGGTTACGAGATGACCGGTGTCCGTGTGATCCTGCACGACGGTGCCTACCACGAGGTCGACTCCTCGGAGCTGGCCTTCAAGATCGCCGGTTCGCAGGCCTTCAAGGAGGCCGCGCGCAAGGCCAGCCCCGTGCTGCTCGAGCCGATGATGGCCGTCGAGGTCACCACGCCCGAGGACTACATGGGTGAGGTCATCGGCGACATCAACTCCCGCCGTGGCCAGATCCAGGCCATGGAGGAGCGGGCCGGTGCCCGCGTCGTGAAGGGCCTCGTGCCCCTCTCGGAGATGTTCGGTTACGTCGGCGACCTGCGCAGCAAGACGTCCGGCCGGGCCAGCTACTCCATGCAGTTCGACTCCTACGCCGAGGTTCCGCGGAACGTCGCCGAGGAGATCATCGCGAAGGCCAAGGGCGAGTAAACGCACCGCGTTAACGCACCGCGTTCATACGCCGTAGGCTTGACTCCGGAGCCTGCCGGGGCATTCCTCCCCGATCGTGGGGGAATGCCCCGGGGCCCGGGCACTGACAGCAAAGATCACCTGGCGCCGATGAAGTAAGGCGTACAGAACCACTCCACAGGAGGACCCCAGTGGCGAAGGCGAAGTTCGAGCGGACTAAGCCGCACGTCAACATCGGCACCATCGGTCACATCGACCACGGTAAGACGACCCTCACGGCCGCCATTACCAAGGTGCTGCACGACGCGTTCCCGGACCTGAACGAGGCCTCGGCGTTCGACCAGATCGACAAGGCTCCCGAAGAGCGCCAGCGCGGTATCACCATCTCCATCGCGCACGTCGAGTACCAGACGGAGACCCGTCACTACGCCCACGTCGACTGCCCCGGTCACGCGGACTACATCAAGAACATGATCACGGGTGCGGCGCAGATGGACGGCGCCATCCTCGTTGTCGCCGCCACGGACGGCCCGATGCCGCAGACCAAGGAGCACGTGCTCCTGGCCCGCCAGGTCGGCGTTCCGTACATCGTGGTCGCCCTGAACAAGGCCGACATGGTGGACGACGAGGAGATCCTGGAGCTCGTCGAGCTCGAGGTCCGTGAGCTGCTCTCCGAGTACGAGTTCCCGGGCGACGACGTTCCGGTCGTCAAGGTCTCCGCGCTCAAGGCGCTCGAGGGCGACAAGGAGTGGGGCCAGTCGGTCCTGGACCTGATGGCCGCCGTCGACACCGCGATCCCGGAGCCGGAGCGCGACGTCGACAAGCCGTTCCTGATGCCGATCGAGGACGTCTTCACGATCACCGGTCGCGGTACGGTCGTCACCGGCCGTATCGAGCGTGGTGTCCTGAAGGTCAACGAGACCGTGGACATCATCGGCATCAAGAACGAGAAGACCACCACCACGGTCACCGGCATCGAGATGTTCCGCAAGCTGCTCGACGAGGGCCAGGCCGGTGAGAACGTCGGTCTGCTGCTCCGCGGCATCAAGCGCGAGGACGTCGAGCGCGGCCAGGTCATCATCAAGCCGGGCTCGGTCACCCCGCACACCGAGTTCGAGGCGCAGGCGTACATCCTGTCCAAGGACGAGGGTGGCCGTCACACGCCGTTCTTCAACAACTACCGTCCGCAGTTCTACTTCCGTACGACGGATGTGACCGGCGTGGTGACCCTCCCCGAGGGCACCGAGATGGTCATGCCGGGTGACAACACCGAGATGAAGGTGGAGCTCATCCAGCCCATCGCCATGGAAGAGGGCCTGAAGTTCGCCATCCGTGAGGGTGGCCGGACGGTCGGCGCCGGCCAGGTCACCAAGATCACCAAGTGACTCTGAGCCGCTAGGCCTCTGGAAGGGCCCGTACGACTTCGGTCGTACGGGCCCTTTCGCTTGCCCGGATCCTTTCGTTCGCCCGGGGTGCGTGCCCCGGGGATGGTTGAGCGATGGTCGCCCGGTGAAGTCTCGGCAAACCTTGCGGGACATGTCGTCGAGAGTTGGACCAACTCCCGGCCGCCGGTGCCCCGATTGTTCGCCTCTGTTCTCTGTGGGGTTCTTGTGACGTCCTAGCGTGGACCGGCAGAAGCAGGCAGACAGGGGGACGTGCATGTCCGTGATGGCCGACCGGCCGACGCAGCAGCTGCGCGTGGTGCGGGTGCCCCGTCCTGCCGACCCGCCGCGCCGGGAACGCCCGCGGCTCTACGCCATCGACGGCATCCGGCTGGCGGCCGCGCTGATGGTCGCCGCGCACCACTACGCCGGCACCTGGCGGGTGAACCAGCCGGGCAACGCCATCTGGGACCGGCCGGTGTCCGACATCATGCCGACGGTGTTCCACGTCGCGTCCTACGGCTGGATCGGCGTCGAGATCTTCTTCGTCATCAGCGGCTTCGTGATCTGCATGTCCTGCTGGGGCCGCAGCCCGCGCCAGTTCTTCGTCTCCCGGGTCATACGGCTCTACCCCGCGTACTGGTTCGCCATAGCCTTCACCACCGCCGTCCTGGTGCTGCTGCCCGGCGTCTGGGACCGGATGCGGGCACGGGACGTGCTGCTCAACTTCACGATGCTGCAGGCCGGTTCGAACGTGGGCAACGTCGACGGCGTGTACTGGACCCTGTGGTCCGAGCTCCGTTTCTACCTGCTCTTCCTGCTCGTGGTCGCGACCGGGCTGACGTACCGCAAGGTCGTCGTCTTCTGCTGCGTCTGGGGCGCGGCGGCGATGCTGACGCCGGTGGCGGACTTCAGGCTCCTCACCCTGGTCGCGAACCCCGACGGCGCCTGGTACTTCATCGCCGGCCTCGCCCTGTACCTGATGTACCGCTTCGGTCAGGACCTGCTGCTGTGGGGCATCCTCGCGATGTCCTGGCTGATGGGGCAGCGGGAGCTCGGCAAACGGATCGACACCGTCGAGCACGTCTCCAGCTGGCGCGGGGCGCTGCTGATCTACACCGTGTTCCTGCTCGTCATGGTGGCGATCGCGCTCGGCGCGACGGACCGCATCCGCTGGAAGTGGCTGGTGACGGCCGGCAGCCTGACGTACCCCCTGTACCTGATGCACTACGCCGCCGGTACGACGGTCATCAACCGCCTGAAGGACACGATGGACGCCCGCCTCCTGGTCGCCGCCGTCATCACCGGCTTCCTGCTCCTGAGCTGGCTGGTCCACCGCTTCGTGGAGGCACCGGTGGCCCGCCTGCTGAAACGGGGCCTGGAGACGTCGTTCGCCCGACTGCGCAACGCGGCGTCCTGACGACGCGGCAGCCCCCCCACGCGCCGGGGCACGACGCCGACCGACAGCCCTTTACTTCGGGGGCGACGACGGCAGCCGGGACGGGCAACGCATCACCTGGGCTCGTGGGCGGGGGAGCGACACCAGGGGGCATCCCGCCCGCCGACGGCGGCTGACGGGTGCTCGTGTTTGACCTGCGTCACTCTCGGGGTATTGTCTCCGGCTCGATTGGCCAGGCCCCTGCCCCATATGGCAGACTGTCGGAGTTGCTCGGTCGAGTGTTGATGCTGCGCGCCTCCCGCCGGGGGGACCGGAAGCGAGTCCCACAGTACTCGTCGTCCTAACTGCCTGATGGCAGCACTGGGGCGGACGTACGGGAATCTTCCGGGAAGTGTGGTGCGGCACTGGCCAGGCACCCGGTGAACCTCTTTCCCAGGCAAGGGATGTTCGAACAAGGGACATCTGTGTCAGTGAAAGCGCGACACGCCCGACCGCGTGGGTCGGAGGAAGTCAAGGGAACACCGGGTTCCAGAGCTGTAGAGAGACAGGACTACTGAGTAGCCATGGCGGGACAGAAGATCCGCATCCGGCTCAAGGCCTACGACCACGAGGTCATCGACTCCTCGGCGAAGAAGATCGTCGAGACGGTGACCCGTACTGGTGCGTCGGTCGCGGGCCCGGTGCCGCTGCCCACTGAGAAGAACGTGTACTGCGTCATCAAGTCGCCGCACAAGTACAAGGACTCGCGCGAGCACTTCGAGATGCGCACGCACAAGCGCCTGATCGACATCCTCGACCCGACGCCCAAGACCGTTGACTCTCTGATGCGACTCGACCTCCCGGCCGGTGTCGACATCGAGATCAAGCTCTGAGGGCCGGTGAGCTGAGAATGACCAAGCAGATCAAGGGCATCCTGGGCGAGAAGCTCGGCATGACGCAGGTGTGGGACGAGAACAACCGTGTTGTTCCGGTCACCGTCGTCAAGGCCGGCCCCAACGTCGTCACCCAGGTGCGTACGAACGACAGCGACGGCTACGAGTCGGTCCAGATCGCCTTCGGCGAGATCGACCCGCGCAAGGTGAACAAGCCCCTCAAGGGCCACTTCGCCAAGGCCGACGTCACCCCGCGCCGCCACCTCGTCGAGATCCGCACCGCGGACGCCGCCGAGTACACCCTCGGCCAGGAGATCACCGCCGAGGTGTTCGAGGCCGGCGTGAAGGTCGACGTCACTGGCAAGAGCAAGGGCAAGGGCTTCGCCGGTGTCATGAAGCGCCACAACTTCGGTGGCCTCGGCGCCGGTCACGGCACGCAGCGCAAGCACCGCTCTCCCGGTTCCATCGGTGGCTGCGCCACCCCGGGCCGTGTGTTCAAGGGCCTCCGCATGGCGGGTCGTATGGGCAACGAGCGGGTCACCACCCAGAACCTGACCGTCCACGCCGTTGACGCGGAGAAGGGTCTGCTGCTCATCAAGGGCGCGGTTCCCGGTCCGAACGGCGGCCTCGTCCTGGTCCGCACCGCGGCCAAGGGGGCCTGAGGTAACCGATGAGCACTGTTGACATCCTTTCGCCGGCTGGCGACAAGGCCGGTTCCGTCGAGCTCCCCGCGGAGATCTTCGGCGTTGAGAAGGTCAGCATCCCGCTGATCCACCAGGTCGTCGTCGCGCAGCTGGCCGCTGCCCGTCAGGGCACGCACAAGACCAAGACCCGTGGCGAGGTTCGCGGTGGCGGCAAGAAGCCGTACCGCCAGAAGGGCACCGGCCGCGCCCGTCAGGGCTCGACCCGCGCGCCGCAGTTCGCCGGCGGTGGCGTCGTGCACGGTCCCGTGCCGCGCGACTACTCGCAGCGGACCCCGAAGAAGATGAAGGCCGCGGCCCTGCGTCACGCCCTCACCGACCGGGCCCGCCACAACCGCATCCACGTCGTCTCCGGCGTCATCGAGGGCGACAGCCCCTCGACGAAGGCCGCCCGGACGCTGTTCGGCAAGATCTCGGAGCGCAAGAACCTGCTCCTGGTCGTCGAGCGCGCCGACGAGGCCGCGTGGCTGTCCGCCCGCAACCTGCCCCAGGTCCACATCCTGGAGCCGGGCCAGCTGAACACGTACGACGTTCTCGTCTCCGACGACGTGGTCTTCACCCAGGCCGCCTTCGAGTCCTTCGTGTCCGGCCCGAAGGCCAATGACACCGAAGGGAGCGAGGTCTGATGGCCATCCGTCACCCCGCCATTGCCTCCAAGGCCGCGAAGAAGGCCAAGGCCGCTCGCGTCGCCAAGGCGCGTCGCCACGCAGCCGAGGGCAAGAACACCGTCGTCACGCCGCTGAGCAAGTCGTACACGGACCCCCGTGACGTGCTGCTCAAGCCGGTCGTGTCGGAGAAGAGCTACGCGCTCCTGGACGAGAACAAGTACACGTTCATCGTCGACCCGAACGCCAACAAGACCCAGATCAAGCAGGCCGTCCAGGCGGTCTTCTCGGTCAAGGTCACCGGGGTCAACACGATCAACCGCATCGGCAAGCGCAAGCGGACCCGCACCGGCTTCGGCCAGCGTGTGGCCACCAAGCGCGCGATCGTGACCCTCGCCGAGGGCGACCGTATCGACATCTTCGGCGGTCCGACCGCGTAAGCGGGTCGGATCGTCCGATATCGGACGAGGACTGAGAAATGGGAATCCGCAAGTACAAGCCGACTACGCCGGGCCGTCGTGGTTCCAGCGTCGCCGACTTCGTCGAGGTCACGCGGTCCACGCCGGAGAAGTCGCTGGTCCGCCCCCTGCACAGCAAGGGCGGCCGTAACAACGCCGGTCGTGTGACCGTTCGCCACCAGGGTGGCGGACACAAGCGCGCCTACCGCGTGATCGACTTCCGTCGTCACGACAAGGACGGCGTGCCGGCGAAGGTCGCGCACATCGAGTACGACCCCAACCGCACCGCGCGCATCGCGCTGCTCCACTACGCGGACGGCGAGAAGCGCTACATCCTGGCGCCGAAGGGTCTGACCCAGGGCGACCGGATCGAGAACGGTCCGGGCGCCGACATCAAGCCCGGCAACAACCTGGCGCTGCGCAACATCCCGGTCGGTACGACGATCCACTCCGTGGAGCTTCGTCCGGGCGGCGGCGCCAAGTTCGCCCGCTCCGCCGGTGCCTCCGTGCAGCTGCTCGCGAAGGAGGGCTCGATGGCCCACCTCCGCATGCCGTCCGGTGAGATCCGCCTGGTCGACCAGCGCTGCCGCGCCACGGTCGGCGAGGTCGGCAACGCCGAGCAGAGCAACATCAACTGGGGCAAGGCCGGCCGCAAGCGCTGGCTGGGCGTCCGCCCGACCGTTCGCGGTGTGGCGATGAACCCGGTTGACCACCCCCACGGTGGTGGTGAGGGCAAGACCTCCGGTGGTCGCCACCCGGTCAGCCCCTGGGGTCAGAAGGAGGGTCGTACTCGTGCTCCCAAGAAGGCGAGCAACAAGTACATCGTCCGCCGCCGCAAGACGAACAAGAAGCGCTAGGAGCGGGTTTAGATGCCGCGCAGTCTCAAGAAGGGGCCCTTCGTCGACGACCACCTGATCAAGAAGGTGGACGCCCAGAACGAAGCCGGCACCAAGAACGTCATCAAGACCTGGTCCCGTCGCTCGATGATCGTCCCGGCCATGCTCGGCCACACGATCGCGGTGCACAACGGCAAGACCCACATCCCGGTGTTCGTCACCGAGTCGATGGTCGGCCACAAGCTCGGCGAGTTCTCGCCGACGCGCACCTTCCGGGGTCACGTCAAGGAAGACCGGAAGTCGAAGCGCCGCTAGCAGCGGATCGCATTCAGACACGTAAGTAACTCTGAAGGGACAACCATGGAAGCCAGGGCCCAGGCGCGGTACATCCGCGTCACGCCCATGAAGGCCCGCCGTGTGGTGGACCTCATCCGTGGCATGGACGCCACGGAGGCCCAGGCTGTTCTGCGATTCGCTCCGCAGGCAGCCTCCGTGCCCGTCGGCAAGGTGCTCGACAGCGCCATCGCCAACGCCGCGCACAACTACGACCACACCGACGCCGACAGCCTCTACATCTCCGAGGCCTACGTCGACGAGGGCCCGACCCTGAAGCGGTTCCGTCCGCGTGCCCAGGGCCGTGCCTACCGGATCCGCAAGCGGACCAGCCACATCACCGTGGTCGTCAGCAGCAAGGAAGGAACCCGGTAATGGGCCAGAAGGTAAACCCGCACGGGTTCCGGCTCGGTGTCACCACCGACTTCAAGTCGCGTTGGTACGCCGACAAGCTCTACAAGGACTACGTCAAGGAAGACGTCGCCATCCGTCGGATGATGACGTCCGGCATGGAGCGCGCCGGCATCTCCAAGGTGGAGATCGAGCGCACCCGTGACCGCGTGCGTGTGGACATCCACACCGCTCGTCCGGGCATCGTCATCGGCCGCCGTGGCGCCGAGGCCGACCGCATCCGCGGCGACCTCGAGAAGCTCACGGGCAAGCAGGTCCAGCTGAACATCCTCGAGGTCAAGAACCCCGAGACGGACGCTCAGCTGGTCGCTCAGGCCGTCGCCGAGCAGCTCTCCTCCCGCGTCTCCTTCCGTCGGGCCATGCGCAAGAGCATGCAGTCCGCCATGAAGGCCGGCGCCAAGGGCATCAAGATCCAGTGCGGCGGCCGCCTCGGCGGCGCCGAGATGTCCCGCTCGGAGTTCTACCGCGAGGGCCGCGTGCCCCTGCACACGCTCCGCGCGAACGTGGACTACGGCTTCTTCGAGGCCAAGACGACCTTCGGCCGCATCGGTGTGAAGGTCTGGATCTACAAGGGCGACGTCAAGAACATCGCCGAGGTCCGCGCCGAGAACGCTGCCGCCCGTGCGGGTAACCGCCCGGCTCGCGGTGGCGGTGCCGACCGCCCGGCCCGTGGTGGCCGTGGTGGCGAGCGGCGCGGTCGCAAGCCGCAGCAGGCTGCCGGCGCCGAGGCCCCCAAGGCCGAGGCTCCCGCGTCCGCTCCGGCTGAGAGCACCGGAACGGAGGCCTGACCGACATGCTGATCCCCCGTAGGGTCAAGCACCGCAAGCAGCACCACCCCGGACGCAGCGGCGCTGCCAAGGGTGGCACGACGGTTGCGTTCGGCGAGTACGGCATCCAGGCGCTCACCCCGGCGTATGTGACGAACCGTCAGATCGAGGCCGCTCGTATCGCCATGACGCGTCACATCAAGCGTGGTGGCAAGGTCTGGATCAACATCTACCCGGACCGTCCGCTCACCAAGAAGCCCGCCGAGACCCGCATGGGTTCCGGTAAGGGTTCTCCTGAGTGGTGGATCGCCAACGTCAAGCCCGGACGCGTGATGTTCGAGCTGTCGTACCCCAACGAGAAGATCGCCCGTGAGGCGCTGACCCGTGCGGCCCACAAGCTGCCGATGAAGTGCCGGATCGTCAAGCGCGAGGCAGGTGAAGCGTGATGTCGGCCGGTACCAAGGCGTCCGAGCTGCGCGAGCTGGGCAACGAGGAGCTTCTGGCGAAGCTCCGCGAGGCCAAGGAAGAGCTGTTCAACCTCCGCTTCCAGGCGGCGACCGGTCAGCTCGAGAACCATGGCCGTCTGAAGGCGGTCCGCAAGGACATCGCGCGGATCTACACCCTGATGCGCGAGCGTGAGCTGGGCATCGAAACGGTGGAGAACGCCTGATGAGTGAGAGCAACGTGACTGAGCAGACTGCAGAGGCGCGCGGCTTCCGCAAGACCCGTGAGGGTCTGGTCGTCAGCGACAAGATGGACAAGACCGTCGTCGTCGCCGTCGAGGACCGCGTGAAGCACGCGCTGTACGGCAAGGTCATCCGCCGTACGAACAAGCTCAAGGCGCACGACGAGCAGAACGCCGCGGGTGTCGGCGACCGTGTCCTCCTCGCGGAGACCCGGCCGCTGTCCGCGACGAAGCGCTGGCGCGTCGTCGAGATCCTCGAGAAGGCGAAGTAATCAAGCGGGGCTCCGCCCCAGCTGCCCCCGCCGGGGCTCCCGCCCCGGCACCCGCTGGGGGCTTCGCCCCCCGGCCCCCAGGGGCCGGGTGGGTGGCGCCCCGGCGCTGGGACATCGCCCCCGGCCTCGGCCGACGGGCGAGGTCCCGGAGGCCGATGCCAGGCCACCGGCCGGCCCGCGAGGCGACTCGCGGCGCCCGGCCGGACGGTCCGCGGCCATCGGTGGCCCCGCGCTCCGGCGCGCGAGTCCGCCCCCGGCGACAGGGTTTCCGCCTCGAGAGGCGCAAGTAATTCCTGCGGAGCAACCCCCGCAGGACGGTTCCGCCAGGCTCTCCGGTTCAACCCCGGAGGGAACCGGCAGACAAACAGGAGATAGACGTGATCCAGCAGGAGTCGCGACTGCGTGTCGCCGACAACACTGGTGCGAAGGAGATCCTTTGCATCCGTGTGCTCGGTGGCTCCGGTCGCCGCTACGCGGGCATCGGTGACGTCATCGTCGCCACCGTCAAGGACGCGATCCCCGGTGGCAACGTGAAGAAGGGTGACGTCGTCAAGGCGGTCATCGTTCGCACCGTCAAGGAGCGCCGCCGTCCGGACGGCTCGTACATCCGCTTCGACGAGAACGCCGCCGTCATTCTGAAGAACGACGGCGACCCTCGCGGCACCCGCATCTTCGGCCCGGTCGGGCGTGAGCTGCGCGAGAAGAAGTTCATGAAGATCATCTCGCTGGCTCCGGAGGTGCTGTAAGCATGAAGATCAAGAAGGGCGACCTGGTTCAGGTCATCACCGGCAAGGACAAGGGCAAGCAGGGCAAGGTCATTGCCGCTTACCCGCGCGAGGAGCGCGTCCTGGTCGAGGGTGTCAACCGGGTCAAGAAGCACACCAAGGCCGGTCCGACCGCCAGCGGTTCGCAGGCCGGCGGCATCGTCACGACCGAGGCGCCGATCCACGTCTCCAACGTCCAGCTGGTCGTTGAGAAGGACGGCCAGAAGGTCGTCACGCGTGTCGGTTACCGCTTCGACGACGAGGGCAACAAGATCCGCGTTGCCAAGCGGACGGGTGAGGACATCTGATGGCTACCACCACCACTCCGCGTCTCAAGACGAAGTACCGCGAGGAGATCGCGGGCAAGCTGCGTGACGAGTTCAAGTACGAGAACGTCATGCAGATCCCCGGTCTCGTGAAGATCGTGGTCAACATGGGTGTCGGCGACGCCGCCCGTGACTCGAAGCTGATCGAGGGCGCGATCCGCGACCTGACCACCATCACCGGTCAGAAGCCGGCCGTCACCAAGGCCCGCAAGTCCATCGCGCAGTTCAAGCTGCGCGAGGGTCAGCCGATCGGTGCCCACGTCACGCTCCGTGGCGACCGCATGTGGGAGTTCCTGGACCGCACCCTGTCGCTCGCGCTCCCGCGCATCCGCGACTTCCGCGGTCTGTCCCCCAAGCAGTTCGACGGCCGTGGCAACTACACCTTCGGTCTCACGGAGCAGGTCATGTTCCACGAGATCGACCAGGACAAGATCGACCGTACCCGGGGCATGGACATCACCGTGGTCACCACGGCGACCAACGACGCTGAGGGCCGCGCGCTCCTTCGTCACCTCGGCTTCCCGTTCAAGGAGGCGTGAGCGAGATGGCGAAGAAGGCTCTGATTGCCAAGGCTGCTCGCAAGCCCAAGTTCGGTGTGCGTGGCTACACCCGCTGCCAGCGCTGCGGCCGTCCGCACTCCGTGTACCGCAAGTTCGGCCTGTGCCGCGTGTGCCTTCGTGAGATGGCTCACCGTGGCGAGCTGCCGGGCGTGACCAAGAGCTCCTGGTAATCCCCTACTTGGGGATACCTGAAGCTCTCGGTAAGCAAAGGGTTTGGTCAGGGGCCCATCCCTCCATGGCTTAGGCTTGGAGGGTTGGGCGTCTGACGACTGCCCGTACGACTTACTACGCCGTAGGTCCACCGCACCGCACCCGCCTCGTCTCGGATCGAGGAGAGGGATGGGCACCTGGAAACCCCGGCGAGAGAGGCCGAAGGCCAATTCATGACCATGACTGATCCGATCGCAGACATGCTGACGCGTCTGCGGAACGCGAACTCGGCGTACCACGACTCCGTGACGATGCCGGCGTCCAAGATCAAGTCTCACATCGCGGAGATCCTCCAGCAGGAGGGCTTCATCACGGGCTGGAAGATCGAGGACGCCGAGGTCGGCAAGAACCTCGTCCTCGAGCTGAAGTTCGGCCCGAACCGTGAGCGCTCCATCGCGGGCATCAAGCGGATCTCCAAGCCCGGTCTCCGGGTGTACGCGAAGTCCACCAACCTGCCCAAGGTCCTCGGTGGCCTCGGCGTGGCGATCATCTCCACGTCGCACGGTCTCCTGACCGACAAGCAGGCCGGCAAGAAGGGCGTGGGTGGGGAAGTCCTCGCCTACGTCTGGTAGCGGAAGGGAACGGAGGAAACAGCTATGTCGCGCATCGGCAAGCTCCCCATCGCGGTTCCCGCCGGCGTGGACGTCACCATCGACGGCCGTACGGTTTCGGTCAAGGGCCCCAAGGGCTCGCTGACCCACACCGTCGCATCGCCGATCGACATCGCCAAGGGTGAGGACGGCGTGCTCAACGTCACCCGCCCCAACGACGAGCGTCAGAACAAGGCCCTGCACGGCCTGTCCCGCACGCTGGTGGCGAACATGATCACCGGCGTGACCCAGGGTTACGTGAAGAAGCTCGAGATCAGCGGTGTCGGTTACCGCGTGACGGCCAAGGGTTCGAACCTCGAGTTCGCGCTCGGCTACAGCCACCCGATCACCGTCGAGGCGCCCGAGGGCATCACCTTCAAGGTGGAGACCCCGACCCGCTTCTCGGTCGAGGGCATCGACAAGCAGAAGGTCGGCGAGGTTGCGGCCAACATCCGCAAGCTGCGCAAGCCCGACCCGTACAAGGCCAAGGGCGTCAAGTACGAGGGCGAAGTCATCCGCCGCAAGGTCGGAAAGGCGGGTAAGTAAGCCATGGCATACGGGCAGAAGATCCTCAAGGGCGACGCCTACAAGCGCGCCGCGATCAAGCGCCGCCACATCCGGATCCGCAAGAAGGTGTCCGGTACGGCGGAGCGTCCCCGTCTGGTCGTGACCCGCTCGAACCGCCACATCGTGGCGCAGGTGATCGACGACCTCAAGGGCCACACCCTGGCTTCGGCGTCCACGCTGGACACGTCGATCCGCGGTGGCGAGGGCGACAAGTCCGCGCAGGCCAAGCAGGTCGGCGCCCTGGTCGCCGAGCGTGCCAAGGCCGCCGGTGTCGAGGCCGTCGTGTTCGACCGTGGTGGCAACCAGTACGCCGGGCGCATCGCCGCCCTGGCGGACGCCGCCCGCGAGGCCGGGCTCAAGTTCTGAGCCGCTTGTAGCTAGCGGAAAGAGAGAGGTAATCCAATGGCTGGACCCCAGCGCCGCGGAAGCGGTGCCGGTGGCGGCGAGCGGCGGGACCGGAAGGGCCGTGACGGCGGCGCTGCTGCCGCCGAGAAGACCGCGTACGTTGAGCGCGTCGTCGCGATCAACCGCGTCGCCAAGGTTGTGAAGGGTGGTCGTCGCTTCAGCTTCACCGCGCTGGTCGTGGTGGGCGACGGTGACGGCACCGTGGGTGTCGGTTACGGCAAGGCCAAGGAGGTGCCGGCCGCCATCGCCAAGGGCGTTGAGGAGGCCAAGAAGCACTTCTTCAAGGTCCCCCGTATCCAGGGCACCATCCCGCACCCCATCCAGGGTGAGAAGGCTGCCGGCGTCGTGCTGCTCAAGCCCGCGTCCCCCGGTACCGGTGTTATCGCCGGTGGTCCGGTGCGTGCCGTGCTCGAGTGCGCCGGTATCCACGACGTGCTGTCGAAGTCGCTCGGCTCCGACAACGCGATCAACATCGTGCACGCGACCGTGGAGGCCCTGAAGGGTCTGCAGCGTCCCGAGGAGATCGCGGCCCGCCGTGGTCTGCCGCTCGAGGACGTCGCTCCCGCGGCTCTTCTCCGTGCGCGTGCCGGGGCGGGTGCGTAATCATGGCGCAGCTCAAGATTACGCAGGTCAAGTCCTACATCGGCAGCAAGCAGAACCACCGTGACACCCTGCGGTCGCTTGGTCTCAAGGGGATCAACACCGTGGTCGTCAAGGAGGACCGCCCCGAGTTCCGCGGCATGGTGCACACCGTCCGCCACCTCGTGACGGTCGAGGAGGTCGACTGATCATGGCGGAGAACAACCCGCTCAAGATCCACAACCTCCGTCCCGCCCCGGGCGCCAAGACCGCCAAGACCCGTGTCGGTCGTGGTGAGGCGTCGAAGGGTAAGACGGCCGGTCGTGGTACCAAGGGCACCAAGGCCCGCTACCAGGTTCCGGAGCGCTTCGAGGGTGGGCAGATGCCCCTCCACATGCGTCTTCCGAAGCTGAAGGGCTTCAAGAACCCGTTCAAGACCGAGTACCAGGTCGTGAACCTCGACAAGCTGGCCTCGCTCTACCCCGAGGGTGGCGAGGTCACCGTCGAGGGTCTGGTGGCCAAGGGCGCCGTTCGCAAGAACGCGCTCGTCAAGGTCCTCGGCCAGGGCGAGATCTCCGTGGCGCTGCAGGTGACGGTCGACGCCGTCTCCGGTTCCGCCAAGGAGAAGATCACCGCCGCCGGCGGCACCGTCACCGAGCTCGTCTGACACCAGGCGATCGCTCGATGACATGAACGATCCCGACCGGGGATATCCCACAAAGGGGTATCCCCGGTTGGTCGTTCCACGGGGAGCTGTGCCGCCGGTAAGGTAGCCTGCACCGTTCGTTATTCGTATCCGTCGAACCTCAAGACCGTCACCCTTGACGCAGTTGCGCGGGGGTCGCAGGAGGCACCGTGCTCACCGCGTTCGCCCGGGCGTTCAAAACGCCCGACCTGCGCAAGAAGCTGCTCTTCACGCTGGGCATCATCGTGGTCTACCGGGTCGGTACCCACATTCCGATCCCTGGCGTCGACTACACGTCTGTTCAGCAGTGCGTAAAGGAGGCCTCTGGCAACCAGGGGCTCTTCGGCATGATCAACATGTTCAGCGGTGGCGCGCTGCTGCAGATCACGATCTTCGCGCTCGGCATCATGCCGTACATCACGGCGAGCATCATCCTGCAGCTGCTGACCGTGGTGATCCCGCGCCTGGAGGCCCTGAAGAAGGAGGGCCAGGCGGGTACCGCGAAGATCACGCAGTACACCCGTTACCTGACGGTGGCCCTCGCCATCCTGCAGGGCACCGGCCTGGTGGCCACCGCCCGCAGCGGCGCGCTCTTCGGCCAGTGCTCGGTCGGCAGCCAGATCGTGCCGGACCGCTCGATCTTCACCACCATCACGATGGTCATCTGCATGACGGCCGGCACCGCCGTCGTCATGTGGCTCGGTGAGCTCATCACCGACCGCGGCATCGGCAACGGCATGTCGATCCTGATGTTCATCTCGATCGCGGCGACCTTCCCGTCCGCGCTGTGGGCCATCAAGAAGCAGGGCAAGCTCGCCGACGGCTGGATCGAGTTCTGCACCGTCATCCTCGTCGGCCTGGTCATGGTCGGTCTGGTCGTCTTCGTCGAGCAGGCCCAGCGCCGGATCCCGGTGCAGTACGCGAAGCGCATGATCGGCCGTCGTTCCTACGGCGGTACGTCGACGTACATTCCGCTGAAGGTCAACCAGGCGGGTGTGATCCCCGTCATCTTCGCTTCGTCGCTGCTCTACATCCCGGCGCTGGTCGCGCAGTTCTCCGGCGGGAACTCCAGCTGGAAGGTCTGGATCAACGACAACCTGACCAAGGGTGACCACCCGATCTACCTGGTCAGCTACTTCTTGCTGATCGTTTTCTTCGCGTTCTTCTATGTGGCGATCTCCTTCAACCCCGAGGAAGTCGCCGACAACATGAAGAAGTATGGTGGCTTCATCCCGGGCATCCGGGCTGGCCGACCGACCGCTGAGTACCTGAGTTACGTGCTCAACCGGATCACCTGGCCGGGTTCGCTGTATCTGGGTCTGATCGCTCTCGTTCCAACGATGGCGTTGGTCGGGTTCGGGGCAACCGGTAACTTCCCCTTCGGCGGGACGAGCATCCTGATCATCGTGGGTGTGGGTCTCGAGACGGTGAAGCAGATCGAGAGCCAGCTCCAGCAGCGCAATTACGAAGGGTTCCTCCGCTGATGCGAATCGTCCTCGTCGGGCCGCCGGGAGCCGGCAAGGGAACGCAAGCCGTTCGCCTTGCCGAGAAACTGCGCATCCCGCACATCTCCACGGGCGACCTGTTCCGGGCCAACATCAGCCAGCAGACGGAGCTCGGGAAACTCGCGAAGTCCTACATGGACGCCGGCAATCTCGTCCCCGACGAGGTCACCATCGCGATGGCGAAGGACCGCATGGAGCAGCCGGACGCCGAGGGCGGCTTCCTGCTCGACGGTTTCCCGCGCAATGTCTCGCAGGCCGAGGCGCTGGACGAGCTGCTGAAGACCGAGGCCATCAAGCTGGACGCGGTACTCGACCTCGAAGTCCCCGAGGAAGAGGTCGTCAAGCGGATCGCCGGCCGCCGTATCTGCCGCAACGACTCCTCGCACGTCTTCCACGTGACGTACAGCCCGCCGAAGAAGGAGGGCGTCTGCGACGTCTGCGGCGGTGAGCTGTACCAGCGGGACGACGACTCGGAGGAAACGGTCCGCACCCGGCTCGAGGTCTACCACACGCAGACCGAGCCGATCATCGACTACTACAAGTCGCAGGGCCTGGTCGTCACGATCTCGTCCCTCGGCCCGGTGGACGAGGTCACGCAGCGGGCGCTGGAGGCCCTCAAGCGCGAGGACGACGGCAAGTAGCCGTCAGCCAGTCACGGCCGTGGCACCCGAGAGGGCGTCACGGCCGTACTGTTGTGTTGGTAACCGGTTGACGCAGTTGAGCAGTAGACGGAGAGCGCAGGCCCCCATGGTGCAGATCAAGAGCCCCGAGCAGATCGCCAAGATGCGGGAGGCGGGGCTGGTCGTCGCCGCCATCCACGCGGCCACCCGTGAGGCGGCGGTGCCCGGAGCCAGCACCAAGGATCTGGACGAGGTCGCGCGCAAGGTGCTCGCCGAGCACAACGCCAAGCCCAACTTCCTCGGTTACGGCGGCTTCCCGGCGACGATCTGCACCTCCGTCAACGAGGTCGTCGTCCACGGCATCCCGTCCGAGGACGTGGTCCTCAAGGACGGCGACATCATCTCCATCGACTGCGGCGCGATCGTCGACGGCTGGCACGGGGACGCGGCCTACACCGCCTTCGTGGGCTCGGGCCACGCTCCCGAACTGATCGAGCTCTCCCGGGTGACCGAGGAGTCGATGTGGGCCGGCATCGCGGCCATGAAGCAGGGCAACCGGCTGGTCGACGTCTCCCGGGCGATCGAGACGTACATCCGCCGCCAGCCGAAGCCGGGCGGCGGCAAGTACGGGATCATCGAGGACTACGGCGGCCACGGCATCGGGACCGAGATGCACATGGACCCGCACCTGCTGAACTACGTCGACCGCCGCCGAGGCAAGGGCCCCAAGCTGGTCCCGGGCTTCTGCCTCGCCATCGAGCCGATGGTCTCCTTGGGCACCCCGAAGACCGAGGTCCTCTCCGACGACTGGACGGTCATCACCACGGACGGCACCTGGTCCTCGCACTGGGAACACTCGGTCGCCCTGACCGAGCAGGGCCCCCTGGTCCTCACGGCCCCGGACGGCGGCAAGGCCAAGCTGGCGGAACACGGGGTCACGGCGGCGCCGGACCCGCTGGGCTGAGAAGCGACGCCGATCGCCCCGTCCGTCGTGCATACCATGCCGACGGGTGGGGCATCGTCATGAGAAGGCCGTGGAACCGCAGTGAATTCGTCTTTCGGGATGCGCTGACGTAGACTGACTCGTCGGCTCTCGTGCATCCGCATGTCCGCATGCGCCCTCAGGGGCACAGCGGGAGAGTCGATCAAGGTAGTCGATTCGAAGGGCGAAGCGTGGCCAAGAAGCAAGGTGCCATCGAGATCGAGGGCACTGTCGTCGAGTCTCTTCCGAACGCCATGTTCAAGGTCGAGCTCCAGAACGGCCACCAGGTCCTGGCACACATCAGCGGCAAGATGCGTATGCACTACATCCGCATCCTCCCTGACGACCGGGTCGTGGTGGAGCTGTCTCCGTACGACCTGACGCGTGGCCGGATCGTCTACCGCTACAAGTAGATCCCTCTGACTCGGAGAACCTCGATCCCATGAAGGTCAAGCCGAGCGTCAAGAAGATCTGCGACAAGTGCAGGGTGATCCGCCGTCACGGCCGGGTCATGGTCATCTGCGAGAACCCGCGCCACAAGCAGCGCCAGGGCTGACGTAACGACCTCCCTCTGCGGTTTCGCAGGGCTTCGCGCGACGCGAGCTGAATATGTTCATACGCAGGATCCAGGAGGGCGAGCGCCCGCCTGACACCCCCGGTTCGGAGGCCGGGGACCCGGTTCGTACCTGATACGGCGGCCGGGAACCGATTCTGTGGAAGACCTCCGAAGACCACCAGGAGCCATTGAATGGCACGCGTTTCCGGTGTTGACATCCCGCGCGAAAAGCGCGTGGAGGTCGCCCTCACCTACGTGTTCGGCATCGGCCGGACGCTCTCCCAGCAGACGCTGGCGGAGACGGGCATCGACCCGAACACCCGTGTTCGTGACCTGAGCGAAGAGCAGCTCGTCGCGATCCGCGAGTACGTGGACAACAACATCAAGACCGAGGGTGACCTCCGTCGCGAGATCCAGGCCGACATCCGCCGCAAGGTCGAGATCGGCTGCTACCAGGGTCTCCGTCACCGTCGTGGTCTGCCCGTCCGCGGTCAGCGCACCAGCACCAACGCCCGCACCCGCAAGGGCCCGCGTCGCGCCATCGCCGGCAAGAAGAAGCCGGGCAAGAAGTAGTCCTCGCAGCGGTCCCACCAGCTGCCGTAGGACCGACCACCTCCCGTAGGAGATTTCTACATGCCCCCCAAGGGTCGTCAGGGCGCTGCCAAGAAGGTGCGCCGCAAGGAAAAGAAGAACGTCGCTCACGGCCACGCGCACATCAAGAGCACGTTCAACAACACGATCGTCTCCATCACGGACCCGTCCGGCAACGTGATCTCCTGGGCCTCCGCCGGCCACGTCGGCTTCAAGGGCTCCCGGAAGTCCACGCCGTTCGCCGCGCAGATGGCCGCCGAGTCGGCTGCCCGCCGCGCCCAGGAGCACGGCATGCGCAAGGTCGACGTGTTCGTCAAGGGCCCGGGTTCCGGTCGTGAGACCGCCATCCGCTCCCTGCAGGCCACGGGCCTCGAGGTCGGCTCCATCCAGGACGTCACCCCGACCCCGCACAACGGCTGCCGTCCGCCCAAGCGTCGTCGCGTCTGACGCGAGGGCTCACGGTCGTGCGGCTTCCGGCTGGGGGTGTGGGGGTTATCCCCCACATGTCGCAGTACGGCTGCCGTCCGCCCAAGCGTCGTCGCGTCTGACGCGAGGGCTCACGGTCGTGCGGCTTCCGGCTGGGGGTGTGGGGGTTATCCCCCACATGTCGCAGTACGGCTGCCGTCCGCCGAAGCGTCGTCGCGTCTGACGCGAGGGCTCACGGTCGTGCGGCTTCCGGCTGGGGGTGTGGGGGTTATCCCCCACATGTCGCAGTACGGCTGCCGTCCGCCCAAGCGTCGTCGCGTCTGACGTACGGCTGCTTCGCGCAGGCTTGGTTTCGGGCGGTACGGCTCTGCAAGGGCCGTATCGCCCGTACCCTTGCAGTACCCGTCCCTTTTACCGGGGGTGGTTTCCGTCGGGCGTCAAATAGCGGGCGTCCACGAAAGAAGGATCTGATCCACACATGCTGATCGCTCAGCGTCCCTCGTTGACCGAAGAGGTCGTCGACGAGTTCCGCTCCCGGTTCGTGATCGAGCCGCTGGAGCCGGGCTTCGGCTACACCCTCGGCAACTCCCTCCGCCGCACCCTCCTGTCGTCGATCCCCGGTGCCGCTGTCACCAGCATCCGCATCGACGGCGTCCTGCACGAGTTCACCACCGTGCCGGGCGTCAAGGAGGACGTCACCGACCTGATCCTCAACATCAAGCAGCTGGTCGTCTCCTCGGAGCACGACGAGCCGGTCGTGATGTACCTGCGCAAGCAGGGCCCGGGTCTGGTCACCGCCGCCGACATCGCGCCCCCGGCCGGTGTCGAGGTGCACAACCCCGACCTGGTCCTCGCCACGCTCAACGGCAAGGGCAAGCTGGAGATGGAGCTCACGGTCGAGCGTGGCCGCGGTTATGTCTCCGCCGTGCAGAACAAGCAGGTGGGCCAGGAGATCGGCCGTATCCCGGTCGACTCCATCTACAGCCCGGTGCTGAAGGTCACGTACAAGGTCGAGGCCACGCGTGTCGAGCAGCGCACCGACTTCGACAAGCTGATCGTCGACGTCGAGACCAAGCAGGCGATGCGTCCCCGTGACGCCATGGCCTCCGCCGGTAAGACCCTGGTCGAGCTGTTCGGTCTCGCCCGCGAGCTGAACATCGACGCCGAGGGCATCGACATGGGCCCGTCCCCGACGGACGCCGCCCTGGCCGCGGACCTCGCGCTCCCGATCGAGGAGCTCGAGCTCACGGTCCGTTCCTACAACTGCCTCAAGCGCGAGGGCATCCACTCCGTGGGTGAGCTCGTGGCCCGTTCCGAGGCCGACCTCCTGGACATCCGCAACTTCGGTGCGAAGTCCATCGACGAGGTCAAGGCGAAGCTGGCCGGCATGGGCCTGGCCCTGAAGGACAGCCCGCCCGGATTCGACCCGACCGCCGCCGCCGACGCCTTCGGTGCCGACGACGACGCGGACGCGGGTTTCGTGGAGACCGAGCAGTACTGAGCAGCACCAACAGTGCTGAGCAGTACCTGATCGGTTGATGCCGGTGAGCGTCCGCTCATCGGGTTCCTGACCCCGGTACCTGATACGGCCGGGGCAGACACACAGGAGAAGAACAATGCCGAAGCCCACCAAGGGTGCCCGTCTGGGCGGCAGCGCCGCGCACGAGAAGCTGCTCCTCGCGAACCTCGCGAAGTCGCTGTTCGAGCACGGCCGTATCACCACCACCGAGGCGAAGGCCCGCCGCCTGCGCCCGTACGCCGAGCGTCTGGTCACCAAGGCGAAGAAGGGCGACCTTCACAACCGCCGCCAGGTGCTGCAGGTCATCACGGACAAGAGCGTCGTCCACACGCTCTTCACCGAGATCGGCCCGCGCTACGAGAACCGTCCGGGTGGCTACACCCGCATCACCAAGATCGGTAACCGCCGTGGCGACAACGCGCCCATGGCTGTCATCGAGCTGGTCGAGGCGCTGACGGTTGCGCAGCAGGCCACGGGTGAGGCGGAGGCCGCGACGAAGCGTGCCGCCAAGGACGCGGAGGCCGCTGCCGCTCCGGTTGCCGAGGAGACCAAGGTCGATGTGACCAAGGACGCCGAGGGCTCCGCCGAGGAGACCAAGGACGCGTAAGCGTCTGCGGGGTGCTGTTCGGCTTGCGGCTGTGGGTTCGTGGTGGCTGATCGCGCTCGCGCGGCGGTAGCCGCAAATGAACACAGCCCCGCGCCCCTTACGGGGCGCGTTAGCGGGTCCGTTCCTTTCTAGGGGCGGGCCCGCTTTTGTGTTTTGAGAGGATTTCTGGGTGAGTGATGAAGTAGAGCCCGGTTATGTACGTGTCCGTCTCGACCTGTCCTATGACGGGAGCGAGTTCTCCGGGTGGGCCAGGCAGGCCGGGGGGCGGCGGACCGTGCAGGGGGAGATCGAGGATGCTCTGCGGACCGTCACGCGGTCGGGGGACGTCTCGTACGAGTTGACCGTGGCCGGGCGGACCGATGCCGGGGTGCACGCGCGGGGGCAGGTGGCGCATGTGGATCTGCCGGAGGCGGTCTGGCGTGAGCATCACGAGAAGCTGCTGAAGCGGCTCGCCGGGCGGCTGCCGCGGGATGTGCGGGTGTGGGCGCTCAGGGAGGCGCCCCAGGGCTTCAACGCCCGTTTCTCGGCCGTCTGGCGGCGCTATGCGTACCGGGTGACGGACAACCCCGGGGGAGTGGACCCGCTGCTGCGCAACCATGTGCTGTGGCACGACTGGGCGCTCGACGTCGACGCCATGAACGAGGCGGCCCGGGGACTGCTGGGGGAGCACGACTTCGCCGCCTACTGCAAGCGGCGGGAGGGGGCCACCACCATCCGTACGCTGCAGGAGCTGAGCCTGGAGCGCGGGGCGGACGGGATCATCACGGCCACCGTGCGGGCCGACGCCTTCTGCCACAACATGGTGCGCTCGCTGATCGGGGCGTTGCTGTTCGTGGGGGACGGCCACCGCGGGCCGGACTGGCCGGCCAAGGTGCTGGCCGCCGGCGTACGGGACTCGGCGGTGCACGTCGTACGGCCGCACGGGCTGACGCTGGAGGAAGTCGGGTATCCGGCGGACGAGTTGCTGGCCGCGCGCAGCAGGGAGGCGCGCAACAAGCGGTCGTTGCCGGGGTGCGGCGGGTGCTGACGGGGAGTCCCGCTCCTGGCCGGGGCCGCCCCACGTGCTGGGGTTGGTGGTGTCCGGGAACGGTGTGCTCTCAGCCCGTGCCCACAAGCGTGCCCTTCACGAACTTCGTGTTGCCGGAGCCGCTCTGCCACGGGGACGTGACTCCCTGAAGGTGGCCTGAGTTGACCACGACGTAGGCCGAGTTGTCGGCCTTCACACCGTACTGAGGGCTTGCCACTCCCGTTCCGTCGTCGTCCTTGCCCGTGAGGACGACCAGGCCGTCGGCCATTACCTTGCACTGGGAACTCGCGACACCCAGTCCCGCGTACCCGCCGCCACCGGACCCGCCGTTCTTGCCGTCCCGGGTGAGCTGCGTGGCTGACAGCAGAAGCACCCCGGTGGTGTCCGTCGCGTGGACGTACATGCCGTGCCAGCCGTTCCGGTCGGTGGAGCAGGCGACCATCTTGATCACACCGGGCACGGACTCGATGTCGAATCCGTGCAGCTTCGACCACTCCGCTCGGCAGCTTGTGAAGGAGGAGTTGCCCGCGCCCGACATCCACCAGCCACACCCCCCGACACCCAGGACGTACACGTCGTGGAAGTCGGAGTCGGTGGAGTTGTTCAGCACGATGCCGTGCGAGCCGGTCCACAGGACGGAGACGCGGTCGTAGTGCAGGCAGAACGGTGCCTGAGGGCCGCCCGTGGCGTTGAAGTTGTACCAGGTATTTACTCCGATGCCGGTGACGGCGCGGACATGGACGTCCCGGAGTTGCATGTGCTGGATCTGCCCGGTCGCGCGGATGCCGTCGATCTCCGCTCCGGTGCGAGGCAGATCGGAACCGTCGATGCTCAGGGAGAAGATGCGCTGCGCGTTGGCCTTGAGGGAATAACCCCCCAGCTGCTGGTCCAGGACCTCGACGACGGCGTTTCCCTTGAATGACGGGAGGGGGCGAATGCCGACCACCGGGTTCTGGTCGCCCGGCTGGGACTCGCCTCCGGCGTGCGAACCCTGGAGGGTCACGTACGGGCCGATGCGCAGAGGAGCGCTCGTGCGGTACACCCCCGCCGGGAGCACGGCGATGTTCCCCGGCTGGCAGGCGTCCAGCGCCGCCTGGAGCGCTGCGGTGTCGTCGGTGGTGCCGTCTCCCTTGGCGCCGTGGTCCTTGACGTTCACCCATCCCGCGTCCGCTGGCGCGGCGACGGCGTCACCGGCGGAGATCGTTGTGGCGGCGACAGCGGCACCGCCCACTCCCAGGGCCGATCTGAGGACGGAGCGTCGCGAGTTCCAGGACATGCAGGTCTCCCAAGAGCATGATCAGTGAGGGCCGAGAGCAGGCGCTTGGCCATTACTTTCCGGGCGGGGTCAGCCGGCCAGGAACTCCTTCAGAGTGGGCTCGAGGAAGGGCTTCAGGGTCTTCGAGTACGACGACGTGATGTGGCTGTTGTCGAAGTAGACGATCTGGTCGCCGATGACCGCCGGGCACACGCCCGCTGCGCAGAACGCGGGCGTCGTGTCGATGATCTCCGCGCCGTACTTCTCGGCCACTTCCCGCTCCATGGTGCGGAACCGCGTGTACTCCAGCGCCTGCCACTGCTGGCGGTTGCAGAGAGTGATCTTGTCGATGTGGGTGGCGAGACAGTCCGGGATGTTCTGGCCGGGCTCCGGGGTGTCCGTCATGTAGACGAGCTTGGCGCCGGTGTCCTTGAGCACCTTGAACGAGGCCTCGGCCCCGGCCCGGTTCGCCTCACCACGCACTCGGTCGGCGATGACGATGACGTCCGGGTGGATCTTCTTGAGCTCCGCGAAGGCGGACCGGCGCCAGCTGTCGCACTCGGTGTACTCGCGGCCCAGCTGGGGATTGACGATGCGGTAGGTCTGCGGTGGACAGCCGCCCTTCGCCATGGTCACCACTCGGACGCCGAGATCCTTGCCGATGACGTCGTAGAGGTCGTTCCACTGCCAGGCGTGGGAGTCGCCCATCAGGACCAGGGTCTTCGAGCCCTTCGGGTCGCCGGCGACACAGCCGTCGCGCATCACGAACTTCGCCACGTCGAAGTTGTCGATGCAGCCGCGCGTGGCCAGGTTCTTGGGCGCGCTTTGCAGGCCGCCCTGCGCGGCCGCTGAGAGCTGCGTGCGCTGCGTGGCTTTCTCGACCGACGTTTTGTCGGTGTACCCGGCCGCGACCGTGCTCGAGGAGGATGAGGTCGCCAGGTTCAGCGGGATGATCGTGGCCAGGACCATCGCCCCGGCCGTCCCAGCGGTGGTGAATCCGCCGGTGAAGACGCCCTTCCAGGGGCGGTCCAGCAGCGACACGTTCTTCTTGAACCTGCGCTCGACCGCGTAGTGCAGGACGACGGCCGCCAAGAAGGACAGGACGACGACACGCATCCGCTCCTCGAACGTGAAGTCCCGGTCGGTGATGGACGGCCAGAGCACCAGGAGCGGCCAGTGCGTCAGGTACCAGCCGTAGCTGACGTTGCCGACGAAGTCGAGGACGGGATTGTCCAACAGCCGTTCCACGCCGAACCGGGGATTGGCGCAGCCACCGGCGATCACCATGACGGCACCGATGACCGGGCCGGCCACCGCGTAGCCGGGCAGCGGTGTCGTGCTGGAGATGAGCGACGCCGTGACGAGCACGGTGGTCAGCCCCAGCCACGAGACGACCGCGGCGACTCCGGTGTTCATACGGGAGACCTGCGTGGCGGCGAGGGCGAGCAGCACTCCGCAGGTGATCTCCCAGATCCGGGTGTGCGTGCTGAAGTACGCGAGGGGCTGGTTCTCGGAGGTCTTCTTCCAGCCCAGGTAGAACGAGCCGGCGATCACGGCCGTCAGGAACAGCGCCACCAGAGCACGGTTGCGGAAGATCTTGCGGCTGACCCAGACCAGCACGACGAGGAGGATCGGGGCGGCGAGGTAGAACTGCTCCTCGATGCCCAGCGACCAGAAGTGCTGGTACGGGGTCTGGGACCCGTCGTTGGCGAAGTAGTCGGTGCCGTTCTCGACGAGGCGCCAGTTCAGGAAGCTGAGGGAGGCGCTGAGGCCGTCCTCGATGTAGGTGCGGAACCTCAGCGGGCTGCCGTACAGCCATGCCAGGGCGGCGGTGCCGACGATGACGATGGCCATGGGCGGGGTCAGCCGCCGGAACCGGCGTGCCCAGAACTTGGTCAGCGAGACCTTGCCTGTCTTGTCGATCTCGGCCAGCAGCTGGCTGCCGATAAGGAAGCCGCTGAGTACGAAGCTGACATCCACGCCGCCGTGGATGTCGAGGATGCCGCAGTGCATGCTGACGACCATCATGATGGCCACGGCGCGCAGGCCCTGAATGTCCGGCCGGTACTTGCGTAGACGCTCCGTCGGGGCGGCGGCCGATGATCGGTGGCGGGTCACGGTTCTCCAGTAACTTTCCGGGCGGGCCGGCGACTTCAGTGGACCGTCGGGCAGGCGACAGCCGTACCGCTGACGCGCACACCTTGGGCGGGAATGCGGATGCCGCACGACAGCCGCAGCTGGGCGGGCAGCTCGTTCTGGGCGCCGACGTGCGAGTGGCAGCCCACGACGACCTCGCGCAGGAAGGACTCGCTGCCGATCGAGGAGTCGTGGTCCACCACGGACTCGTGGATCCGCGCGGCCTCGGCCACTGTGACGTTCGCGCCGATGATGGACCGATCGATGACGGCGTGGGGGCCGACGACGGCGCCGGGGCCGATCGTCGAGCCGCCCGTGACACGGGCGGTCGGGTCGACGGTGGCCGTGCGGTGGATCAGGGCGTCGCCGTGTGTGGGCACGAGAGGCGAGGTCGTCCGGCCGGTGACCAGGTCGGCGGAGCCGCGCACGAAGGCCAGCGGCGTACCGAGGTCGCGCCAGTAGTCCTCGGTGGTGTGTCCGAACACGCGTCGGCCCGCGGCGACGAGCTGCGGGAAGGTCTCCTGCTCGACGGAGACCTCGCGGTCGGCCGGGATGGCGTCCAGCACGGACCGGCGGAAGACGTAGCAGCCGGCGTTGATCTGGTCGGTGACGCACTCCTCGGGTGTCTTGGGCTTCTCCAGGAAGGAGAGCACCCGGTCGGAGTCGTCGGTGGGGACGAGTCCGAAGGCGCGCGGGTCGGGGACCCTGGTGAGGTGCAGGGTCACGTCCGCCTCGCGGTCCTGGTGCCGATCGAGGACGGCGCGCAGGTCGACGCCGGACAGGATGTCGCCGTTGAGGATCAGCACCGGCGCGTCGGCCGAGGTGCCCCGGAGCAGGCGTCCGGCGTTGCGGATCGCCCCGCCCGTGCCGAGCGGGACCTCCTCGACGGCGTAGGAGATCTCCAGGTCCTGGGAGAAGTCCTGGAACTCCTCCTCGAAGAGACTGGCGAGATACGAGGTGGCGAACACCACGTGCTCGACGCCTGCGTCCATCAGCTTGGCGATCTGGTGCCGGATGAAGGACGTGCCGGCCACGCTGAGCAGCGGCTTCGGGGTGTGGTTGGTCAGCGGGCGCAGGCGTGTTCCCTTGCCGCCCACCAGGACAATGGCTTCTTGCATGATTGCCTCCGCTCGGTCAGCTGGTGGTGGTGGCGGTGCCGGGTCCCGCGTAGTCAGAGGTGAAGCAGGACTTGATGGCCGCCTCGGAGAGGGGGCGTCCGGCGAAGTCCAGCCGGGAGGCAACCTTGTCGTCGGGCTTGGAGTTCGGGTCGTCGTCGAACCAGAGCGACCACCAGTAGATGCCCTGCATCTTGCGCTCCTCGACGACCTTGCAGACCGCCTTGTACCAGTTGGCCTGCACCTGGGGGTTGACGGTCCGCCGGGCGTAGAAGTCGCCGGGGGCGTGGTAGGCGCCGTTCATGGCGCCGATGCCCGTCTCGGAGACGAGGATCTTGGGCAACGGACCCGTGGCCTTGCGGTCCAGCCAGGTGTTCCAGCCCTTCACCAGGTCCGAGACGGGTGCCGTGTCCGGCACCTTGACCGGGAAGTAGGCGTCCACGCCGAGGTGGTTGACCGGCATGTTGATCCGGCCGTTGACGTAGTTGTCCCAGTTGGCGTTGTAGGAGATCTCGCCGGAGAAGTTCTTCTCGGCGTAGGTGACCAGGGGCTCCCAGCCCACGTCGCCCTCCAGGGAGTTGAGTTCCGTGCCGATCACGAAGGTGTTGGCCTTCGCTTCGTCGGCGACCCGGAGGTAGGGGGTGAGGAACTTCTTGTACGAGGCGAACCAGACGGAGCGGGAGGCGGGATCGATGTCGCCGCGCCAGTGCTTGGTCGGCTTGAGGGTCCCCTCGTCCAGGATCGGGCGGACCTGGGTGCGGAAGCCGGCGTCCTTGAACACCTTCAACACCTTCTGGAGCCGCTCGGGGGAAGGCGTCTTGGTCTCGGCCGTGAGCGTGTCGGAGGTGGAGTTCTGGATGAAGAAGGGGAAGGACACGGAGACCGAGTTGGCGCCCAGGCCGATCAGGTACTTGGCCTGCTTGCGCGCCTGCTTCTCGATGAAGGTGTCGGATCGTTTCGTCTTCTCCTCCTCCCAGTAGAGCTGGACGCCCCACTGCGGCATGCCCGGCTTCCAGGCCTTGGCGACCTGGAGTGCGTCGGTGGCGGAGGACGCCGATTTGGAGGGGGAGGAGGCGGTCACCGTACCGGACTTGTGGCCGGACGGACTCTTGGACTCCTTCTCGTCGCCGATCACGATCTTGGGCAGGGCGGAGCCGGACTCCCAGCGCACCGGGTGGTTGCCGAGGATGAAGGGGCTGCCGAGGACGAGGGTGAGCACGGTCACCGGGAAAACGGCAAGCAGAGGCAGTCGTGAACGCATGTCAGTGGTTGTCTTCCGGGCGGCTAGGCGGGCTTGGCGATCACGACGAACTTGTTCTCCTCACGGCGGACGAACTTCAGGAAACCCTTGAAGCCGCCGAGCCCTTCCATCACGGAGAAGACGGGGATGAGCGCGACCACCACGATCGGCTCCCACCACTTGCGCCGGCCGCTGATCGAGGCGAGCGCGTTCAGTCGCAGCCCCTCCCAGTACGTCCAGATGACGTAGGCGAAGTTGAAGGCCCACAGGATGGTGATCGACTGGGTCACGGGCGAGGTGTTCATGTCGTTGAAGAGCCAGCCGATGAGGAGTACGGCTCCGATGTGCTGGAGCGGGCCGAGGATCCAGGTGGTCACGCAGATCGACAGGAACCAGCGGTAGCGCAAGGGCACAGCCCGGTTGAAGCAGAGGGCCACCAGGCCCCAGGCCCAGCGGTCGCGCTGCTTGACGAAGTCGGCCGCGGTCGCGGGAGAGGCGCCGTAGCAGCGGCCGTTGAACCAGTCGCTGCGGCCCGGGTACTTGCGGCAGAAGGTCAGGGCGAGCCGAGCGTCCTCGACGATCTCCTTGGGGCCGAAGTCCCAGCCGATCTCGGCTTCGATGGAGGCGCGCAGCACCAGCAGTTCGCCGTGCACGCCGGCGGCCGGGGTGCCCATGCCGGTCAGCGCTCGGAAGCGGGCGATGTCGTCGGCGGGGCGGACCGCGTCGGCGAGCCAGGTGAACTTGTTGACCGCGTTCTCGCGCGGATAAGTGAGGATGCCCTGGGCCATGTGCTTGGCCTCGTCGGGGTGGGCGCGGCGCTGGCGGTTGATGAACTGGGCGAGCGAGGACGCGGTGTCGGGGCCGACGCCGGTGTCGTCGTCCATGTGCAGCACCCAGACGTACTCGAGGGCCTCACCCTCCTCGATGCGCAGCTCGTGGGCGTAGTGGTTGGCGCGGGCCTTGAAGCGGGTGCCGTTGGCCGGGACGTAGTCCTTGGGGACCGTGATCACCCGGATCAGCGGGTGGGAGGCGGCGAGCCGGTCGATGTCCGCTGCCGCCTCGCAGCCCTCCTCGGTGAGGATGTCGACGCGCATGTGCGGGAACCACTCGGGCAGGTGATCGACGTACGAGATGATCGAGCGCTCGAGGGCCGGGTAGGTGTCGTTGCGTCCGATGGTCGGGCACAGGACGATCAGGAAGTCCTGTTCGGCCGGGGCGGGAGGGGTCATCTGGTCGCTCTTGCGGACCCGGCGGCGGATCAGCAGGGCCCCCTGGATGCCGACCAGCACACCGGCCACCGGCAGGGACCAGACGACGGTGAGGATCCAGCTCAGCACCGAGGTGCTGGGTCTGAAGCTCCAGAGCCCGAACAGGACAAGGAAAGCGAACGGCAGCAGGAAGGGCAGGATTCCCGGCTTCCACGCAGCGGTGCGCTTGGCCAGTTTCTGATTGTGCCGCGAATGCGGCACACCCCCGTCGACCAGTGTCGATGCCATGACGACTGCGGAACTCCCGTGAGATCGATGGTGCGCTGAGGCAACGACGGATCTCGGCCATGGCACGCGCGTACGGAGCCTGGCGGCTGGATTGTTCCGGGTCCATCCCCCTCAACGCCTTCTTCGGCGCCTCGGTCACTGGCCGCTCAGATGCCCCCCCAGGCGCCCGTGCCACTGACCGAACAGACGTCAAATAATGGCATGTATGGGCGATGCATGGAACACCTGTGAGGAAGGTGTGTTCAAAAGTTAATCAAGTTACGTCTTGTTCGGTGATCTTCACTGGGCGTCTTCGGCTTGGATTCGATGGCCACCGGTGATCACCATCGGCGATCCGTAGGTCTGTTTCACGTCATCCGCCGTGTTCTTCGCCCGCGGCGCGGAGATGTTGTCGTACGACAGTGACTGACCCCACACCGTCCACATCACCCACGGTGTCCGTGTGAGGGTCCGGGGCTGGTTCGCGTTCAGCGGCACGTGGAAGGACTCGGCGACGACGCGCGGCCTGTCGAACTCCTCGAGACCGCGGTACCAGAGCTCGGTCCAGGCGCCCTTGCCCAGTGGCTCGGCCGGGGTGTCGCTGTAGGCATCGACACCGACGACATCCACGTAGTCGCCGCCGGGGTAGTACTCGCGCGGCGGCCGGCCGTGGCCGCTGCCCCAGGAGTTCGCCGACCACACGAAGATCAGGTTGTGCAGTCCTCGCCGGTTCACCAGGAAGTCGTGCGTCAGCCGCCACAGCCGGTGGTACGCGGCCGGGTCCTGCCCCGCCCACCAGAAGCCGTGCCCGGGTGCCGAGTTCATCTCGTGGTACGGCCGCAGCAGCACGGGCACCCCCTGATCCGCGAGATAGCCGAGGTGGTCCGCGAGAAAGGCGAGATCATGCAGAAGGGCCTGGTGTTCGGCGGTGCCCTCGGTGACCACCCGCCCGAACCAGCCGGGGTCCTCTGCGCCGGGGGAGTTGTGCTGCAGCGTCTGCGTGAAGCCTTTGACCGGGCTGCCCGGGTAGGGCAGGTGGAAGGAGAAGCCGACCAGGCCCGCGGGTCCGCCCCCGTTGTGCGGAAGGGATACGTACCTGCCGGTGGCGCACTCCTTGTGTGTGCCGGAGGGTCGGTAGCTGCCGTCGGCCGCCCGCGGCAGTCCCGCCCACACGCCGACGGCGAGGTCCACGGCGTCCTCTATGTACCCCCAGTAGGGCCGGCAGGAGGGCCAGGCCTTGTTGTACGAGCGTGCCGTGCCCACCGCCCAGCCGGGCCGGCCGTAACCGGGGCCGAGGTCCAGCTCGACGAAACCGGGCAGCCGGCCGGTGATGTCGTGGACCTTCTTGTAGTAGTAGCCAGGCTGCTTGATACCCCGGTAGTCGCCGTACGACGGGTTGTACCGTTCGTTGTGCAGCTCGACGTGCTGGCCGATGACCGTCCGGCTCGGCCGACCGGCGCGCGCCTCGTTCTCCAGGCCCGCCAGCAGCGCGTACACACGGCGTGCTGCGTCCGTCGCCCGCGGGTCCCTCGCGCGCAGGTCCGTCGACACCGCTCGCGGCCCCTCCGTCCCGTCGGGCCAGGCCCACACCGCCAGCGGGGCCGCGATCATCGCAGCCACCGTGGCCGACCCGGCCAGCTGGATCAGCCTCCGCCTCTCCATGTTGCTACGCCGGTTCGACGATGAGCCAGGCGACGGTCGAGGTGTCCCCGGCGACGCCCTTGACGGTGAAGGACGCGCCGGCGTTGCGTCCCGCGACGTAGGCGACGCCCGCCGGGGTGCCGCCGGGGGCCTGGACGGTGAGGAAGATACGGCTCGTGGATTCCGCGTCCATGACATTGAGCCAGCCATCCCCGGTACCGACGGCGGCGGCGTCGCCTGCGGCGGCCACGGTCGCGGCGAGTGCCGTCCCGCCGAGTCCGGCGGCGGTTGCCAGCAGGTGACGTCTGGATCTGTGGTGCTCGGCCATGGACCTGTCCCCCACCCGTGTCGGCGGTCGATGATCAGATGATCAGGGGGAGCGTCTCACACGCGCGGGCGCACGGTCACTCGCCGGCCGCGGCCGACGCCTGCGCCTCGCCCCGCCGGTTGATCTGGCGGAACGTGAACAGCTGCAGGTCGTTGCCGGCGGCGAAGACGTTCGTGGAGTTCTTCGTCACGTCCTTGCCGTTGGTGAAGCCGACGGTCGTGAAGTAGGCGTAGCGGCCGTAGGAGTTGGCCGTGGTGAGGCAGGTGGCGGCGTTGCAGAAGTCCTTCACGCCCTTGCCGGGCAGGGACGTGACGAAGCCCTTCTTGTCCGACTGGGTCCTGGCCTTCGCCGCCTGGGCCTGGGTGTCGAAGACGGCCACGCCGACCGTCACCGCGACGCCGTCCTTGCTGTAGGTGACGCGCATCAGACGGGTGCAGTCGTTGCCGGTGAGGACGGCCGGGAGGGTGCCCTTGGCGGCCGACGCGCAGTTCTTCGTGTCGGCCGTGGCGCCCTTCTTGTAGACCGCCGAGCCCATGGTCAGCTGGGAGCCCGGGAAGAGGGTCTCCACGCTGAGCGGGGCCGTGTCCTTGGCCTTGCTGGAGATGAACTCCTTCGGGTCCAGCGGGGGCGGGGCGCTGGTCGGCGCGAAGGACGGGGCCGAGGCGCTGCCGCTGGGGATCGAGGCGCTCGCGGGCAGGTTGGACGGGCTCCCGGAGGCGTTGTTGTCGCCGTTGGCCGACACCACGGCCATGGCGACGGCGGTGCCTATCGCGATGGTGGCCACCGCGCCGCCGCCTATGAACAGCAGCCGGCGCCTTCTGTTGCGGGTCTCAGACGCCTCGGCCAGGGCCGCCCAGTCCGGCGTCCGGCTGTCGCCGCCGCTGTTCCACGGCTGCTGGGATTGCGGTTTCCAGGGATCCCACTGGGACTGAGGTCCCCCCTGCTGCCCAAAGCTCATGGGGCGCATCTTAGTGGGGGTGCGCGTGGTGCCGGTGGGCCTGTGGACAACGGGCTCGTTTTGACCCGCCCGGATGACCCCGGTATTCTGCTTCTTCGTTGTGTATTGGCTCGCTCGTACTCACGAGAGGCCCTTCACACAGGTTCCCTGGAGCAGTTACCAGTGGGCGGCATACGGGCAGTGGCCCGGCATATTTGTCGTCCCCAGCTGCACGATCGCTTCAGTGATGCCATTTTCAGCAACCATCCACTGAAGAAGAAGGCTGCGAAGTGCGTACGTACAGCCCCAAGCCCGGCGATGTGACTCGCCAGTGGCACGTCATCGACGCTCAGGACGTTGTCCTGGGGCGTCTCGCCACGACCGCCGCGTCGCTTCTCCGCGGCAAGCACAAGCCGATCTACGCGCCCCACGTCGACACCGGTGACTTCGTCATCATCATCAACGCCGACAAGGTGCACCTCTCCGGCAACAAGCGGACCCAGAAGATGGCGTACCGCCACTCCGGCTACCCGGGTGGTCTGCGCTCCGTCCGTTACGACGAGCTGCTGGACAAGAACCCGGAGAAAGCCATCGAGAAGGCCGTCAAGGGCATGCTTCCCAAGAACTCCCTGGGCCGTCAGATGCTCTCGAAGCTGAAGGTCTACAAGGGTGACCAGCACCCGCACGGCGCGCAGCAGCCGCAGCCGTTCGAGATCACCCAGGTCGCGCAGTAAGTCCGGCCACCCCTAAGACTGAAGAGAATCTGAGGAGAATCGTGGCCGAGACCACTGCCGAGCAGCCGCTCGAAGAGCTTGACATCGACAGCTACACCACGGAGTCGGACGTCCCCGTCGAGGGCGAGTACACCTCCGAGTCCCTCGCGTCCCGCTTCGGCGACCCCCAGCCGGCCGCCGGCCTGGGCCGCCGCAAGAACGCCATCGCCCGCGTCCGGATCGTCCCGGGCACCGGCAAGTGGAAGATCAACGGTCGCACCCTCGAGGACTACTTCCCGAACAAGGTGCACCAGCAGGAAGTCAACGAGCCCTTCAAGGTGCTCGAGCTCGAGGGGCGCTACGACGTCATCGCCCGCATCGCCGGTGGCGGTGTCTCCGGTCAGGCCGGTGCGCTCCGTCTCGGTGTCGCCCGCGCGCTGAACGAGGCCGACGTCGACAACAACCGCGGCCCGCTCAAGAAGGCCGGCTTCCTCCGCCGCGACGACCGTGCGGTCGAGCGCAAGAAGGCCGGTCTGAAGAAGGCCCGCAAGGCCCCGCAGTACAGCAAGCGCTAAGCTTCGCTGCCTGCTCTTCCGCGAACGCCCCGGCGGCACGCCACAGTGCTGTCGGGGCGTTCGTTTATCACCGTCGGGGGCGTATAACGGCACAAGACGCTCAACGGCTTGTGTGATCGGATGCCGCTATCCGATGGGTGTACGCCGCCCGTAACTGACGTTTCCTCAGGAGGACAAGTGGGACGACTCTTCGGCACGGACGGCGTACGGGGCGTCGCCAACGCGGACCTGACGGCCGAGATGGCGCTCGGTCTGTCGGTCGCGGCGGCGCACGTGCTGGCCGAGGCGGGAACGTTCGAGGGCCACCGGCCAACGGCGGTCGTCGGACGGGACCCCCGTGCGTCCGGGGAGTTCCTGGAGGCCGCGGTCGTCGCGGGCCTCGCGAGCGCCGGCGTGGACGTGCTGCGCGTCGGTGTGCTGCCGACGCCCGCGGTGGCGTACCTCACCGGCGCGCTCGGCGCCGACCTGGGCGTCATGCTCTCCGCCAGCCACAACGCCATGCCCGACAACGGCGTCAAGTTCTTCGCCCGCGGCGGCCACAAGCTGGCCGACGAGCTGGAGGACCGGATCGAGGCGGTGTACGACTCCCACCGGCACGGTGAGCCCTGGGAGCGGCCCACCGGGGCGGGCGTCGGACGGGTGCGGGACTACGAGGAGGGCTTCGACAAGTACGTGGCCCATCTGATCGCCGTACTCCCGAACCGGCTGGACGGACTGAAGATCGTCCTCGACGAGGCGCACGGCGCGGCGGCGTGGGTGTCGCCGGAGGCGTTCTCCCGGGCCGGGGCCGAGGTCGTCACGATCGGCGCCTCGCCGGACGGGCTCAACATCAACGACGGCTGCGGCTCGACCCACCTCGACAAGCTGAAGGCCGCGGTCGTCGAGCACGGGGCGGCGCTCGGTATCGCGCACGACGGTGACGCGGACCGGTGCCTGGCCGTGGACCACACCGGGGCGGAGGTCGACGGCGACCAGATCCTCGCCGTACTCGCGCTGGCCATGCGGGAGCGGTCGGTGCTGCGGGCCGACACCGTGGTGGCGACCGTGATGTCCAACCTCGGCTTCAAGCTGGCGCTGGAGCGGGAGGGGCTGACGCTCGTCCAGACCGCGGTCGGGGACCGGTATGTGCTGGAGGAGATGAAGCAGCACGGCTACGCGCTCGGCGGCGAGCAGTCCGGGCACGTGATCATCCTGGACCACGCGACGACCGGGGACGGCACCCTGACGGGGCTCATGCTGGCGGCGCGGGTCGCGGAGACGGGGCGGTCGCTGCGGGACCTCGCGGGTGTGATGGAGCGGCTGCCGCAGGTGCTGATCAACGTGCCGGACGTCGACAAGTCCCGGGTGCGGACGTCCGCGGAGCTGGCGGCGGCCGTTTCCGAGGCCGAGCGGGAACTCGGGTCCACCGGGCGGGTGTTGCTGCGGCCTTCCGGGACGGAGCCGTTGGTCCGGGTCATGGTCGAGGCGGCCGACATCGACCAGGCTCGGTCGGTGGCGGGGCGGCTGGCCGACGCGGTGAAGTCGGCGCTGGGGTAAGGGCCGCAACGGGCCCGGGCCGGGTTTGGGGCGGCGGAATTCCTGATTGCGGGCTGTCCCTATGGGGCGCTGTTGTTCCGGCGTTGAGAGGCCCACACCCACTTCTGGGTCAAAAGCGTCAGCGTGCCCGCCAGAACGATGCCCATGAGGTTCAGGAGCAGCTGTTCCGTCGACCCCCAGGCCTGGCGGTACTCGGTGTAGGCGAAGGCCACCGCCGCGTTGGCGGCGGCCGGGACCGTGGTGACCGAGATGGCCACGCCGACCAGGAGGCCCGACTTCGCCGAGGTCAGCGAGAGGGTGCCGGCGATGCCGGCCAGGACCGCCACGACGAAGGAGAAGGCGTCGGGGCGGTAGATGAAGTTGGTGTTGGGGCGCTCGGCGGCCAGCTGGACCCTGCTGAACAGGTTCAGGCCGTGCATGAGGTAGGTGAAGCCGACGGTGATCAGCATGGCCGCCGCGAAGCCGACGAGGAGTGCGATCAGCGAGCGCAGGGCCAGACGCGGATGGCGCTGGACCACCGAGGTGCAGATGCCCGCGAGCGGACCGAACTCCGGGCCCACCGCCATCGCGCCCACGATCAGGATCGCGTTGTCGAGCACGACACCGCAGGCCGCGATCATGGTGGCGAGGGTGATGAAGGCGACGTAGGTGACGGAGAGCGTCGACTCCTCGTGGGTCGCGTCGGTCAGCTGCTCCCAGAGCACCGCGTCCGCGCCCTCGCCCGGGGCCTCCTCCTCCGCCTTGTCGGCCCGCTCGGACAGCGACAGGTCGATGTTCTCGACGGCGATGGAACCGGTCCTGTCCACTCCCAGTTCCCGCAGCGCGCCGATCAGTTCGTCGCCGGCCTCACGGGCGACATCGCACATCACCACGTCCCCGGCGGGGTTGCGGGCGGCGCCGGGCAGGACGACGAGATGAGTCGTCCCGACCGTCTTCTCGATCAGGCGGACCACGTCGTCGGTCCTGCCGGCCGGGGTGATCAGACGCAGGTGCAGCATGGCCGCAGAGTAACGGTCACAGTTTGCGCAGGCTCAGGCGCTGCACCTTGTGGTCGGGACCCTTGCGGACGATGAGGGTGGCGCGGCCTCGGGTGGGAGCGATGTTCTCCACCAGGTTCGGCTTGTTGATCGTGCGCCACAGGGTGCGGGCGTAGTCGAGGGCCTCCTCCTCGGAGACCTGGGTGTACTTCCTGAAGTACGAGTCCGGGTTCTGGAAGGCGGTCTGGCGCAGCTTCTTGAACCGGCTGAGGTACCAGCGCTCGATGTCCTCGCCGCTGGCGTCGACGTACACACTGAAGTCGAAGTAGTCGGCGAGACCGACGCGGGTGCGGCCGTCCTTGCCGGGGAGGGCGGGCTGCAGGACGTTGAGGCCCTCCACGATGAGGATGTCCGGGCGGCGGACCGTGAGCCGCTGGTCCGGCACGATGTCGTAGATCAGGTGGGAGTAGACGGGGGCGGTGACCTCGTCCTTGCCGGCCTTGATGTCGGCGACGAAACGGGTGAGGGCCCGGCGGTCGTACGACTCCGGGAAGCCCTTGCGCGACATCAGGCCGCGGGCCTGGAGCTCCCGGGTGGGCAGCAGGAAGCCGTCCGTCGTGACGAGCTCGACGCGCGGGTGCTCGGGCCAGCGGGACAGGAGCGCCTGGAGGAGACGGGCGACGGTCGACTTCCCGACGGCCACCGATCCGGCGACGCCGATGACGAACGGGGTGCCGGACTGGGAGCCCTGCTCGCCCAGGAACGTGTTCAGGGCCCCTCTCAGCCCGTCCGTGGCGCCGACGTAGAGGTTGAGGAGCCGGGAGAGCGGGAGGTAGATGTCCCGCACCTCGTCGAGGTCGATGACGTCACCGAGACCGCGCAGCTTCTCGACCTCCTCCGCGGTCAGCGGCAACGGCGTCTTGTCCCGCAGCGCGCTCCACTCGGTTCGGGTGAGGTCGACGTAGGGAGTCGCCTCCGGCCTCTGCCGGTGGGCGCTCCGGGGCATCGAGGAGACCGGAGAGATCACAGTCCATTGTTAACGGAGTTTGAACGGGGTGGGGGGTGGGGTGCGTCACGCTCGTCCACGCGGGTTCGTATGGCCGTGGGAATTTCCGATTTCGGGCACGATCGCTGTCTTTCCGGCGGTGATTCGGCCGTAGGCTGCGGGCCATGTGCGGAATCGTGGGATACGTGGGGGCGCAGTCGGCGCTTGATGTCGTGATGGCCGGGCTGAAGCGGCTGGAGTACCGGGGGTACGACTCGGCGGGTGTCGCCGTGCTGGCGGACGGGGGGCTGGCGGCGGCCAAGAAGGCCGGGAAGCTGGTGAACCTGGAGAAGGAGCTGGTCGACCGGCCGTTGCCGACGGGTTCGACCGGCATCGGGCACACGCGGTGGGCCACGCACGGCGGACCGACCGACGCGAACGCGCATCCGCATCTCGACAACGCGGGGCGCGTCGCGGTCGTCCACAACGGGATCATCGAGAACTTCGCCGTGCTGCGCGCGGAGTTGGCGGAGCGGGGCCACGATCTCGCCTCCGAGACCGACACCGAGGTCGTCGCGCACCTGCTCGCCGAGGAGTTCTCGTCCTGCGCCGATCTCGGTGAGGCCATGCGGCTGGTGTGCCGACGGCTGGAGGGCGCGTTCACGCTCGTGGCGGTGCACGCGGACGAACCCGATGTCGTCGTGGGCGCGCGCCGGAACTCCCCGCTGGTGGTGGGCGTTGGGGAGGGTGAGGCGTTCCTGGCCTCCGACGTCGCCGCGTTCATCGCCCACACGCGGTCGGCGATCGAGCTGGGCCAGGACCAGGTCGTCGAGCTGCGCCGCGACGGCGTGACGGTGACGGGCTTCGACGGCGCGCCCGCGGAGGTCCGGACCTACCACGTGGACTGGGACGCCTCCGCCGCGGAAAAGGGGGGCTATGACTACTTCATGCTCAAGGAGATCGCCGAGCAGCCCAAGGCGGTCGCCGACACGCTGCTCGGCCGCATCGACGCCGGCGGGTCGCTGACGCTGGACGAGGTGCGGATCAGCGCCTCGGAGCTGCGCGAGGTCGACAAGGTCGTCATCGTCGCCTGCGGTACGGCCTTCCACGCCGGGCTGATCGCCAAGTACGCCATCGAGCACTGGACGCGCATCCCGTGCGAGGTGGAGCTGGCGAGCGAGTTCCGCTACCGGGACCCGATCCTGGGCGCGCGGTCGCTCGTGATCGCCATCTCCCAGTCAGGCGAGACGATGGACACGCTGATGGCGCTGCGGCACGCCCGCGAGCAGGGCTCCAAGGTGCTGGCCATCTGCAACACCAACGGCTCGACCATCCCCCGCGAGTCGGACGCGGTGCTCTACACGCACGCCGGTCCGGAAGTGGCCGTCGCGTCGACGAAGGCCTTCCTGACGCAGCTGGTCGCCTGCTACCTGGTCGCCCTCTACCTGGGCCAGGTGCGCGGCACCAAGTGGGGCGACGAGATCGGCGCCGTGATCCGCGACCTCGCACGGATCTCGGTCGAGGTCGACCGCGTCCTGGAGACGATGGAGCCGGTACGGGCGCTGGCGCGGTCCCTCGCCGACAAGAACACGGTGCTCTTCCTCGGGCGGCACGTCGGCTACCCGGTGGCCCTGGAAGGCGCGCTGAAGCTGAAGGAACTCGCCTACATGCACGCCGAGGGCTTCGCGGCGGGTGAACTCAAGCACGGGCCTATCGCGCTGATCGAGGAGGACCTGCCGGTCGTGGTCGTCGTCCCCTCGCCCCGGGGCCGCTCCGTCCTCCACGACAAGATCGTGTCCAACATCCAGGAGATCAGGGCGCGGGGTGCCCGGACCATCGTGATCGCGGAGGAGGGGGACGACGCGGTGGTGCCGTACGCCGACCACCTGATCCGCATCCCGGCGACCCCGACCCTCCTCCAGCCCTTGGTCGCCACGGTCCCGTTGCAGGTGTTCGCCTGCGAACTGGCGACGGCCCGCGGCAACGAGGTGGACCAGCCGCGGAACCTGGCGAAGTCGGTGACGGTGGAGTGAGCGGGCGGAGGTAGAACTACCGGGCGCGGAAAGGGGCGTACGGCCTGCCGCAAGGCATGCCGTACGCCCCTTTGTTGTCCGGCCCCGCCGCAGGCCGTGTACGAGCCGCCCTTGTAGGTCTTCCCGTCGTTGCGTACGGCGCCCTTCGCGCCCCTGGCCCGGATGCGCGAATTGGCGGTGGCGTGGAAAAACAGTGGAGGGGTGCCGACTTGGGCCCTTACCGTGCTGCCGACCGAGTCGACTGGGCAAGGACGTGCCGTTGTACACCGTGTGAGACCTCCCGAGCGCTGAATCGTCGCGCGTCGCGCATGTGCGCCGCGCTCCTCTTTGCTGCGGACTTCTCACTGAAACCGGTGTACTTCTGTGCTCACCAACTGGGTGGTCATGCCCACCTGCCTGCCGCTCGTCCTGCGCCGCTGCCATACGTGCGCGTCGGAGCGTTTCCGGGCGAGCGGTAAATTCCGCGTCAACGCGAACCACAAACTCATCGACGCCTGGCTGCTCGCGCTCTGCACGGCGTGCGGGGAAACCGCGAAGCTCACGGTCTTCGAGCGGATGAACGTGCGCTCCGTACGACCTGAGCTGCTGGACCGGCTGCACGCCAACGACATCGGCCTGGCAGCCGAGTTGCTGCAGGATCCGGTCGTACGGCGGCGTAATCGCGTCGCCCTCGACTGGGATGGCGCCTGGCGCCTCGACACGGGCGGAACCGATCACCTGGACCACGAGGTGATCGACGTCTCGGTCCACTTCGCGGCGCGGATTCCGGTCCGGCCGGTGCGGCTGATCGCGGAGGGCTGCGGGCTTTCGCGAGCCGAGGTCGAGCGTCTGATCACGGAGGGGAAGGTCGTGTCGGCGATCCGCCTGAGCGGCAAGCTCTCCGGCGACTTCACCTTCACACTGAAGTGCTGAGCTCTCCCTGGGATGGGGCCTGTCCGGCAGGATCTTACGGACAGGCCCGGTCCGCGCTATAAGAACTGTTCACCGGGACCGAGGAGGAGTCCTGACCAGGGCTGTCTGACGGACCGTAGAGTGCCCGCATGAGCATCATCGGCGTCGGGATCGACGTGGCTGAGATCGCGCGGTTCGAGGCGTCGCTGAAGCGGACGCCCGGGATGGCGGAGCGGCTGTTCGTGGAGAGCGAGTTGTTGTTGCCGAGCGGTGAGCGGCGGGGGGTCGCCTCGCTGGCCGCGAGGTTCGCCGCCAAGGAGGCGCTCGCCAAGGCGCTCGGGGCCCCGGCGGGGCTGCACTGGACCGATGCCGAGGTGTATGTCGAGGACAGTGGGCAACCGCGGTTGCGGGTGAAGGGGACGGTGGCGGCCCGGGCGGAACAACTGGGCGTGCGGTCCTGGCATGTGTCGCTCAGCCATGATGCCGGCGTGGCCTCCGCGGTCGTCGTCGCCGAGGGATGACCACCGAGTGCGGCGCTGTCGTCCGTCGCGGCCCCAACGTCGGCTACGGGCATATCCAGCAGTACAACCGCTGTCCCCGCCCCACCGCCCGTTCCGCCAAGCCGGACAGTTCGCGGAGGAAGTCGGACAGGTCGGACGGGTCCGGTGGGGTGTAGAAGTCGCCCGAGGCCGCCCAGCCTTGGGCGACGGCGTCCAGCAGTTGCTTGTCGAAGGCCGCGAGGGCGTCGCGGAAGGTGTCCGTGAGGGAGAGGCTGATCGCTTCTCCGTCCGCGACGGCGGCGATCAGCTCACCGCGGCGGGGGTCGGACGTGACCGTCTCCGCCGACAGGCCGGTGATGAGCGTTTCGGCGGGCAGCAGGTCGACCACCGGGTCGATGCCCTTCACCGCCACCTCGTCGTACCCCGCCCCGTAGGGCTCCTCGTCCTCGCGCACGATCGCTCCGGCGGCGTCCCCGTCGTCCGCAGCGGCGTAATAGCCGTAGATGACTCCCATGCGGCCGATCATGGCAGCCGCCACTGACAGTCGACCTCGTGCGGTGAACGGCCGGGGTGCGGGGCGGGGTGTCGGCGGGGGAGACTCGGTCGCATGCGTACTGCCTACAGCGTGGAGACGGTCAGGAACGCCGAGCGGGAGCTCATGGCGCGGCTTCCCGAGGGGGCGTTGATGCAGCGGGCCGCGGCCGGGCTCGCCGCCGCCTGCGCCGAGATGCTCGGGCGGGTCTACGGCAGCCGCGTCGTGCTGCTCGTCGGGAGCGGGGACAACGGGGGCGACGCCCTGTACGCCGGCGCGCGGCTCGCCCGGCGGGGCGCGGGAGTCACGGCGCTGCTGCTCACGCCCGAACGGGCGCACGCCGAGGGGCTCGCGGCGTTGCGGCGGGCCGGGGGGCGGATCGTCGCCGCGGGGGCCGCTCACACTCGTACCCCTTCTGCCGAACCTGGATCCGACACCGCCCGCGCCACCGCCAACTCCGCAGCCGCCGCCGTTTTTGACGCGATCGAAGAGGCGGTCCTCCGGGCCGATCTCGTCGTCGACGGCATCGTCGGTATCGGCGGCAAGGGTGGACTCCGGCCCGAGGCCGCGCAGTTGGCCGCCATCGCCGCGGACGCCCGCGTTCCCGTCGTCGCCGTCGATCTGCCCAGCGGGGTCGACGCGGACAGCGGTGAGGTGCGGGGGGAGGCGATGCGGGCCGATCTCACCGTCACCTTCGGCACGCACAAACCGGGGCTGCTGATCGATCCCGCGCGCGAGTACGCCGGGTCGGTCAGGCTCGTCGACATCGGGCTGGCGGACGTGTTGCCCCTCGAACCCGAACTCGAGGCCCTGCAGCACGCCGACGTGGCCGCGCTGCTGCCCGTTCCCGGTGCCGAGAGTGACAAGTACCGGCGCGGGGTCGTCGGGATCGCCGCCGGGTCCGTGCGGTATCCGGGCGCGGCCGTGCTGGCCGTGTCGGGGGCGCTGCGGGGTGGCGCCGGGGCCGTACGGTACGTCGGGCCCGCCGGGGACGCCGTCCTCGCCCGGTTCCCCGAGACGCTGGTGTCGGACCAGGGGCCGCAGAAGGCGGGGCGCGTGCAGGCGTGGGTCGTGGGACCGGGTGCCGGGGACGACGCGGCGACCGTCGCCGAGGTCCTGGAGACGGACGTACCCGTGCTCCTCGACGCGGACGGGCTGCGGCTGGCGGAGCGCGAGGCCGTACGGGGGCGTACGGCGCCGACGTTGATGACCCCGCACGCCGGGGAGGCCGCCGCGCTGCTCGGGGTGGCGCGGGAGGAGGTCGAGGGGGCGCGGCTCGCCTCCGCGCGCGAACTCGCCGCCCGTTACGGCGCCACCGTCCTGCTCAAGGGCTCGACGACGCTGGTCGCCGACTCCGGCGGCGGGGCCGTACGGGTCAACGCGACCGGGACGGCCTGGCTGGCGACGGCCGGCAGCGGGGACGTGCTGTCGGGGCTCGCGGGGTCGCTGCTGGCGTCCGGCCTCAGCGCACTGGACGCGGGGAGTGTCGCGGCCTACCTGCACGGCCTGGCCGGACGGTTCGCCGCGCACGGGGCACCGGCCGGCGCCCATGACGTCGCGGAGGCGATCCCAGCGGCCTGGCGCGACGTACGGGCTTGACGGCCTGACGCGACCTCCGGGACTGACGGCCTCGCTCGGCGTGCGGGACTGGCGGGCTGACGTGGCGTGCAGGACTGACGTTCTGGCTCGGCTTGCGGGGGCTGACGGCCTGGCGCGACCTCCGGGACTGACGACGGCCTCGCCCGACCTGCGGGCCGGCCGGCTGACGCGCCGCCGGACCTCTCGGTCTGCTCGTTGTCACCCGCGGCCGGGCTCGGCGGAAAGGGTGACCTCGCCGCGCGGCACCCCGGTCCCGCCGTTTCCGCGCGTTCTTCTGATGGGATGATCAGAATCAGAAGGCGTATCGCGTGCCGCGGCCTCGCCGTCGCGCTCGCAGCCGTCACCGTCCTGCCCGTCGGCACCACCGCCCTCGCGGCGCCCGCCCTCGCCG